>DATBSU010000095.1:0-11674 GCA_036559585.1 Methyloceanibacter sp.
GATACTGCCGGTTTGACGTGCAGCATCTGCCCACACCGAGATCGGGAACATTCCCTCGAAGAGGAGGTCACGTTCGATCCCGAGGCCGAGCGGCAGGCGGACCGCCATCATTTCGGCGAGGCTAAACGAGCCGAGTTCCGGTTCGCCGAGGTCGGCGAGGCCGAACAATGTGTCGCCATCCGCGTCGAGTTCGGTGGCAAGCCAAACGCCTTCGCCGAGCGGGTTGAAGAATTTGACGACCGGGACGTGGTCGACGCCGGATTGGCGGCCGTTGGCCAGCAGCCGCTCGCGTAACTCGGAGGTCAGGAGGATCATGCCGCCACCCTCTCGATCGAGTGGGTGGCCGGTGGTAGCGGTGGATCTGGACATCGCGGGTCTCCACGACGGGCGCCGGAGGTCTCTCCTCTAGCTTTCAGCCCGTCACGGCGAATTCGGTCCGCACTCTCACTCTACGGGGCGGTGCGGGGACCTCCCCGGCGATGGGTTGGCCGAGCCGCTGGCTCGGCCACAGGGGAAGGCTGTCCCCACTCATACTCCCAGCTAACGGTCGACTAACTCCCCATTAGCGAGGCGCGGACTCCCAACCCGCGGACGCCGATCGCTCCAGCGCTAAGCGGTATTCTCCGGCAGAGACACGCGAACAGGCGTTCCTGATAGTAGCCACGCTCGGCTATGCCCCATGCCCTGAAGCAAAGATGGTGCCCACGAAAGAATGAGAGAAAATACGAGAATAATTCTGCAGTTCCGCAATTTTCTCTAATTTTCTTGCTTTGCGGTCCGGTTCATGCCATGAGACGGCATGGCAGAACATGTTCTCACAATCCGCGAAGTCGCCGAGCTGCTGAAGATCAACGAAAAGACGGTCTACAAGCTGGCTGCTGACGCCAAGATTCCCGGTTTCAAGGTCGGTGGATCATGGCGTTTTGACCGCGCGACCATCGCAAAGTGGATTGATGGAGGCGCAGCCGTCGATCCGGCGCCGATCTCTGAGAATGCACCAGCATCGGCTGCCGGAGCTGCGCTGGCGGCGGCCTACTATTCCCCCCAGCAAGCGACCTTCTTCGCCCATCATCTCACGCTGGAGGGCACGGGCGAAGATGCCTTGGCACAGTCCCTCTCGACCGCCCGCGTCGATATGAACCCGCATCAGGTGGATGCGGCCCTGTTCGCGCTGGCGTCGCCGCTCTCCAAGGGCGTGCTGCTGGCTGATGAAGTGGGCCTCGGCAAAACCATCGAGGCGAGTCTTGTCATCGCGCAGCGTTGGGCCGAGCGCCGCCGCCGCATCCTGCTGATCGTGCCCGCTTCCCTGCGCAAACAATGGAGCCAAGAACTCTATGACAAGTTCTCGCTGCCCTCCGTCATCGTGGAGAGCAAGACCTATAACGAGGCACGCAAGGCGGGCGTGGCGCGCCCCTTTGACCAGAAGGATAAAGTCGTAATCACGTCCTATGAGTTCGCCGCCCTCAAAGACTCCGAGATCACGCGCGGTGGCTGGGATTTGGTGGTGTTCGACGAAGCGCACCGCCTGCGCAACGTCTATAAGAAAGACGGCTCGACGCGCGCCAAGCGCCTGCGCGAGGCCACCAAGTCCTTCTTCAAGGTGCTCCTGACGGCGACCCCGCTGCAAAACTCACTCATGGAGCTTTATGGCCTCGTCTCCGTGGTGGACGAGCGCCATTTTGGGGACGAAGCCTCTTTTCGTAACCAGTATGTGGCAGGACCGGGTGCAAGGAACGGCCTGGTTTTCCTGCGCAAGCGACTAGAGTCGATTTGCAAGCGCACGCTGCGCCGCCAGGTCCAGCAGGCGGGTCTCATTCGTTACACCGAGCGCCGCCCGCTCACCTTGCAGTTCGATCCCTCCCCGGACGAAATGTGCCTCTATACGGGGGTGTCAGACTATTTGCAGCGTTCCGACACCATCGCCTTCGGCAACAAGCCCAACCAGCTTGTGACGATGGTGGTGCGGAAAATCTTAGGCTCCTCCACTTTCGCCGTCGCCGACACACTCACTAAGATCATCGACCGCCTGAAGCAGATGCGGCCCGTCGATATCGAAACCGTCGCGGACTACGACGTCATCGACGAAGACGCCGAGGAGCTAGAGGATGGTGACGGCGGCGTCACGGACGCCGAACCGCAAATCGATCCCAAGAAGCTGGAAGCCGAGATCGGCGAGCTTGAGGGCTATCGCACGCTCGCGCTCGCTATCGGCCAGAACGCTAAGGGCCTTGAACTGGTGAAGGCGCTGCCGAAAGTCCTTGATGAAATCGTCGCCAAGGGTGGCCAACGCAAGGCGGTTATCTTCACCGAGTCTGTGCGCACGCAAGGGTATCTCGCCGAGCTTCTCGCCGCCACTGGCTATGAGAACGACGTCGCGCTGCTCAACGGTCAGAACAGCGACCCAAACAGCAAGGCGATTTATCAGAACTGGCTTGCCCGGCACAAAGGCACTGACGCCGTATCCGGCTCGAAAACCGCCGATATGAAGGCCGCCATCGTCGAGGCTTTCAAGGACAGCAAGAGCATCTTGATCGCCACCGAATCCGGCGCGGAAGGCATCAACCTTCAATTCTGCTCGCTACTCGTCAACTTCGACCTGCCGTGGAACCCGCAGCGGGTGGAGCAGCGTATCGGGCGCTGCCACCGCTACGGCCAGAAGATCGACGTTACCGTCGTCAATTTTCTGAACCTGAAAAACCACGCCGAACGACGCGTACATCAGCTTCTCGACGAGAAGTTCAACTTGTTCAAAGGCGTGTTCGGCGCGAGTGACGAGGTGCTCGGCGCGATCGAGAGCGGCGTGGACATTGAGCGCCGTATTTTCGACATCGTACAAAGCGCCCGCGGCGAGGCGCAGATCAACGCCGCCTTTGATCTACTCCAAGACGAGCTTCAAGCACAGATCAACGAGCAAGTGCTCGACGCTCGGCGGAGGCTTCTGGAGAATATGGACGAGCGGGTTATCGACCGCCTGAAAGCCCGTAACCAGGAAATCGGCCTACGCCTTTCCGAGTTCGAGCGGCAGCTTCTTTATGTCGCCCGCGCCGAGCTTCCTGACGCGCGTTTTCACCCCGACAACGAGCGGCGCTTCGACTATCGCGGCGAAACCTACACCACCGAATGGCCCCTGGCTGACGAGAAGGGCTGGAAATTCTTCCGCCTACTGGAGGGCACGCTGGCGACCAGCCTGGTCGCCAGCGCCAAGGAGCGCCGTTTCGACGCGCCATCCTGCCTTCGATTTGATCTTGCCGCCTATCCCGGAGGACGGCTGGCCGACGTGGAGCAATTGCGCGGCAAGGCTGGATGGGCGCGCATCGGCAAGCTCCACATCAAAACTCCTAAGATCACCCGTGAGCACCTAGTGCTCTCCGTCGTCGCCGACGACGGCGCCACCATCTACACTGAAACCTTCGAGCGCCTGTTCAATGTGCCTGCGAAAAACGAGCCCGTGTCTGGCGCCCCGCCGGAGGAACAGCTGAAAGTGGCCGAAGTCGAGCGACGCGAGGCGCTGCTCGACGAGGCCGAGCAGCAGAACGCCGAGTGGCTCGACCTCGAAAGCGAGAAGCTCGACGACTACGCAGCGGATTTGGAGCGGGCCTTCGAGACGGAGATCAAAACCATCGAAACCCAAATCCGTGAAGCCAAGAAGGCGATGCGCGGTTCCAGCCTGCCGATGGCGGAGAAGCTGGCCGAGAAGCGCCGCATCAGCGGGCTTGAAGGCAAGCGCGACAAGCTCAAAGCCGAGTTCTTCGACCGCCGCGCCACCATCCGCGCCGAGGTCGAGGCTATGCTCGACCAGATTCAAGAGAGCCTGAAACTCGAACCGGCCCTGACTGACCTGTTCACCATCCGCTGGGAGGTGGCATGATGCGCGACCTCATCAGCAAGACCACGCGCAACGAATTTCGCGAGCTTCTCGTTGGATACACTCTCCGGGAAATCGAGATGACCTTTGATGCCGGTGGTCTCACGCCGCGCGCAGACTATCAGCCCACCGTCAGCGGCCAGCGGCGCGGCCTGGTGGAAGCCTACTACGCCAACCTCGATTTTTCCTCGCCTCCGGACGTGAAGAAGCTGCTCTCCGCATATGAGGAAATCATCGAGAATCTGACTCAGGCCGCCGAGCGCCAGGCCGACGAGAACCGCGTCGCGACCATCAACGCCCTGCTGCGCCGCATGGAGCGGGACGGGTTCCGTTATGAGGGAGGGCGCTTCGTCTCCGATGCGCTGAACGTCGTCGTCTATGCACCGTCACTGGTGCAGCTCACCGAAGCGTCCATCCAGGAGAACTTGGAAAAGGCGCGCCAGAAAATCGCCAGCGGCGATCCTGCGGGGGCCATCGCCAATGCCTACACCCTGGTTGAGGAATTCCTGAAAAAACTCCTTCGTAAGACCGGCACTGACTTCAACGACAATGAGGGCGACATTCGCGCCCTCTATAAGCTCCTTGCCGAACCGCTGCATCTGGCGCCGAAAAGCGACTCCCTGGAGAGCTACCTGAAAGCCATCCTGGAGGGGCTTCAGCGCCAGATCGGCGGCCTGTTCGAGCTGGCCAACAAGGCCAGTGACCGGCACGCCCGGAAATACAACCCAGCGCTGCACCATGCGCGACTTGCGGTCAACGTGGCTTTCACACTCTGCGAGTTCCTGCTGGAATCATACGAATACCAACAAAAACGAGAAGAAAGGCGGGCGTCATGAGCGTACGCAAACAGCGCTTGGAATTGACCTGGATAGGCAAGGACGAACGCCCGCGCCTGGAGCCGCGCATCCTGTTGGAGGAAGAGGACAAGTCCTATCACGCCAAGACACACATCACCGACCACGACATCTTCGACAACATCCTGATCCACGGCGACAACCTGCTCGCGCTCAAGGCGCTGGAGCAGGATTACGCAGGGCGAGTGAAGTGCATCTACATTGATCCTCCTTTCAACACTCAGCAAGCGATGCCGAACTATGACGATGGGATAGAACATTCATTGTGGCTCACGCTCATGCGTGACCGCTTGGAACTTCTGCATCGCCTCTTGGCTCCGGACGGAACTCTGTTCGTCCATATCGACGACAACGAGCTGGGGTATCTAATTGCGCTTTTAGACTCCATATTCGGGCGCTCCAACCGCCTGTACGTTGTCACCTTCAAACAGGGATCGGCTACTGGCCACAAATCAATCAATCCCGGATGTGTCAGCACCACCAATTTCATCTTGCTCTATGCCAAAGATAAGAGTGCATGGCAGCCAAATCGCGTTTTCACCGGGCGAGAACGGGACCCACGATACGGTCAGTTCATCACGAATATTGATGAGCCATTCAAGCGATGGAGATTTGTTACCTTGATGAAGGCATTCTCAGCCGCACACGATCTATCAGAAAAAGACGCACGAAAGCTGGTGAAGGACAATCCCGAAAAGCTTGACGAGTTCGTAATGCAAAATGCCGGAAGCGTCATTCGTTCTGCACGGCCCGACTACGAATCCGTTAGCGAAGCGGCACGTGAGATGATCGACGACTCGAAGCGCAGCCCAACCGAAGTTGTAAAGCTGGCCCGTGAGGACCACTCCGATATGTACTTTAAGGCCGGGGAACGAATACTATTTTATGCAGACAAACTTAAATTAGTAGATGGGGAACGTGTTGCCGGCGAGCCACTGACCACACTTTGGGATGACATTCTATCCAACAATTTACACAACGAGGGCGGCGTTGAGTTTCCGAAGGGAAAGAAACCAGAGTCGCTGATTAAGCGCGTCCTTGAACTTACCACCAGCGCCGGTGATCTCGTCCTCGACTCGTTTGCGGGTTCTGGCACGACAGGCGCAGTCGCCCACAAGATGGGCCGCCGCTGGATCATGGCGGAACTTGGGGAGCATGCCACCACACACATCATTCCGCGTATGAGGGCTGTCGTGGACGGAACGGATGCAAGCGGCGTTACCAAGGCCGTAAATTGGAAGGGCGGCGGCGGATTTCGCTATTACCGCCTTGCACCCTCGCTGCTGGAGAAGGACGCGTGGGATAACTGGATAATTGCCAGAGACTACTATGATCCCGCCAAGCTGGCGCACGCCGTGTGCAAGCTCATGGGCTTCGTTTATCAGCCCGACGAAACCCATTATTGGATGCAGGGTCGTTCCTCCGAGACGGACTTCATCTATGTCACTACCCAAAGCCTGACGCATGAGCAGCTTGCCGCCATCGCCGAGGAAGTCGGGGACGAGCGCACGTTGCTGGTTTGCTGCAAGGCGTTCCGCGCCAACGCGGACGCATTCCCCAACCTGACTATCCGCAAGATTCCGCAGGCGGTGCTGCGCAAGTGCGAATGGGGCAAGGACGATTACAGCCTCAACGTAGCCAGCCTGCCTGAAGCCCCACGCGAGCCTGATGACCTGGACGATTCGGAGCCCTCCCCCAAGGCGAGCAAGAAGCGTGGCAACAGCAAGGCCGCTTCGCAGGATGACCTTTTCAGCCAGGGGGGCGGCAAATGATCGACCGCAACGTCCGCGCCATTAGCCAGCGTCTTTCGCTGCGCAAGCCGCAATCCGATTCGCTTGAAATTCTCGCTGACGTGTTGAGCAGGATCAACCTTTCCAAGAATTCCGATCCAGAGGCCACGCTTGTCGCGATCCGCGATACATATCCCAGCGTCGAAGCGTTCGAGCGCGGTTTTCCCTCGCTGTGCTTTGCCCTAGCGACCGGCGTGGGCAAGACGCGCCTGATGGGCGCGTTCATCGCCTACCTCTATCTCACCGGCAAGAGCCGTCATTTCTTCGTGCTCGCGCCGAACAAGACGATTTATGAAAAGCTGATCGCGGACTTCTCGCCCGAGAGTCCGAAATACGTATTCAAGGGCATCGCCGAATTCGCCGCCAACCCGCCGCTGATCGTGACGGGCGACAACTATGAAAGCGGCGTCGGCGTGCGCTTCGAAGCAGCACCCGGTGCGCAGGCCGAGATGTTTGCCGATGTCCACATCAACATCTTCAACGTCGACAAGATCAACAAGGAGGAGAGCCCGCGCGGCAAACCGCGTATGAAGCATCTCAAGGAAACCATTGGCGAAAGCTACTACGCCTATCTCTCCCGCCTCGACGACTTGGTGCTGCTAATGGATGAGGCGCATCGTTACCGCGCCAGCGCCGGAGCCAACGCCATCGACGGATTGAAGCCGATCCTGGGATTGGAGCTGACCGCGACACCGAAGGCGGTGGGCGCGCGCCCCGTGCCCTTCCGCAACGTGATCTATAGCTACACCCTGGGCCAGGCCATGGCCGACGGATTCGTCAAGGAACCCGCTGTCGCCACGCGCAAGGACTTCGATTCCCGCTCCGTGGGCGAGCGGGAGCTTGAGCAGATCAAGCTCGAAGACGCCGTGCACTACCACGACCATGTGGCGGTGGAACTGGATCGCTATCATCGCACGACCGGCGCGCCGAAGGTGACGCCGTTCATCCTGATCGTGGCGGCCGATACGAGCGAGGCCAAACGGCTGCGGGAATTCGTCGAGTCCGAGAAGTTCTTCAAGAGCCGCTTCAAGGGCAAGGTCGCCGAGGTTCACTCCAATCTGCGCGGCGAGGAAAGCGAAGAAGCAATGCAGCGCCTTGTCGCGCTGGAAAAGGATGGCGGCACCGAAATCGTAATCCACGTCAACAAGCTCAAGGAAGGCTGGGACGTAACTAACCTGTACACCATCGTCCCGTTGCGCGCTTCGGCATCCGAAATCCTGACGGAGCAGACCCTGGGGCGCGGCCTGCGTCTGCCCTTCGGCAGGCGGGTGTCGAAGGGTGGCGATGACGAGTTTGCCGCCGTTGACCGGTTGACCGTAATTGCGCACGAGCGCTTCGACGATATCATCGCCAAAGCGCGGGAGCCCGGCTCCATCGTGATGAGGACGCTGGAGATCGGCGAAGGCGGCGATATTCCGGCAAGCGGATCAACTTTAGTCACGGCGCCGTCTATCGCCGAAATGATCGTGACCGGCGCCCAGCCGGAAATCTCGGGCTTTGGCGAAGCGGACCGCCCTGCCTTTGTGTTCGGATCCCCCGAGGAAGGCAAAGCCGCCGAAGTGACGCTCGACGTAATCAAACGCTATGAGCGCAAGCTCGGAAGCGCCGAGGGCCTGCGCGACAAGGACGTGCAAAAGCAGATTGCCGCGGAAGTACGAGAACTCATGGTCCCCGTGCAAGGGACGCTTGAAGGTGTGATCGAAGCGCCACGCATCGACCAGATCGTGGAGACAGTGGCGGAGACGGTCGCCGACCGCACCATTTCCATCCCGCAGATCGTCGTCCTCCCCAAAAAGCACGTAACGTTCACCTTCGCGGATTTCGACCTCGAGAGCCTCAACACCGTCAACATGCGGCCCATCGAGGACGGCCTCATCATCGAGGATCTGCGCACTCAGGCGCGCGTATACCTCGCGCGCACCCTCGACGATCCACGCGAGGCTCGGCCCCAGGACTATCTCGTGCGCTACCTGATCGAGCGCAACGAGATCGACTACGACGCTCACGCTGCCCTGCTCTATAAGCTGGCGGGGCAGTTGGTCGCCCGCGTGCGCTCCTATCTTGCAGACGAGGCCGAGGTGGAGAACGTGCTGCTGCGGCACGGCCGCCAGCTCGCCGACTTCATCTTCGCGCAGATGATGGCGCACTACCGCGAAACGCCGCTTACCGAGGACGACTACGAAGTCACCGTCACGCGCGGCTTCATGCTGCTGCAAGCCCGGCCTATGAACGTCGCGCAAGGCCAGCGCGTCCGGGATTTCCGGCAGGCCGTCGCTCCGCTGTCTGAGACGCGCAAGCATGTCTTTGGCGGATTCAGAAAGTGTTGCTATCCGCTTCAAAAATTCGACACCGACCCGGAGCGACGGTTGGCCGTCACCATCGACGGCGACACCAGTGTCGAAAAATGGCTTAAGCCAGGTCGCAACCAGTTCCGCATCGACTACCGCTCTGGCGAAGCCTACGAGCCCGACTTCGTGGTCGAAACCGCCGGCAAGATGCTCATCATTGAGGTGAAGGCGCGCAACGAAGTCGACGATCCGACCGTGAAGGCGAAGGCGGCGGCGGCTAGCAAATGGTGCAAGACCGCGACGGCCTATGCGTCGGGCGGGAAGGGCAAGCCCTGGACCTACGTGCTGATCCCCGACGACCAGATCATCGGCAGCGCCACACTTGAAGGCCTGGTGGCGAAATTCGCGGTGCCGTGAGGCGCAACAGATGACCGGCGGAAAGCACAGTGCCGAACTCCAACGGCTGATCGAGCGACGAAACCAGTACGGGCACGATGCTGAAGCAGATCTCGCGTCGATCCTTCCGTCGTCGGACAAAGCGCAAGGACGGTGAGATGGGGAGCGCGTCTTGAGCACCTTGCTGGCAGCTCCTGCGATATGGCGCATCGAGAAGCGGGTGGTTGTTGGCTGCCACACGCGGCACCGCCATAAGCCAAGTCCCATTTCATCCGGCTTTGAGCCACCCGAGACGAACGCGACACTTGTTTTCGGCCCAAGCGCACTGGCGGCTTCGATTGCGAGGACGGCGACGCTGCGAGACGCGCCTCCGGAGATGTTGGCACGTTGGGGCGACAGCGCCCTTACGCAGGTCGAGTGGTTGGTCGAGGACGGAACGACCTTCGCACTTTCCCAGCATCTCCAAGCACTGGCCGACGCTGAGCGAACGTCCTTCGCGGGACGCATCGGCGCCGGTATCACGGACTTGCTTATGAACGCGCTGGGTTTCACCTGGAGAGACAACGCCTCTTGCCTGTCGAGTTCGCTCGCGCCGCATGCGGACTTCATCTACGCCGACGGCGCGGCATCGGGGCATGGCGTGGTCCTGGCCGAAGCGCACGGGTCCTTTGCGGCAAGCATTAGCTCGGCCGGCATCAGCCGTGAGGCCAAGCGCAAGTATCTGCGACAGGTGCGGCCTCATCTCGCCGCCGCCTCCCCACACGGCAAGGTTATTCATGGATATTCGATCGCGTTTGGTTCCCGGCCGGGAGCGGCAGGCGCCTTCCTCCATGTCGCGGAGACGCTGGTTTCGAAACCGCGTGGCGGGCAACGTCTGCCGACCCAAAAGGCGCCGACGCCAAGCCCGAAGGCAGCGCCCACCTCCCTCGCGCTCGCCGCGCATCGGTCGAACTTCGCGATAATGGATGCACCGAGCATCGTGCGATGGGTCGACTGGGTTCGCGACGGCGGCGAACGCTCCGACGATATGCAACCGTCATTGTTCGTCCGGATTCCTTATGCGGGCAGGATCTTCCTGTGCAGCATGGAGATGGGCTGGCTGCCCTTCATTGACTACCCAGATTGGCTTGACAAATTCTGGCATCCGCAGTGGTGGCCGCCACTTCGGCGAGTGCGAACGCTTTCTCGCAGCAGGGAGCACTTCGCTGGATGGTATGCCATGGAAGAGACGGCCGCCGAAAGCTTCCTCAACGCCTTGAGTACGACAATTCGAAATGGCCGAGACAGCCTTCCGGAGTCGCTTGAGCTTCCACGACTTGATCCTGCCGGCTTCGGATTTGGTGGTGATGAGGTTGGTTTAACATCGCGGGATTCCGAATACAGCTATGCTCTTTATCGGGACGGGCTCGCGCTGCTCGGCAGCCCGCCGCCACGTCGAATGGCCGGATACCGGACATGGCTTCCGAGGGAAGGCATGCAACGCGGCGAAGGGCAAATGTCCGCATAGTGAAAGGATTGGAGGAGGACATCATGCACATCGTCCGTCTGAAAATTCGGGGCTTTCGTGGGGGGCAGGCGGCGGATGTCACTCTTGGCCGCCATGCCGTTTTGGTCGGGCCGAACAACAGCGGCAATGCGCCGCCTTTCGCGCCCAACCAGATTTAGTATGGCGAAATCTACGATGCGGCACGAGGAGCCAGGCTCACCTCAGAGCCAGCTCCTCTATGGGAGGCAATCCGGTCATCCGGAAGAAACGAACCGCGGCGAGGCCGGTCGGGTGTTCCCCGTCCTGCTGCGCGTCCGCATCGCCCTGCCAAGCTTCTCGATATCGGCCCCACTCAGCCGGCGGTCGCGCGGCGTATTGGCCAGGCGGCGTACGCCCTTCGCCGGGGTGCTTTCGATCTTCCCCAGCCGGACTGTGTGTTCGAAGACGGCGAGCAGGTTCGACATGGTGCGCGCGGCGATGCATCTGGTGGCGCGGCAGCTCACCGACCTGTCTCCGGAACTAGACAGCGTCGGCGATCGCGACAGTGCTTTTCCGTTGCCGCATGGCTGGGGCGACGAATTCCATAACTGAAGTCCCACCCTCGATCCCCACAGCCTGCCCAAAGGGCCGAAGCCACGCGACATCGAAGATCCTTATCGTCACCTCGATCAGATCAGAGTGAGGACCTCGGATTTTCGGTAGCGCACAGCCAAACTGTTCAAGCAGACCTTGATCGACTCGGAGGGAAGGGTTTGATAGCCATTTCTTAAAAGATCGGGTAGGTTACCCGATCTGAGGGAGCGACTTTGTGCTACGTCACAACGCCTCATGCCTGCCAGCTCACCGGTCTTTCTACCGAAAAGCTTCGGGAATGGACGAGCCGTCGCGCCTTGATTCCAGCCGACGTGAAGCCCAGACGGAAGGGATCTCCGGCCAAGTACACGTGGCAAACCATCCTGATTCTAAGGCTCGCAGTGACCCTGCGGGAGCAATTT
>DATBSU010000096.1:0-7779 GCA_036559585.1 Methyloceanibacter sp.
ATCAACTACCACGAGGAGGATTTCGTCGAGGCGGTGCGCGAGACGACCGAAGGTCACGGCGCCGACGTCATTCTCGACATGGTGGGCGGCGACTATATCGAACGGAATTTGAAGTCCGCCGCGCTCGAAGGCCGCATCGTGCAGATCGCGTTTCTCAAAGGCGCCAAAGTCGAGCTCGATCTGATGCGGCTGATGATGCGGCGCCTGACGCTGACCGGGTCCACGCTTCGCGCCCAAAGCCTCGAGGCCAAGGCGCGCATGGCAAAGGCGATCGAGCAATTGGTCTGGCCCCTGATCGAAGCCGGCAAAGTCAAGCCTGTGATCGATTCGACCTTTAAGCTTACCGATGCCGCTTCCGCCCATGCCCGTATCGACGACCCGGCCCATATCGGCAAAATCGTGCTGGTTTCCTGACCGAAGCATTTGCCTAATCAGGCCTCAGCCCCTATATAGGGCCCATTCCCCTTCATGTTCATCGCATAGGCTCTCGCGCCGGAAGGGGGCGGGAGCTTCGCTTTTTTAAGGTTGGAAAGCCATGGACCGTACCCCGTTGATGCCCAAAGCGACCGCCGTTTGGCTGGTCGACAACACCTCGCTCACCTTCGAGCAAATCGCCGAATTTTGCGGCCTGCATGTGCTCGAAGTGAAGGGCATCGCCGACGGCGACGTGGCGCATGGCATCAAGGGCATGGACCCGATTTCTTCCGGTCAGCTCAGCCGCGACGAGATCGCCAAGGCCGAGGAAGACACCTCCCACCGGCTGAAGCTTTCCGAGGCCAAGGTCGAGGTGCCCGAGGTGAAGACCAAGCGCGGCCCGCGTTACACCCCGGTGTCGCGCCGCCAGGATCGCCCCAACGCCATCCTTTGGCTGCTGCGCAACCATCCGGAACTCAAAGATTCGCAGATCATGCGGCTGGTCGGCACTACCAAGCCGACCATCATCGCCATTCGCGACCGCACCCATTGGAACTCTCCCGGCCTTGTCGCCCAGGATCCGGTGACGCTCGGTCTCTGTAGCCAGACCGATCTCGACGCCGAGGTGAAGAAAGCCGCGAGACGTCTCGAGAAGAAGGACACTGGCGCCGAACCGGCGAAGGGCGGCACGCTGATCCCAGCCGAGGAAACCATCGCGGTGGTCGAAGTCGAAGCGCCTGTCGAGCGCGAAGCACCGATGGTGACCGCTTTGCGTCAAGAGGCCCGCGTCGCCATGACCGCCCCCGACGAGGAGGAAGAGGTCCCCGACGCCGACTCGGTGTTCGCCAAGCTGAAGGACCTTCACCGCGAATAAGGGCTGCCCTACCGCGGCCCCCCAGGATTTGACCAGGATCAAGGCACGATTGCCCGCTTTGCCGATGATTGCCCCTCTGTTGAACTGAAGGGGAATGATCATGAGCGCGGGCGAAATTGCTTTTCTGGTTCTAATCCTTGGCGCGACGAGCGTTTTTGCGGCCACGCTGGCCTATTATTCCAGGGGCTAAACCGAGCGTAAATCTTCGTCGCAAGCCCCCTCAATTGCCGTTTCTATGTGCAAGGCAATTGATCCCAAGGCTTAAGCCCCGCTAGGCTGCGTCAAGGCAGCGCAGCTAGGGGGCGCCCGGTGGTAAATGCGTACGACGTCAATCTCGGCAAGACCGAAGCCAACTACCAGCCGCTGACGCCGCTTGTCTTCCTCGAGCGGTCTGCGAAGGTTTTTCCAGATCAAACCGCCATCATTCATGGAAGCCGCCGCTACTCCTACGCGGAGTTCTACGCGCGGGCGCGACGGCTGGCCTCGGTGCTTGCCGCGTGGGACGTCGGCGTTGGCGACACCGTCTCGGTGATGCTCGCCAACACGCCACCAATGTTGGAGGCGCATTACGGCGCGCCGATGCTCGGCGCCGTACTGCATTCGATCAATACCCGTCTCGATGCCGAAGCCATTGCCTTCATGCTCGACCATGCTGGGACCAAGGTTCTGATCGCCGACACCGAGTTTACGCCCACGCTCAAAGCTGCGTTGGTGCTCGCCAAGGCAAAGCCTCTCATCGTCAATTATCAGGATCTCGAATGCGGCGTCGAAGGGACACGTCTCGGCGAGATCGACTACGAGGAGTTCTTGGCGTCGGGCAATCCGGACTTTGACTGGAAGATGCCATCGGACGAATGGAACGCCATCACCCTGAACTACACCAGCGGCACCACCGGCAATCCCAAAGGCGTAGTCTACACCCATCGCGGCGCCGCCCTGATGTGTTACGCCAACGCGCTTGCCACAGGCATGACGCAGCACCCAGTCTATCTTTGGACGCTGCCGATGTTTCACTGCAATGGCTGGTGCTTCCCCTGGTCGATCTCGGCCGTCGCCGGCACTCATGTCTGTCTCCGCCTGGTGCGGGCGAAAGCCATTTACGACGCCATCGCCGATCACGGGGTGACCCATCTCTCCGGCGCGCCCTTCGTCATGGCCTGCCTGCTCAACGCCGCAGAGGAAGACAAGCGCCCTTTCGATCATCGCGTTTCCTTCAATCATGCCGCCGCCCCGCCTCCCGCCGCCGTCCTCGCCAAGATGGACGAGGCCGGATTCGAACTCACGCATCTTTATGGACTGACAGAAACCTATGGGCCCGCGACCATCAACGAATGGCACGAGGAATGGGACGATCTTCCGGGCGAGGAGCGGCTCGCCAAGCGCATCCGCCAGGGCGTGTGCTATGTCGCGCTCGAAGGCCTGACCGTGATGGACCCGGAGACCATGGAGGTCGTTCCCGCCGACGGCGAGACACTCGGCGAAGTCATGTTCCGCGGTAATATCGTCATGAAGGGCTATCTCAAAAACAAGAAAGCCACGGACGAGGCCTTTGCCGGTGGCTGGTTTCATTCCGGCGATCTCGGCGTGCTGCATCCTGACGGCTATATCCAGCTGAAGGATCGCTCTAAGGACATCATCATCTCCGGCGGCGAGAACATCTCCTCGATCGAAGTGGAAGACGTGCTCTATAAGCACCCCGCGGTCGCTTCAGCCGCCGTCGTCGCCAAGCATGACGACAAGTGGGGCGAGACGCCGTGTGCCTTTATCGAGCTCAGGCCCGATGCCAAAGCGACCGCGGAGGAGATCATCGCCTGGTGCAAGGAGAGGCTCGCGCGCTACAAATGCCCGCGCCATGTCATCTTCACCGACATCCCGAAGACTTCGACCGGCAAGATCCAGAAATTCAAGCTGCGCGAGTTGGCGGACAAGGCCTGACGCGGCCCAATTCCGGCTTGCGGCGAACGCAGGACTTGCGTCAATCTTGAAGCCAAGGGGGAATCAGCCATCACACTCGACACCAACTTCAAAGAGATTGCCGAGCTCGTCGCGCTGTTCATTCAGGCGAGCGCCGTGCTGGTCGTCACCTTCGGCGCCGTGCAGGCGATATCCCATGTCACAATCGCGATTTGGGAGGGCGAGGCCGACTCGCCGCGCGGCCGTGAAATCTGGCTCCGCTTTCGCCACCTGGATCTTGCTCGCGCTGGAATTTGCGCTTGCCGCCGATTTGGTGCGCACCGCAGTCGCACCCACCTGGGACGACATCTCCAAGCTCGCCGTGATCGCCACCATTCGCACCATGCTCAATTATTTTCTGGCGAAGGACATTGCCTCGTTCGATAAAGCTACCGGCGTGAAATCTCGGGCGAAATAGCCGTTGATCTACGACCCCTATTCGTTGGACGCACCAGCCGGAATGTGGTTGAGTCCATTGGGCCCGCTGCTTTGGCAGCGCGCCGGTGCGCGGGTTTTGGGGGTTTCGTAAAAATTGTGACGCCATCGACCTCGCGCTGTCGAGGTCGAACGCCGCGTCTCCCAGAATTTGGGCATCCTCTAAGGTGGGGACCCATAATGCTGAAGAAGGCCCCGAGCCGGCGCTTTCAACTCATTCTGATCAAGCCGTCGCATTACGACGATGACGGCTATGTTGTGCAATGGTTGCGCTCGACCATGCCGTCGAACTCGCTTGCCGCAGTCTATGCGCTCGCGACAGACGCCGGGGAGCGCAGCATCTTGGGCGACGACGTCGCCATCGACGTGACCGCGATCGATGAGACCAATACCCGCGTCAAGGCTACCGAAATCATCAAGCGCCTCAAGGCCCATGGCAATTTTGGCCTGGTCGGCATCATCGGCGCGCAGTCGAATGAATTTCCACGCGCGCTGGATATCTGCCGGCCGCTTCGGGCGGCCGGTATTCCCGTCGTCATCGGTGGCTTCCATGTGTCGGGCTGCCTCGCCATGCTTCCCGAGATTCCCGACGACATCAAGGAAGCGCAAAGCCTCGGCATCGCCATCTTTGCCGGCGAAGCCGAAGGCCGGCTCGACGAGGTCTTGATCGACGCGAGCCGCGGCACGCTTCGTCCGCTCTACAATTACATGAAGGATCTGCCGGATATCGGCTCGGTCGCCGCGCCGCCATTTCTCCCCGCCGACTTCGTCAAATATACCGTCGGCAACGTCACCAGCTTCGATGCCGGCCGCGGCTGCCCGTTCCAATGTTCGTTCTGCACCATCATCAACGTGCAGGGCCGCAAGTCGCGTTATCGTTCTCCGGATTCGATTGAGCAAATTCTCAAGATCAATTGGGCACAAGGCATCAAGCGCTTCTTCATCACCGACGACAATTTCGCCCGCAACAAGGATTGGGAAGCGATCTACGACCGCATCATCAAAGTGCGCGAGGTGGACGGCCTCGACGTCCGCTTCATGATCCAGGTCGACACGCTCTGCCACAAGATCCCACACTTCATCGAGAAATCGCGCCGCGCCGGCGTCACCCGCGTCTTCATCGGATTGGAGAATATCAACCCGGCAAATCTGATCGCGGCGAAGAAGCGGCAGAACAAGATCACCGAGTACCGGAAAATGCTGCTCGACTTCAAAGAGGCCGGCATCATGACATTTGCCGGTTACATTCTGGGCTTCCCGCAAGACACGCCGGAATCGATCCGTCACGATCTGGAGATCATCAAGCGCGAGCTACCGCTCGACGCATTAGAGTTTTTCGTGCTGACCCCGCTTCCCGGCTCCGAGGATCACAAAGTGCTCGCCGAGAAGGGCGTGGCGATGGATGCCGACATGAACAAATACGAGCTCGAGCATGTCGTGACCGGCCACGCCAAGATGAGCCGAGAGGAATGGCAAGACGCCTATCGCACCGCCTGGGATATTTTCTACACCGACGAGCATCTGAAGACCGTGATCCGCCGGGCCTATGCCAAGGGCATCAATATCCGCGCGCTGATGCCGGTGCTGCTGTGGTTCTCGAGCGCGGTGAAGATCGAGAATCTGCACCCGCTGCAGTGGGGCATCTTCCGCATCAAATATCGCAAGGACCGCCGCCCTGGCATGCCGCTCGAAGGCATCGTGGCGTTCTATGCCAAATATGCCGCCGACACGGTCAGCCGACATGCCAAGCTCGCGCAGCGCTGGCTGATGTTGAAGCGCTTTTGCGACGAGGTCGAAGCCGATCCCAACGCAAAATCCTACCGCGACGACGCTTTGATCCCCGTCGCCGAGGAAGATGCCGAGCATATGGAGCTCTATACGCAGAACGACGCCGCGCGCGTCGCCGTCGAGCGCGAGCACCGCGTCGCCGGCATCAAGCCGCACCCCCAGCCCGTCAACGTCAGCGGTCATCACCATGGCGAGCCTCCTCACCACGACCATCACGGTCATGAGGAGCACGCCGAGATAGCCCCGCGGGCCTAAATTTCAGCAATTGATTTGGAAGAGCCTACCAGCCGCCGAGTGCGCGGTTGATCATGCCGCCCATGCCCTCGCGCTGGCGGCGGAACCAGTTCGGCCGCTCGCGGTATTCATAGCTCTGGGCTTGTTGCTGCGGATAGGTGGGTCCAACGGGCGACAAATAGGCGGCCTTCATCCATCCGGTCGTACTGCTTTGCGGGTCGGTGACTTGCAGCCAGCCTTCTTGCCGGGCAACCACTTTCAGCTTCCGGCCCGAGGGGAAGGCGAACAGTACCGTGGCATCGTCGGCGGCTGAGGCATACATCGATGCGCCGGAGATCGCGATCTGCACCCATTCATCTTGGGGTTGCTCCTCGGGTAGAGAACCGGTGGCCTCGACCGCGCTCGTCTCGGTCTCGTTGGCCTCTTGCTCGGCCGGCATGCCGATCTGTTCTTCTTCAGTCCCGGGCTGCTGCTCGGTGTCCTCGGCCCCGGTCGCGGGCTGATCGAGGCTCGCAGTGACGTCATTGCCATCGTCTTGGGGAGCAGGTTCGCTTCCTTGAGGTGTGGGTTCGCTCACCTCGACGGTCGCCTGCCAGGATTGATCGGCAGCGGCGTCCTCCTCTTCCGGCGCCAAGGGGCGGTTCGCGCTGTCGGCAATGGTCTGCTCATAGGCGAGCTTGCGCTCGGACTTGTCGTCCGCGCGCACGGTCGAGGGAGCCGGCACGCCGACCGAGAGGATCGCCATATAGGCCAACGCCCCCATGATCACCAACATGGTAACGAGCTTTTTGATCGCCGTTCTCCCCTTCGTCCGCGAACCAATTGGCGCGCGTTGCCCATAAATCAGTCTTGACGCGGGATGCTTAACGAGACGTGAATTATAATATCGACTTTAACGTGGCGCCGCACAAAAGAATTGAATTCGGGGGTTAATTGCCAGCAAGACCAACAGAAATCCGAGATGAGTTGCATGAGCGCCACGTTAGGCCGGCGCTTGAGTTCTATTGAACCTGGATCGACTGCAAATAATCGATGATCGCGTCGACATCGTGGGGCCCAAACACGAAGATCGGCATATCGGGATGGCCGGAGACGATGCCTTCGGCGAGTGATTCGGCAAGGTCCTCGATCGGGTATTTCTTGGAGAGCGTGCGGAATGGCGGCGCCGGCGGATGGGGACTGTCGCCCTCCTTACCGATCGCATGGCAGCGCGAGCAGTTCTCTTTGACCAGAGCTTCGCCCTTGTCGACGAGGTTCTTATCCGCGGCCCTCGCCGGCGCGGCGCAAACAACCATCAGCGCCACCGCTAAGAGGAAGGCCGATGCCCTGCCCAAGCACGCTCTACGGATCACATCTGGCAACGGTGCCCTCCTTCAGCGATTCGGGTACGGCAGATAAGTTCGCCGCGACACCCATCGCTTTGACCTAGCACAAATCCCCGGCCCAGAGATGCCAAAGGCCGCTCGGGGCGGATAGGCTCCGGCCCCTGCGACCTTTGTCGTAAAGTGCAAAAGCCGAGCGACTAGTGGCTCGGCTCGTGTTTCAATTTCTCGATCTCATCTTTCAAACGCAGCTTCTGACGCTTCCATTCAGCTACCTTGACCGGGTCAGCTAACGGCCTGGCCAGTTCCTCTTCGATTTTGCGGTCAAGGGCACGGTGTTTTTCTGACAACTCCACGAGATGTCCTTCAAGCGCCATATCGGACCTCCATAGTTGGTCTCGGGCTAACCATAGTGACAAATTGGCGACGATTTGTCTAATCCCCCAAAACTCTTTCCCCTCACACTTGGTTTCGTCTCTTAGCAGTGCCTAGAAAAGGCGCACCCCTTGCATGGGGCGGATTTCGCCGTAAACTTAGGCCCTTCCAGGGGAGAGGGCGTCCGATGGAGAGCGAGGAGATTCGCGAGCTCCGCGCGATGCTGGCCAAGCTCAAGCAGGAACATCGCGACCTCGACAGCGCCATCAACGCGCTCGAGGAATCCGGCCGGGCGGACCCGCTACAATTGAAGCGATTGAAAAAGAAGAAGCTCTCGCTCAAAGACGAGATCGCCCGGATCGAGGATCAGCTGCTTCCCGATAT
>DATBSU010000097.1:0-4808 GCA_036559585.1 Methyloceanibacter sp.
TCGAGGTGAGGTTGGTGTCTCGCCCCAGCCCTTTGTGCTTATCCATAACCAAATGATGAGCGAGTAGCCCGACCTCCGCTTTGGGTCGGAAGGCGACTCGAAGAGAATTCGGAAGCGCTCGACGTGACGCTCAGCTTGGAATTCGTCGTTGAGCAGTTCCCAAGCCTTTCCCAGTCCGGCAAGATCGTCTGGCCCGTCGTTCTAGTTATAGGAGACTATGATGAACCGCCGCACCTTGATCGGGGCTCTCGCTGCCAGCGCCGCCATTCCCTTGCTCAATCGAGTCGCCATCGCCCAGACATCGCCGAAGACGAAGAATGTCGTCTTCGTCCACGGACTGTTCGCAGACGGTTCCTGCTGGTCGAAGGTCATCGCCCGCCTCCAGCCGAAGGGTGTCAACTGCACCAGCGTGCAGAATCCTCTGACCTCGCTGCAGGATCCATCGGAAGCCTCACGGCGGGCGATCGCGGCGCAGCCGGGCCCGACGGTGCTCGTCGGCCACTCCTTCTCCGGAATGATCGTGACGGAGGTGGGGGTGGACCCGAAGGTCTCCGCGCTCGTCTACGTCGCTGCACGGGCACCCGATGCCGGCGAGGACTATACGGCGCTGGCGAAAAACTATCCGACGCCCCCGGCCTCAGCCGGGATTGTCTTCAACGACGAGTGGGGTCAATTGTCGGAGGAGGCTTTCCTCCGCGACTTCGCGGGCGACCTGCCGCCGGAGGAGGCCCGCGTTCTCTACGCGGTTCAGCAGCCCTTCAAGAAATCTCTAACGACGGAAAAGACGACCAATGCTGCTTGGCGCACCAAGCCAACTTTCTATGCCGTCTCCACCCAAGACCGAACGATCAACCCCGACCTGGAGCGGTTCATGGCGAAGCGAATGGGCGCGAAGACGATCGAAATCGAGGCGAGCCACCTAGGGCTGATCTCACAACCCGATGCGATCACGAATCTGATCCTGGAGGCACTCGCCGTTTGAGACAGGTTGGGCGCGTAGGAGACGACCAAACGGCGGAACTGTCTGGAAGAGAATGTCCCTTCGCCCGAGGTGACTCAACTAGACCTGCTAGAATTTGGCTGAAAACAGAATTCACCGCTCATGCGGGCGCAACGGCTTCTGCCTGTCGAAAGCGAGGTCCTCGCATTGCTTGAGATCCGTGCGCGCCAAGCGAAACGCCATGTCGCCGGGGCCAAACGGATTCTTGACTGTGTCGTGACGCTGGTCGATCGGCCCCGGCGCCCAAAGATCGGCTCCTCCTCGGAACGTCATCACCAGACTCTTGTTTCTATCCAGAGCAAGATGGCTGGGCTTGTCTCCGGGACCGGCGCAAACCGACCCGCCGCGCAACGAATCCTTCGGCGTTCCATCACCGCATTCCGCAACCCCGGTCAAGGTTTCCTCGCGGCCGCGAAACCTGAAGGCCAGCCTCAGCTGATACATATAGACGGCAGGCTGGTGCGGCGCCCACGGCTCCGAGAAATGAGCGTCAACGAGCGCCTTCATGAAATTCACCTGCTGACCCGGATGCGCCGCCAAATGCGCGGCGCTATATTGGCGGCCGAAGCAAGCGAAGGATTCACCGTGCCGGTAAAGATGGCCGACCAGATGCGCCAAAAATTCGTTGCTGGAACCGGCCGCTCGGCCCGAATGCGAGAAACAAGCCAGGAAGGCTACGATGATCAAGGCGCAACGGAGCATCAATGGACTCGCCTTGCAGCAAAGTCAGATCGCCGTAACAGAATAGAGCACCCCCGCGCGGCGCCGGCTAGTGCAACATGCTATATTACGTGCATTGCCGACGGCGGATGATAACTGGCCAAAAAGGAGACGGGCAATGAAGCTGGAGAGTTTTATCGGGCTCTTGATGCTCGTCGTCGCTGGGGCGAACGCTCATGCGGCGGGTTTTTTCGATGATGGCGACACGCTCAATTACACCTGCCGAGAGGCAAAAGGTACATTCGCTCAAGGCGCTTGCTTGGGAACCATTAGCGGCGCGCTGGATATGATGCGAGCCCTCGGCTTCGTCTGTAAGTTGGACGGCGTGACACGAGAGCAGGCCAAAGACGTGGTGCTCAAATATCTCGAGGACCATCCTGAACAGACGAAAGTGGCAGCGGTGTTGCAGATCATCCCGGCAATGGAAGCTGCTTTCGATTGCAAAGCTCCCGCTGCCTTACAGCCCCGCTAAGGTTGCTTTTATCAAGCTTGATGATGCGCCGGCCTCGGCATCGAGTGACTATGAAGATGAGGCCGGAATGTTGGTACAACCGCTGAATTGAGCCGAAGGAATGTCCGCCTCGTGGCCCGGAAGGGTATCTGCTACGATGAATGACTGTTTCGTGCGAGGGAACCAAGCTCTGAGCGAAAAAGAGATTTTAGGCGGTGTGGTCCATGATCTGCCCGCGGACCTGAAAAAGGCACTCCGTTCCGACGCAAAGGCGTTGGAGACGTGGGAAGACATTACGGCGCTCGCGCGCAACGAATGGATTTGCTGGATCGAGTCAGCAAAAAAAGCGGAAACAAGACATCACCGGATCGAATGGGGGTGCTCCAGCCTCAGAGAGGGAAAGCGAAGGCCCTGTTGTTGGCCTGGCTGTCCGCATCGTTGACATTTGCGGATCGGCGCGCTCAGCAAGGAACCTCAGCCGCGCCGCGCCGCCTCGATCGCGGCAACGTCAATCTTCTGCATGTTCATCATCGCATCGAACGCGCGCCTGGCTTCAGCGCCGCCGGCGGCAAGCGCCTCGGTCAGCACGCGCGGCGTGA
Organism: Methyloceanibacter sp.; assembly: GCA_036559585.1. Taxonomy (GTDB): domain Bacteria; phylum Pseudomonadota; class Alphaproteobacteria; order Rhizobiales; family Methyloligellaceae; genus Methyloceanibacter. The sequence continues at coordinate 2,771 of DATBSU010000097.1, forward strand.
TCTGCCAGGACACGCCCCATCTGTCTTTGCACCAGCCGCATTGGCTCTCCTTCCCGCCATTGCCGACGATGGCGTTCCAGTAGCGGTCGGTCTCTTGCTGATCGTCGGTGGCGATCTGGAACGAGAAGGCTTCGTTATGCTTGAACATGGGACCGCCGTTGAGGCCGATACACGGGATTCCGGCGACGATGAATTCGACCGTCAGCACGTCGCCCTTCTTGCCGGATGGGTAGTCACTGGGCGCACGAAAGACGGCACCCACCGTACTGTCAGGAAAGGTCTCGGCGTAGAAGCGGGCGGCGGCCTCGGCGTCCTTATCGTACCATAGGCAAATCGTGTTCTTGGCCATTTGCGTATCCTCGCCGAGACCGCGGCGCGATGATGCGGTCGGGTTAAATCACAGCGGCAAGAATGAGCCGGCGACAGACGATACCATATTGGCCTGTTGATGCGCTCCGGCTTTGCCGGACCCGCTATTCGTTAATGACATCGATAGCGAAACGAATGTGACCACAATGGCGACGCACCAGAGCGGAAGGGGAACGCGCGTTTTCATCCGCGGAAGGCCAGATATCTTGGACATGGTTTTTGTCCCTCTAAAGTGCCGTTGGGGGTACAACGGCAGAACGGAGCGGTCGTTCCACGGAAATTTAAAGAACGCGTTAACCACTTATTAACTTGTGGGTTTCTGCTTCGCAGAGCGAACGGGGCGCGCGGGAGCTTGTTTCGAAACGTTCAGCGCGGCGGCAGCGCGAATGAGCGCCTTCAACGCCTTAGCATCGATCTTGTCGCCTTCGCTGATATCGATGGCGCGCCTGGTGCCGCCTTCGAGGCAACCCATTGGTGGCCCTTGACGCGAGGCGCCCCGAAGCCCGACAAGCATGTCCATGGCCCTGAGCCCCAAGAAGCTGCATATCACGAGTTTCGGCTGCCAGATGAACGCCTATGACGCCGAGCGCATGGCGGAAGCGCTCGCGGGCCAAGGCTATGAGGAAACGGCCAATATCGAAGAGGCCGAGCTCGTCATTCTTAATACCTGCCATATCCGCGAGAAGGCGGCGGAGAAGGTCTATTCCGAGCTTGGCCGGCTGCGGCAACTGAAAGAGCGGCGGATGCGGGAGGGCCTCGAAACCAAGATCGTGGTCGCCGGCTGCGTGGCGCAAGCGGAAGGGGCTGAGGTCATCGCGCGGGTGCCGATGGTCGATCTCGTCGTGGGCCCGCAAAGCTATCACCGCCTGCCGGAGCTGGTGGCGCAGGGGATGCAGTCGGTCGAGACCGAGTTTCCCGCGGAAGACAAGTTCGCGCATCTGCCGGAGAGGGCGGCGCGGCGCGCCAGTCCATCGGCCTTTCTCACCGTGCAGGAGGGCTGCGACAAATTCTGCACGTTCTGCGTGGTGCCTTATACGCGCGGCTCGGAATTCTCTAGGAGCGTCGATGCGATTGTCGCCGAAGCCGAGAGGCTTGCAAGCTCGGGCGTGCGCGAGCTGACGCTGCTCGGCCAGAACGTCAACGCCTATCATGGCGACGGGTCCGACGGCAGGCCCTGGTCGCTCGCGCGGCTGATCAAGCGCCTGGCCTCGATGCAATCGATCGAGCGCATCCGCTATACGACGAGCCATCCGCGCGACATGGATGACGATCTGATCGCGCTGCACGGCGGAGAAGAAAAGCTGATGCCTTATCTGCATCTGCCCTTCCAGTCGGGTGCCGACAGGATCCTCGCGGCGATGAATAGAGGACATAGCGCGGCCGCCTATGAAGCGCTGGTGAAGCGCATGCGCGAGGCGCGGCCCGACATCGCGGTCTCGACCGACATCATCGTGGGCTTTCCCGGCGAGACCGATCAGGATTTCGAGGAGACCCTGGCGCTGGTGGATCGAGTCAGATTCGCAAGCGCCTTCAGTTTCAAATATAGCGCGCGGCCGGGAACGCCGGCGGCGGAAATGACTCAGGTGCCCGAGGACGTAAAGGCCGCGCGGCTGGAACGGCTGCAAGCTACAATCGAACTTAACGCACGCTGCTTCGACGCCGGGCAGAT
>DATBSU010000098.1:0-3213 GCA_036559585.1 Methyloceanibacter sp.
CTGTACCCATGTCCTTATAGCCGGCGATCGCGCCCATAATCCCGTTCGGATAGGTCCATACCGCGTCGAAATTTGGCATTGGATTCTGGGCCGGGTCCATCATCTGGTAGCCGGTGATGCCTGCGGCCGCGAGCAGGTTCGCTGCAAACACCACCGCCTCGCTGTTCGTGAACAGGCGGTTCTGGTTTTGGGTCTCGGTATTGCCGCTGGCGGCCTTCGGCTTCGACTCCAGTGCCGCGAAAGCTTGGTCGCCGCTCTTGGCCTTTTCCGCCTCGATATGATTGCTGACGCATTTCGCCAATTTTGCAATGGCATCGCGCGTTCCGCTCAGCCGGAAGCTGACCGCGCCCGAATCGGTGACGACATTGAGCATTCTTCCATGCCGCATGGCGTCGACCACGGGCCCGGTATTCTCCAGCGAGATGAGCAGGCCCTTGGAATCGACGGCCTTTGCCGTTGACGGGATCGGCTGGCGGGAATCCACCGCGAGCGTGACCTGTTGCGTGCTGCCGACCTCCAAATTCCATTTGTCGTTGGTGAGCACCAAACCCCAATCGAACTCGCGCGTGATGATGAAAGCCAGGGTGATGCCGCTATTATACTCCGCGAGCATGGTGCAATCGCGGAACTTGCCGTCGTCATCGTTATTGGCGTCGCCGTTCCAATTGCCGGATTTGAAGGCGGAAGCCTGCCCGCAAACCATCAGTACCGCGACCGCAAGTCCCGAAAACCAAAGACGCTTGTTGTGCAACATCACGCCCTCCCATCAACCCGGCTCCGCCATCTAATCACAGAGCTTCGGTGCGGGCTACGGGCTCGATTTCCCTGCGCGGAATTTTCCAATGATGATTTGCGTCTCGCCATAGTCGCGCCGGTCGATGATCTCGAAGGCGCCGGGCAGCAGAGTTTCGACGCCCGCGCGTTCCTCCAGGACCACTACCGCGCCTTCAGCCGCCCAGCCGCCCTCGACAGCGGATTGCAGCGACTTCTCGCCCAGGCCTTTGCCGTAAGGTGGATCGCAGAAAATGAGATCGAAGGGTGCAAGCGTCTGCGCTGGCCCGAGCGTGGTGGCGTCGCGCCTGAAAATCTTGCTTATGCCGGTGAGGTTCAGCGTTTCGACATTGCGACGGATGGCGGCGCGCGCGTCCGCGCTATCCTCGATGAATAGCGCGAACGTTGCCCCGCGCGACAACGCCTCGATGCCGAGCGCGCCCGAGCCAGCGAACAGGTCGAGCACGCGGCATCGCTCGAACTCGATATGCGGCGCCCCATGCTCCAGAACATTGAACAAAGCCTGCCGCACCCGGTCGGAGGTCGGCCGCGTGTCCAGACCCTTCGGCGCCTCGATGGTGGCGCTGCGAAATTTCCCAGCGACGATGCGCATCAGCGCCTTTTATGTGGCTGCGGCTTGCGCAAGCCCATCTCCTCGGCGAGCTTCGCGCCAATCTGATCGATCAGCACTCGCGGCTTCACCTCCTCGACCGCGCCGGCCTTGAGCTCGCCGAGCGCGAACGGTCCGAATGAGATGCGGATCAGCCGATTGACCTTGAGGCCAAGATGTTCGAGCAGCCGCTTCACCTCGCGGTTCTTGCCCTCGCGAAGCCCGAGCAGGAGCCAGACATTGTCGCCTTGAGTGCGGTCGATCGTGGCCTCGACCGGCCCGTAATGCACGCCCTCGATGGTGATACCGTTTGCCAAGCGGTCGAGCTTCTCTTGCCCGATCCGGCCATAGGCGCGGACCCGGTAGCGCCTGAGCCAGCCTGTTGAAGGCAGCTCCAGATGCCGCGCCAACGCGCCGTCATTGGTGAGGAGCAGCAGTCCCTCCGTGGTGAGGTCGAGCCGTCCCACCGAGACCACGCGGGGGAGGTCGGGAGGTAGGGCTGCAAACACGGTCGGCCGCCCTTGCGGGTCCTTGTGGCTCGTCACCAGACCCTTCGGCTTGTGATAACGCCACAGCCGCGGCGCCTCGGCCACCGGCAATGCCTTGCCGTCGACCATCACTTTGTCGCCGGGCGCCAAGACATGGGCCGGGGTGGTCAGCACCTTGCCGTTCACGCTGACGCGGCCCTGCTCGATCCACCGCTCGGCGTCCCGCCGCGAGCAAAGCCCGGCATGGGCGATTGCCTTGGCGACCCGCATCGGCTCAGCCTGCCTGGCTGCCGACTCATTAGGGGTGATCTTTCTCGCCGCTTGACCCTTGCGCGGGTTGCGGTCCAATTTCGGTTCCATGAACCCGAAGCTTGCAGATCGGCCGCTTCGAGGCAAGCAGCCCTCGCCGATGGACCTGGCGCTGTCGGAGGCGGAGGCCGCGCGCGATCGCGGCGAGGTTCCGATCGGCGCAGTGATTGCGAGCGCGTCTGGAGAGGTTCTCGCCAGCGCCGGCAACCGCACCCTCGAGCTTAAGGATCCAACCGCGCACGCGGAGCTCATCGCCATTCGCGAAGCATGCGCCAAGATTGGCAGTGAGCGGCTGATCGATTGCGATCTCTATGTCACGCTCGAGCCTTGCGCCATGTGCGCTGCCGCGATTTCCTTCGCGCGCATTCGTCGACTCTATTTCGGCGCTCCCGATCCGAAAGGTGGCGCCGTTGAGCATGGCCCGCGCCTCTTCGCGCAAAGCACATGTCACCACGCGCCGGAAATTTACGGCGGCATCGGCGAGGCCGCATCCGCCGCGTTGCTGAAAACTTTCTTCGCCGTCCGCCGCTAGAACTGAAAATAGATGAAACTCAGCGGTTGGCCTTGCCCAACTTCTAGCACGCAGAACACCGCGACCACGACCAACGCGCACGCGACCTGCCAGGTGGGACGCAGGCGCATGGCGAACTCGTAGCTCGGCACATTGATCAGGGCGAGCGCGCCCGCGACGACAATCGGCACGACCGTCGCCCAGGGCCATAATTCGCCCCAGCCGGCCCCGCCGAGCAATCCTGAGAACATGCGTGACGCCGCCGCAAAATCCGCCGCGCGGAACAGCACGAATAGCAACACCACATAGAGCAGCGTGATCGCCCAGGCCACGAAGGACGGCAGTTTGAATCCATAGAGTTGCCAGGCACGGCAGATCAAAAGCCCGATGCCGTGACCTAGCCCCCAGATCACGAAAGTCCAACCCGCGCCGTGCCAAAGCCCGCACAGCCCCATCGTGATCAGCGTCGCGGCGATATAGCGAGCCGTGCCCTCGCGGCTACCCCCGAGTGGGATATAGATGTA
>DATBSU010000099.1:0-9464 GCA_036559585.1 Methyloceanibacter sp.
GAGGTGCACCGCCAGTGCCGCCGCAGCATGAATATCCACGACAAGCTCTCCGCCGTCGTCCGCACTGCAATCCATGACAGCGACTTTTACACCGAGCCTGAGACCGCAAGGCTTCTCGAAAAATTCTACGGGCCGAAGGCCGCAGCGCGACTAATATTGAAAGGACGTCAAGACATTAGTCCGAAGAGTTTTTTGGCCGGTTTCTTTGGCCGCCATCGCCTCATTTCTTGATCTCCGCATTGTTCGTGCTGAGGTGAGGTCCGCTTTTGGCACCAAGCGAACATAGCCTCGCTCGAGCCAGGGGTCTTCTGGTGCGGGAGCCGCCGAAAATTCCTTTTGTGCGTCAAAGGCGCCTTTACGCCCGCACCTTGCGGTAAGGCATTGATTTAGCGAGGGTCTGGTACAACTCCCGGGCCCACCACCCTACGCCTTTGGCTTCGGGTGGCAGGCCACCCCCCCTGTCAAAACCCATAGCCCAGCAGCTTGATCTCGGGCTGATACCACTTCGCTACTAGCGCCCGCGTCTCGTCATTATACATCGCGTGATAATCCCGCGCGGAATCGCGGTCGCGTCCGACATTGGTGCGTGGCACCTCGATCTTGCGGCTGATGCCCGCAAGCTGCAGCGCCTTGTTGAGATCGTCATCCAGGCTCTCATATCGCCCGATGAAGTCGAGCGCGGGGGCGCCGTCGATCGTGTAGAGCTGGTAATTGTCGACATAAGCGCGGCGCTTATTTCCCATGAAGCGCTCGAAGTTCGGGCGCCACCGCTTGGACTTAGTCTTGTAGAAATACCAGGAGACCTGCCGGTCCCAGGGATTGCGGTCGAAGGCGAATTTGAAATAGCTCTCCCAGATCTCCTCGCCGACATAGGTGCGAACGCGCCAGGCCGGCATGTGCTCGTAATAGCCGACACTTCTGTGATAGTAGCGCTCCGGCCTCCCGAGCAGTTTCCGCCACAGCGGACGTTGCGGTTTCAGCTTATGCTCGATGCGGAAATTCTGCGGCGGCCGACCCTTTCGGTCTTCCTCGCTCTCGGCGCGATAGGGCGTGATCACGTCATCCGGTCCGCACAGCTCCGACAACGCCGCCTCGATCGCGGTGCCCGCCGTCTTCTTGGTCTTAATGAAGATGAATTTATGCGCGTGGGAGATGATCATTTCGGGCTTTGCTCATGACCCCCACCCCGACCCTCCCCCTTGCAGGGGGAGTGAGCTGCCGTCGCATGCTGAATCGCTCTCCCCCCGGAAAGGGGGGAGCAGGAGGGGGGGTCGGATTTCGGTTCAGCACCTAATACCTCAGAACTTGTAATCGAGCAGGGCGATTTCGCGCGCGTACCAGTCGCCCACGATCTTTTTTGTCTCCTCATCGTAATAGTCCCGATAGGGCTTAGAGTCTTTGCGGAACGTGGTCTTGGCGCGCGGCAACGGCGCCTCATATTCGAGCCCGACCTGCGAGAGCGCGTGCGCGAAATCCTCTTTGAGATTTTCAAAGCGGCCGAGGAAATCGACCGTCACCTCGCCATCGAGCGAGTAGATCTCGTAATTGTTCACCTTCGCGCGGCTGTCCTTGTGAATGAACTCGGCGAAAGGCGGCGGCGTGTCCTCGCGCCGATAGCGATGGTGATAGAACGACACCTGCCGGTCCCAGGGATTGCGGTCGAAGGCGAATTTGAAATAGCTGTTCCAGATCTTATCGTCGTTCAGCAGTGCCCGCGCTTCAGCCGCAGGCATATGATTATAGAAGCCGTAATCCTCTGCGGTGAACTTGAACCAGCGGCGCTTCAGCAGCGGGCGAGGGGAACCCCACCAGGAATGTAAGCGCCAATTCTGCGCGCCGCGTTTTCCGATCCGTTGTGCTTCGTCGATCTTGGTCAGCGGCGTGACAATGTCCTCCGGCCCGGCGAGATCCGACAGCGCAAGCTCGATGCTCGTGCCCGCCGTCTTCTTCGTCTTGAGGAAGATGAATTTATGCCGATGCGAAACGATCATGCTCGCAACGTCCCCGTTGACGGCGAAAAAAATCTTATTCGAAGAAGCGGCGGAATTTTGGATGACGATATCACGACACTCTCGACAGACTTAATTACTGAAAGGGCAATGGCTGAGTGTGGCGGGGGGCAGCGGATATGACTAGCATAGCGGTTCGCTCGGGTCTGTCCAACTTGCAGCCTTTTTCCCTACGCAAAGGGCGAAAGGACGGCGAGGCTCTCGCGGGCCGCGAGCTCGAGCACATCTTTGTCATTGCCGGTCCTTCCGGCTCCGGCAAAAGCACCTTCATGCGCGAATTTGTCGAGAACCGGTTGCCGAACAATATTGCAGCCGATTTGCCGCAAGCCGCCAAGATCTGGAGCCGCACCAGCGGCAACGAGCTCAGCCGGAAAGGGCTATCCCAAGTTCTTCGCGCCAAGGGTAATGGCCCAGGCCTCGTGCTCCATTATGACATCATGCGGGCGCACACCAGAGGCTACGAGCACTACGCCAACGATCCCGCCATGCAGGCCGTAACGGGGGCGAATGCCGCACTCACGGTGCTAACGATCTTCCCGCCCCGCGAGGCCCTGTTCGAACAATTTCTTAGTCGCGCGCGCACCGGTGAATACGAAGAGTGGTGGGATAAGCGAGAAACGGTCCGGCGCCTCAAGCGCAAAGCGCGGGGCCAGCTTTTGAAGCTGTTCCGCCGGCGCCCCAAATTTCTGAAAGAGGGTCATCTCACGCTGCTCAGCGTCTATGCGTCCGACGAGAGACTGAACACCTGGACATCGCGCTGGGAGGGTTTTCTTGAAGCCGTGGGTGAGTCCCGCAGCGATGTGAGACTGATCTATGTGACGCCCGATGAGGCGGCGGGCGACATTCCGCGCTTTCGCTTGCTGCGAAGCGCCTGAGCAGGGGAGGATCGCTGTGGCAACGGAACTGACCGCAATCCAAGCCTACCCGGAACGGCGTCGGCGACGCTCACTCGGTCGTCGAATCCGCAGAGTGCTGCGCGGCCTTCGCTGGAATTTTGCCTTTACCCTGATCAAGGCCGCCTTCTACGTGGCGAAGGGGGGCGGGCGCACCTACGAACCTGTGGAGATCGGCGGACGGCGGCTCGCCAATGTTCGGGACACCGATGAGCGCTGGCAGGCCGTGGCAAAGATCTTGCGCGAATACGACGTGCGGAACCTCCTCGATGTAGGCTGCGCCGAAGGCTGGTTCGCCCGCCGCGCGGCCACCGATCTCAACATCTTTGCTCTCGGTATCGAGTCGACCGACACGGTGATCGTCGGCGAGCTGGCGCGGTTGCATGACCGCGTCTCGCGCGTCGCGACCGTCAAAGCTTTCCTGACGCCGGAAGCTATCCGCGCTCTGCCGCGCTTCGATGCCGTGCTCTGTCTTTCGGTAGTACACCACGTCATTCGCGCCCTCGGTATAGAGGCGGCGGAGCAATTCCTGGCCGCGCTCGCCACGCGCGTCGAAAAGGTGTTCGTGTTTGAGATCGGTACGGCCAATGAGATCTCCTGGACCGAATGTCTCCCCGCCTTGAGTCATGATCAGGAAATTTTCGTCAGAGATCTGCTGGGGCGGAGCGGCTTCGCCAATGTTCGAGTAATCGCCGAGAGCGCCGCGTATCACCGTGAGGCGCAACGGCTCCTGTTCGTGGCCGAGCCTGCGAGGGGTTCAAAGCGCGAGCAGGCCCCGCTTTCCGCAGCCGTCGCCTGACACTTACGCAGTCCGCCCCGCGAGCCTGACCGCGAGATCCTCGAGGATGGTGCCGAGATGGATCTCGTCGATGCCGAGCGAGTTGGCGATGTCCTTCAGCCGCTTCCGCTCCTCGCCAGCGATATTCTCGTCGGCCAGCAGCACCATATACACGCCTTGGATGATCTCTTCTTTTGTGGGCGTCGAAAGCTGCCCCGAGACGCGGCGGAGTTCGCCGAGAATATCGTCGCCTTTTGCAGTCGCTCCGGAAGCATGCCTGATATCGTCCGCGGTAAGCTCCTTCGCCGTCAGCTCATGGTAAGTCCGCTGGATGATGGCGATTTCGCGGTCGTCGAGCCTGCCGTCGGACGCGGCCATGGCGATCATCGACCGCAAGATCCATTCGGAGGAATTTTCGCTATCGTCCACGATCTGTCCCTTTCGGTGCTTCGTTCGGGCCATTGTGCCGGGGCGCGACCCTCTTTGCCAAGGAGTCTTTGAAGTGGGCCCCGCCCTTGGGCTATGACAAGGCCCCGCCACAACCCTAGAACCAAGCGTGACCCCTCTTAAGATCATTTACCTCGCCGATACCAGGCCCGGTCATTACCACCTTGCCGAAGGGGTGATTGCCGCGATTGCACGCCTCCGCCCGGTCGTGGTGACGAGGGTAGAGACCAAGCGGAAATGGATCGTGCCGACGCGTTGGCTCCGCCGCCGCATCAATGCCAAGAGCTTCTATCCGCCGCGCATGCTGCGCATGGCCTATCGCATCGACGCCGAGACGCTGCCAAAGCCCGACCTCGTCGTGTCCGCCGGCGGCGAGACGCTGATGCCGAATATCTGCGTGACGCGCCTGTTCGATGTGCCCAATATTTTTTGCGGCGCGCTGTTGCGTGGGCTGGGCCCCGAGAATTTCAGCCTGGTGATTTCGTCTTACGACCGCGACGTGACGAGCCCGCGCCATATGGTCGTGTTGAAGCCGTCTTCCATCGATCCGGATGAGCTGGGGCGCCCCAACACTGTCCCGCGCTATGGCGGTGCCAACAAACCGAAACTCGCAGGACTTCTCATCGGCGGTAATGCCGGCCCGTTCAAATATAAGCGTGAAGAGTGGGAAGGCCTGCTCGATTTCGTCCGCGAGATTTCCAGGGCTTGGGGCACACGTTGGCTGGTCTCCACCTCACGCCGCACGCCGGATTTTGTCGCGGACCGCATCGCCGAGCTTGCAAAGGATGACAGCGTGGTCGCCCGCTCCATCGATTTTCGCACCGCGGGACCCGGGACGTTGCCGGAAATCTTCGGCAGCGCCGATGTGATTGTCTGCACCGAAGATTCAAGCACCATGATCTCCGAAGCCGTCTCCGCGCGTCTCCCCGTCCTTGGCGTGGCGCCGACCGCGCATCGCTTCACTGACGAAGAGCAGCTCTATCGCGACTTCCTCATCGGCAATAATTGGTGCCGCGTGCTGCCCATCACCGAGCTGACGCCGGATGCCTTCGCGCACGCTCTGTCGGAAATCGAGCCGCTTCAGGAAAATCCCCTCGACGCCCTCGCCGCCAAGCTGAAGCAGCGCCTGCCGCAGCTGTTCTAGTCCGACATTGAGTTAGCGCGCGCATTCCGCTAAAAGCGCGCGAACACTCTCTCATCCCATTCCAAGAAGAAAGCGCCAATGGCCAGCCCGCAATACGTCTATGTCATGAACAAGCTGTCCAAGACCTATCCTGGCGGCAAACAAGTCCTGAAGGACATCACGCTGGCGTTTCTCCCCGGCGCCAAGATCGGTGTGGTCGGCTTGAACGGTTCCGGTAAATCGACGCTGCTCCGCATCATGGCGGGGCAGGAGAAAGAATTCCTCGGCGAGGCCTGGGCCGCTGACGGCGTCCGCGTCGGCTATCTGCCGCAAGAGCCCGTGCTGAACGAGAATAAGGACGTCACCGGCAACGTCATGGAAGGGGTCGCCGAGAAGAAGGCCAAGCTCGACCGCTATAACGAGCTCGCGGTGAATTATTCCGACGAGACCGCCGACGAAATGTCGAAGCTGCAGGACGAGATCGACGGGCAGGGGCTCTGGGATCTAGACGCCCAAGTCGAGCAGGCCATGGAGGCGCTGCGCTGTCCGCCCGGCGATGCCGACGTGAAGTCGCTCTCAGGTGGTGAGAAGCGCCGCGTCGCGCTTTGCAAGCTGCTGCTCGCCAAGCCCGACATTCTCCTGCTCGACGAGCCGACCAACCATCTCGATGCCGAGAGCGTGGCTTGGCTGGAACATCATTTGCGCGACTATCCCGGCACCATCGTCATGGTCACCCATGACCGCTACTTCCTCGACAACATCACCGAATGGACGCTCGAGCTCGATCGCGGCCAGGGCATTCCCTATCACGGCTCCTATTCCTCTTGGCTCGAGCAGAAGCACAAACGTCTCGCAGTCGAAGGCAAGCAGGACGACGCCAAGGAGCGCACGCTTGCCCGTGAGCTCGAATGGATCAAGGCGAGCCCGAAAGCGCGCCAGGCGAAATCCAAGGCGCGCATCAAGGCCTATGACGACATGCTGGCCGAAGCCGGTCGCGATAAAACCGGGAAAGCCCAGATCACCATCCCGCCGGGGCCGAAGCTCGGCGACATCGTCATCGAGGCTTCCGATCTGGAGAAAGGTTTCGGCGACCGTCTTTTGATCGATGACCTCTCTTTCAAGCTGCCTCCCGGCGGCATAGTCGGCGTGATCGGACCCAACGGCGCCGGCAAGACCACGTTGTTCCGCATGATTGTTGGCCAGGAAACCCCGGACGATGGCGCCATCCGCGTCGGCGACACCGTGAAAGTCGGCTATGTCGATCAGTCGCGCGATGCGCTTGACGGCAACAAATCCGTGTTTGAGGAGATTTCCGGCGGCGGCGAGGTGATCAAGCTTGGAAATCGCGAGGTGCCGTCCCGCGCCTATGTCGGCTGGTTCAATTTTAAGGGACCGGATCAGCAGAAGAAGGTCGGCCAGCTCTCCGGCGGCGAACGAAATCGCGTGCATCTCGCCAAGATGCTGAAAGCCGGCGCCAATCTGATCCTGCTCGACGAGCCAACCAACGATCTCGATGTCGAGACGCTCTCCTCACTCGAAGCGGCGCTCGAAGATTTTCCAGGCTGCGCCGTCATCATCAGCCACGATCGCTTCTTCTTGGATCGCATTGCCACGCACATCCTCTCCTTCGAGGGCGACAGCCATGTTGAATGGTTCGAGGGCAATTTCGCCGACTACGAAGAGGACAAGAAGCGCCGCCTCGGTGAGGATTCCGTGCTCCCCAGCCGCATCAAATACAAGAAATTCGCGCGAGGTTGATCCTAGCCCGTCGTGTAGCCGATCGCGCCGTAGAAGCGTTTGGCGTAGGCTGCGATCTGCGGCGCCTTGTCGAGCTTGTTCACGATCCGGCGCGCATTGATCCAGTCTTCCGCGGTCTTGTTGAAGTACTGGGGGAGCTTCTTGCCGGTGAACAGTCCCGTCTTGAGTCCGGTGAAAAGGATCTTGCTGGCAATGGCCGGATCGAGTGCGAGGTCGGGGTTGCCGACGAGATCGGCACCCACAAGCTTCCCGGCCTTGTCGTAGTTGCTCCGTCCGGTCAGTTGAACGTAGCCGCGGCCATGAAAGCGCACGCCATCGCCCTTCTCGGTGTTGCCGAGTGCAGCCGCCACTTTCGGTCGGCCGCCATCTTTGTCGTACATGTAGAAAAAATATTTCGGGCCGCCGCGTTCGTGGATTGGCTGCATCGTGAAGGCGACTTCGTGGTAGGCGGTTCCGAGGCTGTAAGCCAGCCAGCGATCGTCGTTCTTTGCATAGTCTCGCTCCCACACATCGAGGAGAGAGTTGAGTCCGTCGACTTGCCCCTTAGAGAACTTGCCCCCGAAAAGCTGATTCTTCAGCTGCTCGAAGAAAAATTTCCGATTGATCCCCACTTTGCGCTCCCGGTTTTTGGACATCATGTGCGCTCCCGTCTAGATTGTAAATATGTATTAGACGCGTTTTGCGGGTATGGACCAAGTCGACCTCGATCTTGTGCTGTTCCAACAATACGTATAAACATATCTTTATGTCAGACGGTCACCGCGCCCCAGGTCTAAGCCGCGCCCAATCCCTTGCCGCGCTTCGCGCCGCGGGCGAGGCGACGCGGCTGCGAATCTTGGCACTGCTGGCGCAGGGCGAGCTCAACGTCAAAGAGCTCACCCAGATTCTCGGCCAGAGCCAGCCGCGCATCAGCCGGCATTTGAAGCTGATGGCCGAAGCCGGCCTGATCGGACGCTTCCGCGAAGGGTCTTGGGTGTTCTTCCGTCTCGCCGATACCGGCAGCGAAGCTGCCCTCGCCAAGTCGATCGTCGCCAGCCTCGATCCATCCGATCCCGTTATCGCGCGCGACCGCGCCAGAGCGCAATCGGTACAGAAGGCGCGCGCCGAGGCCGCGCAGAATTATTTCCGCTCTCATGCCAAGGAATGGGACAACATCCGGACGCTGCATGTCGCCGAGGATCAGGTCGAAGCGGCGATCTCGGACGCGCTGGGCGAGGGGCCGTTCGATCTCCTTGTCGATCTCGGCACCGGCACGGGTCGCATGCTGGAATTATTTGCGCCGCGCGCGAAGCGTGCGCTCGGCCTCGACCTCAGCCATGACATGCTTTCTTATGCGCGCATGAAGCTGGAGCGCGCTCGTATCGCGCATGCCCAAGCCCGGCAAGGCGATCTCTATAATGTTCCGCTCGCCGATGCCTCCGCCGACGCCGTCATCTTGCACCAGGTCTTGCACTTTCTCGACGATCCGGCTGCCGCAATCGCCGAAGCCTCGCGGCTGCTCCTGCCCGGCGGCAAACTTCTCGTCGTCGATTTCGCGCCGCACGAGCTTGAATTCTTGCGCGATCAATCCGCGCATCGCCGCCTCGGCTTCGCTCAAGACCAGATCAAGCGCTGGCTGAAGGAGTCCGGTCTCGACATCGAGCGGAGCCGCGATCTGGCGCCGCGCGCGGCTGGCGGCGACGAGCTCACCGTTTCATTGTGGCTCGCTACGAAGCCGGCCAATGCGAGCCAGAAGAAAAAGTCGAAAGTCAAAGTGGAGGAAATTGCGTAATGCTTCACTCCTCCGAGCCCAAGAGCCGCATTCTCGGCCGTGGCGCCATCGACGTGTCGTTCGAGTTCTTCCCGCCCAAGACCGCCGGCATGGAAGAGACGCTGTGGCGCTCGATCCGGCGGCTTGAGCCGCTCCGCCCGAAATATGTCTCCGTCACTTATGGTGCCGGCGGCTCGACCCGCGAGCGCACCCACGCCACGGTCGCGCGCATGTTGAGCGAGACCACATTGAAGCCCGCCGCGCATCTTACGTGCGTCTCGGCGACCAAGGGCGAGGTCGATGAAATCATCCGCGACTATTGGGACTTGGGCGTCCGCCACATCGTGGCCTTGCGCGGCGATCCACCGGATGGCGCGGGCACGCGCTACGAGCCGACGCCGGGCGGCTATATCAATGCCGCGGACCTTGTTAAAGGCATCAAGAGCATCGCGCCGTTCGAAATCTCGGTCGCCTGCTATCCGGAGAAGCACCCGGAATCGCCCTCCGTCGAGGCCGATCTCGATATGCTGAAGGCCAAGATCGACGCCGGCGCAAACGGGGCGATCAGCCAGTTCTTTTTTGACAACGAAATGTTCTTCCGCTATCTCGACCGCGTCCGCGGGGCAGGCATCACCATCCCCATCGTGCCCGGCATCATTCCCATCCATAATTTCAAGCAGGTCTCGGGTTTCGCTACGAGATCGGG
>DATBSU010000100.1:0-17477 GCA_036559585.1 Methyloceanibacter sp.
GATGACGTCGCGCAAGAGCCCGTGCCAGCCCGCTTCCTGCAATTGCTCAAAGACCTCGAGCAAAGCGGAGACAAATAGTGCCGCCCAAGGTATCGGCGAACTTTCGCGACTCTCTCATTAAAGAGATGGCGAGCTTGCGCGCCTTCGCCATATCTCTTTGCGGCGACAGGGAACGTGCCGACGACCTGGTCCAGGAGACGCTGTTTAAGGCCTGGAGCCATTTCGACTCCTTCCAGGAAGGCACCAACCTGAAGGCCTGGCTATTCACGATCCTGCGCAACACCTACTTCTCCGAACGCCGCAAGCGGAAACGGGAGGTCGAGGATGCGGATGGCAAATACGCCGACCGCCTCGTAGCCCCGCCAGAACAGCACGGCCATATGGACATGCAGGATTTCTTGAAAGCCCTGTCCTCCCTCCCCGACGATCAACGCGAGGCTCTGGTCCTGATCGGCGCGGCCGGTTTCTCTTACGAGGAAGCGGCCGAGATCAGCGGGTGCGCCGTGGGTACCATCAAGAGCCGGGTTAATCGCGCGCGCAATCGCTTGGGAGACATGCTGAACCTTGTCACCGAGTTCGAAAATGTCGATGCCTAATGTTGCGGATTCCGATCACCGAAGCCCTTGTGAAACCTTCCGTTTCTGGCGGCGTTCACTCTCCAGATGACGCTGTTGCGAGGTGCTAACAGAAAAGGAGAACGGACATGATCCCGAGTGTTACGCCAACCGAAGCCCGTCAAGGCACTGGCCCGCGAGCAATGTTGTGGGTTCTCGTCGCTTCTCTAATTCTCGCCGGGTGCGCGGGTCTCGCCATGGGCATCGGATGGATCCGCCTGCCGTGGACAGGAGCATGACCGCTGCACGCGTTGGAGGCTTCGATTTTCAATATGGTGCGAAGAGGCCTGACGACGTAGATCATGCCTGCCATAACCAACTAAGCAACAGCGACAAGGGCGCCCCCGCAATGAGCGAGGTGGAGAAGCTCAATATCCTTTTCATCAACGACCAGCCCGCGAAGCGGTTGACGTACCAGAACGCCCTTGAGGATCTAGGCGATAGTTTGATCACGGTACGCACGGTCGACGAGGGACTCGACCTCCTGAAGAACAAGGAAATCGCGGTTGTCTTGCTTGATGTCGATACGCCGCAATCCGATGGTCCGACGCTCGCCGCCAAAATAAGACAGCATGCCGGGCTGGCCGGGATAGCCATCATTTTCATTTCACCCCTTCCCCGTGGGGACATCGGTTCGCTGGTAGGATCGGAGCTCGATACGATCGACTATGTCTCAGCGCCTGTTGTCCCAGACATCCTGCGGCTGAAGATCAAGCTCTTCGCCGAACTGTTCCGCAAGACGCGGCAATTCGATCGCCTCAATGTCGAACTCGAGCGCCGGGTGATCGAGAGAACCGCCGAGTTAGAGTCTTATGCCTATCGACTCAAGGAAAGCGAACGCCGGCGCGATCTTGCCCTTGTGGCGAGCGAGATGGGATCATGGGATTGGGATCTGACGACCAATAGCTACACGTGTGACGAAGGCCAGTTCCGGATTTTCGGAGTCGACGCGGAAACTTTTGCGGCAACGGCAGAGAATTTTATCGAGCTCCTCGAACCAGACGATCGGCTTCGCTTCAGCCAGGCCTTGGAAGACCTCTCGCCAAGTTCTCCGACCTGTGAGACCGAGTTTCGTGTGCGCACGCAGAATGGCGAGTTGCGTTGGTGCCTCGCTAGAGCCGGAGCAACTTTCGATTCCGAGGGCCGCATCGCGCGCATTAGCGGCGTCTGCATGGATATCACCGATCGCAAACAGGCCCAGCAGCGGCAGCTTAATCTGACGCGGGAAGTCGAGCACAGAGCACGCAATCTGTTGGCCGTCGTCCAATCGATGCTGCGCCTGACGAATGCTCCCACCAAGGAGGCTTACATCTCGGCGGTGCAAGGTCGTATCAATGCGCTATCGCGCGCGCACATGTTGTTGTCCGAGTCGCGCTGGGAGGGCGCTTGCCTACGCCGGCTCGTTGGTGAAGAGCTCTACCACTGTTGCGACGGACAAGATCGCGCCGTCGAGACGACAGGACCGGAGTTGCTGTTAGACGCGGCGCATGCCCAGACCATCGCGCTGGCTCTCCACGAACTTGCAACAAACGCGGGCAAGCACGGCGCGTTATCCGTGCCTCATGGCAAGCTCTCGGTTGCGTGGCGAGAAGAACGGGGTTGGTTACGGCTTGAGTGGGTGGAGACTGGCGGCCCTAAGGTCAAGGCGCCTTCCTCCGAGGGCTATGGTATGCAAGTTACCCGGCTTAGCATCCAGCACCTTGGCGGCGATATCGACTTCGATTGGGGACCGGCAACCATGCGCTCCACGATCTCCGTTCCCTTGGGGGAGCAAGACAACAGCAAATCAACAATGGTAGCGGAGGAGGGACTCGAACCCCCGACACGCGGATTATGATTCCGCTGCTCTAACCAGCTGAGCTACTCCGCCATTGCCTTCAAAGGCGGAGTTACTCCGCCAATTGGTTTGCAAGGCGTCGATATAGGGAGCGCCAATAATCGGTGTCAAGGAAACGCCTTGCCACGACCAGGGTGCGGCCGAACTGCCACTTAACTTTGACCCGAACCGGCTCCGGCAACCTGTGCTTGATCCGCGCCGCCTTCGGCTTCACGCCGACCTCGCGAATCGCCATGGGCACCATGCCATAGCCAGGCCTTTTGACGAAGCGGAGCATGGTGAACAGGCCGAACGGCATTAGCGCCCGGCGCTCGGCCAGATCGAGATCCTCGCACATCATTACATTGTCGAGCGAGAACACCGAATGCCAGCCGATAAGATTGGCGAACGGTGCCAGCTTCCGCTCGATGAGACCCCGTAAACCCTCCTCCTGGCTGAAATGATTGACCAGGATCACCTCGCCGCCCGCGGCACAGACCCGCTCGAGTTCGCGCATTACCTTCTCCGGGTCCGGCACTACCGTCATCACATACATGGCCACGACGGTTTCGAAACTCTCGTCGGGAAATGCGAGCGCGCTCGCGTCCATCTCATGCAAGCCGGTGATATTGTCGAGCTTCTTGGCCCGACCCCTCGCCTTCTCGAGCATCTCCGGCGAGAGATCGATTCCCGTGATGGTCAGATGGCTGCCATAGCACGGCAGCGACAACCCGGTGCCGACGCCCACTTCGAGAACGCGACCCTTTCGGCGATTGATGAGCTTGACCGCGTGCCTACGGCCCGCATCCGCGATTTGGCCAAACGTAAAATCGTAAATCGGCGCCCAGCGGCGATAAGCATCGCGCACACCGGCATCACTCAACGAAGCTCCAGTGCTCAACACACCCTCCAGCCGTTTCGACGCCTCGCCACGATCGGCGACTAGCGCGACCCCACCACCACGGATTCTCGTGCCGCATGCAATGTGCCCACACGGATATCCGCTTTCATACGCAATACTGCATGACGAGCCGACTTGATCCAACCGCCGCCAAGCAGCCTCTCGCCATTGTCCTCGGCATCATAGAACACACAAGCCTGTCCCGGCGAGACACCATCTTCGCCTTCAGCGAGTTCCACCGAAACGTCGGCGCCGTCCACTTTCAGTCTCGCCGGCTGCAACGCGCCGCTCGAGCGAATCCGGGCGAGAACGTCGATTCCGTCCGCCCCGATCGACTCCAGCTTCTCGTCGCCGAGCCAGTTGACCTCACGAAGCAAAATCGCCTTCGCGCGCAACGCCTCGCGCGGGCCCACTACGACCTCGCGGCGACCGGCATCGAGCTTCAGCACGTAAAGCGGCTCCGACGCCGCAATGCCGATCCCACGCCTCTGGCCGATCGTGTAATTGATGATGCCGTTATGACGACCAAGCACCCGGCCATCGGCATGGACGATATCGCCGGCCTCCGCCGCACCCGGGCGCAACCGCTCGATGACTTGCGTGTAGCGGCCAGTCGGCACGAAGCAGATGTCCTGGCTATCCGATTTCTCCGCCGTCACCAGCCCAAATTCGCGCGCGATATTTCGCGTCTCCTCTTTGGCCAGATCGCCAAGCGGGAAGCGCAAGAAGTTCAATTGCTCGCGCGTCGTGGCGAACAGGAAATAGCTCTGGTCGCGCTCCTCGTCCTTGGCGCGGTAGAGATCGAAGCCGTTTCGCCCCGGTCCGCTCCTGACATAATGTCCGGTCGCGAGCGCAGCCGCGCCGAGATCCTCTGCGGTCTTCAACATATCGGCGAACTTGATCTTCTGGTTGCAGGCAACGCAAGGCACCGGGGTCTCGCCCTTGAGATAGCTGTCGGCAAACGCGCCCATCACCTCGTTGGCGAAGCGCTCTTCGTAGTCCAGCACGTAATGCGGGATGTTCAGCGCCTCGGCCACTCGGGCAGCATCCTTGATGTCCTGCCCGGCGCAGCACGAGCCTTTGCGCCCGACGGCCTCGCCATGATCGTATAGCTGGAGCGTGATGCCGACGACGTCATAGCCCTGGCGCTTGAGCAGCGCCGCAACCACCGAGGAGTCGACGCCGCCAGACATGGCAACGACGATTCGGGTTTTCTCGGGCGACCCGGAAAGATGAAGATTATTAAGCATGGGCTGGCGCGACGCCGTCCTATATCCACGGGGTATGGGCAAAGTCTTGGCCGGCGGCCTTCCTCCTCGCCGGCTATCAGCGCCAGAGCCAAGATTTCGGCCATAAGCGCTATAGTAACAGGCCCAAGATAGGGGGCTAGTAGCCACAGCGCAAGCATAGCCGACCCGCCCATTCCCGCGCCGAAAGGTCGAAATAGCAGAGTTTTTCAGCCATTGGTTTGTGTCTTCCTTTACCTCGGGGCTTAGGCAAATCTTAAATGCAAGGCTGATAGGCTCCGCTCAAGTTGCTCATAGAGCAAGACGTTTTGGGCTCATCGAGCGTAGGTGTTTGAGTACGATGACCGAACATTACAGGCCGCGTGTCAGATATGTGATTGGCCCGGACGGAAGTCCGCTGACTGTCGCAGATCTGCCCCCAAAAGATACCAAGCGTTGGGTCATCCGCCGCAAGGCGGAAGTGGTCGCCGCTGTTCGTGGCGGCTTGATCAGCCTCGAAGATGCTTGCGAACGCTATACCCTCACCGTGGACGAATTCCTGAGCTGGCAGCGTTCGATCGACAAGCACGGCCTGCCCGGCTTGCGCGCGACTCGCATCCAGGAATATCGCGGCGGGTAACTGCCTCGCGAAGGCCGAGCATTTTCACTCAACAGCTTTGATTCGCGGACGAGGTTTTCGCCTCTCGGGCATTATGCAATGACCCGCTCGTCATCAACCACCTCGTCGGTTACCACCTCGAAGCCCACAAGATTGCAGACGCCGAACGAGGTGGTGATGGCAACGTCGGTGGCATCCCTGCCCCGCGCGATCAGGATCCGGCCGATGCGCGGGATGTTGTGCCGCGCATCGAACGTGTACCAGCGATCGCCGAGATAGACCTCGAACCAGGCGCTGAAATCCATTGGCGCTTCTTCCGGGGGCACGCCGATATCGCCGAGATAGCCGGTGCAGTACCGGGCCGGGATGTTCATGCAGCGGCAGAGCGTGATGGCCAAATGCGCAAAATCGCGGCAAACGCCTCGCCCTTCATCAAACGCCTCGAAGGCAGTCCTGGTCGCCCTCGCGTATGGATACCCGAAGGTGAGATGCTCGTGCACGAAGTCGCAGATCGTCTGCACCAAGGTCCAGCCTTTTGGCACAGTCGCAAATTTGGCCCAGGCGAGTTCTGACAGGCGGTCCGTCTCGCAATATCGGCTCCCCATCAGATAGACCAGGGTGTCGACGGGCAACGCTTCCATCGGCTGCTGCTTTGCCTCCGGCGCCACCACATCGGGCTCGCCGCCATCTCTTATTATAAAGTCCGAGGAGATCGAGAGTTTGCCGGCCGGCGCCTGCACCACATGGCAGATATTGCCGAAACCATCGACATATTCGATGTTCGGCGCCAGCGCCGGATCGGCATACAGAGCGTCCTCCGTCACGAGATCGGCCCGGCGGCCGGGATGCACGCTCAAGGTGATGATCATCGGTGTCGGCTGAGGGCAGTCGTAGGAAATCTTGTAACCCGCCCGAATCTTCATCTTTACAGTCCCCGCAAACGCAACAAGGCCTTTCGGTTCTTGCATAAACAGCGCCAAAAAGCCGGGGCAACTTCCAGCGACCCGCGGTGTTCAGGTCGGCGAGAACGTCAGCGCTGATAGTCTAGTTCAAGCACAGTAATTGCTTGATGCGTTCCGGCTCGTAACCCACGACAACAGTGCCGCCAATCACCGTTCGCGGTACTGACGTATCGCCGAATCGCCTGACTGATTGAGACTCTCCCTGCGGTGTCGTTACCTCTATCAGCTGGTAGCGAATGTGGTACTGCCCGAGCAAAGCCCGGACCTGCCTGCAATAGGGACACCAATAGGCGTTGTAGAGAACAACAGACTTAGCGCAAACCGCTTGAGCCGGAGTGGAAGCGGCCTGCGTAAAGGCGAGGCACAACGCCGCCGCCACAAAAAACCCTCGAGCCATTTTGCTCACTGACGCCCGCCTCCCGATGTCTTCCCAGCCACGCTCAACGCTACAGCCCTTTCAAGCGTAATGCGGTAAAAGGCGGTAACGATTCCGGCATTTACCTTGTCAATGATCCGGGGGGGTCGCGGAAAGTCGAGAACCCTAACCGCGCTTGCCGTGACGGCGGCGAACGTCATTGCGTGTGCATAGCGGCTCCGTTAGGGCAGCGCCAAACTATGCCAGAGCCAAGGCGAGGGCTATCAGGATCACCAGCCCGGTGACCGCGGGAATCGCCCAACTTGAGCGGGGCAATTCCCAATTGCCGCTCTCTGGGCGGCTGTTGTTGCGTAACATGCTTTTACTACTCCAAACCCCTAACTCTAACTCTAACTCTAACTCTGCGAACGCCTGCCTTTACCGGCGGTTCCGCCATCGAAAATTATCGCCATGGGACCGTTGCGATCGTGCCACAGGCTATCCCATCACAGGTAAACGATGCCTTTTCGCGGCCCCGCCTTGAGGTTGGATCGACCGAGCGAAGAACAAACCCAGCGCAGGCCCCTGGTCCGGGTTCTGACTCGCAACTAAACCTTCCCGCGAGCAGCGTCAGAGCACGGGGGACCGGGCCTTCCATCGCTGCCGCACAGAAGTAACGGCAATGCGCTGCGTAAGGTTCCGGCACTACCTCGGTACAGCAGCTTGCTCCGGCTTCGCTGCCGCGGTCACTTTTGGCCAGCCGCCGCTGCACGTGGCGTCGCCAAGTTTCCAGCGATTGATGTCGGCCTGCATCCGCTCGGCGATTTCAGGCGGCATCTTGCGATTCTCAGTCGTGACGATGGTCGAGACGCCATCCTGCTTGAAATCGATGGCGTAGGTGCTCATGCCGGCGCGGCCGAGATTGGCGCGATCGTGAATCGTGATCAGCACCTTGCTGCCATCCGCCGGCACGTCGGCGCGATAGACGTAATCGGGGAGCAGCGGCTTGTTGGCGTTAAACCAGCAGCGTTTGATGTCGCCGCCCAGGATCACATAGGCATCGAGCGGTTTCAGCCGTGAGACCGAAGCTGTCTTCGCTTGTGTCGCGCCGGTCGTGTCATCGACCGCAGCAGTCGGGACATCGGCACTTCCGCTGCCCCCGCCGCATGAAGGCAGCAGCACGAGCAACGCCAACGCTATCCATGACCGCACCCTCGGCATCACGGCAATTTCCCCGACAACGCGATTATTCGCGAAAATTCACATATTGCAGCGGCAGCTCGATATCGAGTCCTTTGACATGCGCGATCACCGCTTGCAGGTCGTCTCGTTTCTTGCCGCTCACTCTGAGCTCATCGCCCTGGACCGTCACCTGCACCTTGAACTTGCCATCCTTGACCTCTTTCACGATTCGCTTGGCGATCTCGCGGTCGATGCCCTGCTTGATCACGGCCGTCTGCCGCACCGCCTGGCCGGCGGCTTTCTCCACGGTCTTATAGTCGATGGCGCCGGCATCGATCTTGCGCCTAGCGAAATGCCCCTGCAGCAGTTCATGCATCTGCTTCAGCTTGAGATCGTCGTCGGCGTTGATGGTGATCTCAGCCTCTTTGCGCTCGATTTTGCAGGACGAGCCCTTAAAGTCGTAGCGCTGGCTCATTTCGCGCACCATATTGGCAAGCGCGTTATCGACCTCCGCAAGGTCGGTCTTGGAGACGATGTCGAAAGACGGCATGGCTTGAGACCCCGCTTAGCGTAAGCGGAAATAATAGCACAGACTGCGGCTGTGGTTGCGATAGGTCCGAATTCGAGAGCGGCGTGTTAGCCGGCGACGCGTTGAATATTGGCGCCAACCGCGAGAAGCTCGGCAGACCGTGCTTGCTCGATGCGTACCCGCTCGGCGTCGCGTTCCTCAAGCTGCTCGATCTTGTTCAAGTCCTCGATGGCCGCCTCGACCTGTTCGCGCGCAGCAGTGAGCTTTGCCTGGAGATCGGAGGCCGACGCCGTCAGATTATTGCGCCTCTGCACCGCGGCCTTGGCAAAGGTCGGGTAGGCATAATGGTTGACGTCGGCGATTCCCGCCCGCTCCTGCTCGATCGCGATCTGCCGGTCGAGGTCCGCGGCCATTTGGCCGAATTCGCCGATCATGGACTCGATTTCGGCGACCTTGCGGCGACGCTCCTCGACCTCGAAGCGTTTCAGTCTAATCAATGCGTCCCGTGATTTCATGGCTCGGTACCCCTCGAACACGCGTCGTCCCCCGACAAATTCAATAATCATGCCATAGGCCTATCGGTCCCTCGCCCCTCGAATTTCCTCGGGCATGGATCGAAGGCGGCAAGGGCAGCCCCTCTAAGGGACACTGCCCCCGTCTCGCCCCGATCTTCGCTGCTAGGCCTTAAGTACCGGTAAACCATATGACCCGCATTTAACCGAAGAGACCCCGGCAGTGAGTTAAGAAGAATGGTTAGGGCTCGGAACCGGGCTCAGCTTTTGTTAACTATTGGACGTTAATTTCTTGATTCGGATTAACCAATCCACTCTTGCGTCCGCTTTGCGTATTGGGACCACGCCTGAGGAATAACCGGGCACAGCTCGGAGACGGGGGATACGAGATGAGGGTTCTTCTAATCGAGGACGACAGCGCGACGGCTCAAAGCATCGAGCTGATGCTGCAGTCGGAAGGCTTTAACGTCTACACGACAGACCTCGGCGAAGAGGGTGTCGACCTCGGCAAACTCTACGATTACGACATTATATTGCTGGACCTGAATCTCCCCGACATGAGCGGGTACGAGGTCCTTAAGACGCTTCGGGTCAGCAAGGTACAAACCCCGATTCTGATCCTTTCCGGCCTCGCCGGCATCGAGGATAAGGTTCGGGGCCTAGGTTTCGGTGCCGACGACTATATGACTAAGCCCTTCCACAAGGACGAGCTGGTCGCCCGCATCCATGCCATCGTCCGCAGATCCAAGGGCCATGCCCAATCGGTGATCCAGACTGGCGGCCTCAAAGTCAACCTCGACACCAAGACCGTCGACGTTAACGGCCAGCGGGTGCATCTGACCGGCAAGGAATATCAGATGTTGGAGCTGCTTTCGCTCCGCAAGGGCACCACGCTCACCAAGGAAATGTTCCTGAACCACCTTTATGGCGGCATGGACGAGCCGGAGCTCAAGATCATCGACGTGTTTATCTGCAAGCTGCGCAAGAAGCTCGCGGCAGCGACAGGCGGCAAGCACTATATCGAGACGGTTTGGGGCCGCGGGTACGTCCTTCGCAACCCCGATGACGAGTCCGAAGTCGCCGCTTAGATCTCAAGACGACAATTGACAGTCAAACGCCGGGCGCAAATCAGCGCTCGGCGTTTTTGCTTGGGACCGACTGGATAGCTTCTAGCGCTTGGCGCCGGCAAGCCGCTTGGCGTTTCGAGCAAGCACGCTCTCATCGGCCTCGACGCAACAGGGCGCCTCTCTGGCGGTAAGCGTGGCACCATGCTTCGCCAAACGATAGACGCCACGGGGCGCATCACTGGCAATGATAAAGTCCTTGCAAAGTCCCGTCGTCGTCTCGGCGGCGCCCAACACCAGCCAGCCATCGGAAGCGAGCGCGCCGGCGAGACCGGCAAGAACCTTCCGCTTGGTCGGCTCGTCGAAATAGATCAGCACGTTCCGGCAGAAGATCACGTCGAAGCCGCGGCCCGGGACTTCGTGCATGAGATTGTTCTCGCCGAATTTGACCATGGCGCGAATATCTTGCTTCAGCTCCCATCCCTTCTCGCGCTTGTCGAAATATTTGATGAGAAACGACACCGGCAGGCCCCGTTGCACTTCGAATTGGCTGTAGAGTCCTTTGCGGGCTTTGACCAAAGCGTCCTTGGCATAGTCGGTGGCATGAATCTCGACACTGTATCCATCGAGCTCGGCCTGGTGCTCCGCGATCAGCATGGCAAGCGAATATGGCTCCTGGCCCGTCGCGGCAGCCGCGCACCAGATTCGGATTTGTTGCGTTGCGCGCCGCGCGACGACGAGTGCCGGGAGAATCCTTTCGGCAAAAAACTCAAACGGCGCCTTGTCGCGGAAGAAATAGGATTCCTGCACCGTCACGGCCTGTGCGATGCACGACCGGAGATATTCGGCCTCCGGCCTGATCGACGCCGCCGCAAGCTCGGACAATGACGTCAAGCGGAACTCCTTGAGCAAGGGCCGGAGCCTTGCATCGAGCAGGCTTCGGTTGTCCTCCCCCAAATTGAGGCCTGAGCGCTCCTTGAGCAGCGCCTGGAAATAGGCGTATTCGCCACGTGTCACGGTCGCAACCCTTGCAGTAATTTCGCGGCGACATGTCCAATCGCGGCAGGTGGGAGCACCGCGGCACATAGTCCCGCCTCCGCAACCGCGCCAGGCATGCCCCATACGATGCTTGAACTTTCGTCCTGGGCGATGATGCTGCCGCCGAGATCGGCGATCTCGCGCGCGCCTTTGGCGCCATCTTGGCCCATACCGGTGAGCACGATGCCAAGCGCCGCCGCGCCGTAGGTCCGGGCGACGCTCTCGAACAGAGGATCGACCGCGGGCTTGCAAAAATTCACCGACGCACCGTCATTGAGCCTGATGCAAGGCGCATCCCCACCCTCGACCGTCATGTGCCTGTTGCCGGGCGCCACATAGATCGTCCCTCGCTTCAACGGCTCTCGATTGGCCGGCTCCCGAGCCTCATGTCCAGTCACGCGGCTCAACCGTTCAGCCAGGATCCTGGTGAAAATTGGCGGCATATGTTGCGTGATGACGACTGGCACCCGTTTGAGCATGGGCGTCAATTCACCAAGCACGGCGTTCAGTGCCTCCGGGCCTCCCGTCGAACTGCCGATCGCGATAATTCTCGGCGCGACGATCGAGAACGGTCGACGCGTCGGGCTTGGTCGGGCGGCGATTGGGCGCCTGCGCCCGATCGTGCTTCCGACTGCCTTGATTTTGCGGATGACATCGCTCCGGAACTCGAGCGAGGTCGTGATCTCCCGGTTGGAGTCAGGCTTCGGTACATAGTCGAGCGCACCCAGCGTCAACGCCTTGAAGCTGATTTCTGCATTTCGCTTCGTCAGCGTTGAGACGATCAGGATTTTCAACTGCGGGCGCGCCGCAAGGAGCAGCGGCAGCGCGGTGAGCCCGTCCATTACCGGCATCTCGATATCGAGCACAACAACGTCGGGGGCGCTCCGCGCCACATCTTCGACAGCAAGCTTGCCGTTGGCGTGGCGGGCCACCGCCTCGAGCTCGGGATCTTCCTCAATCCAACGCGACACCAATCCGCGCACCACCGCGGAATCGTCAACCACCATCACGCGGATCGGGTCGACTTTCAGCGCTCTGGTGCCCGGAGATCCAGTCGGGGACGGCGCGGTGAGGCTCTGGTGAAGCATCGATTACACGCTTCAGACCAGTCCAACCTCGTGAAACTTGGCTTCCATGATGCCGCGATCGAACGGCTTCATGATGTATTCGTTGGCACCGGCATTAATGGCACGTGTGATATGCTCGACATCGTTCTCCGTCGTGCAGAAAATCACCATGGGGGAATCGCCGCCGCTTTCTTTACGTAGCGCCACGAGAAACGCAATGCCGTCCATCACCGGCATATTCCAATCCAGCAACACCACATCCGGCATCGATTTGCGGCACTGATCCAGCGCGTCGCGCCCATTCTCTGCTTCCGAAGTCTTGAAGCTCATGTCTTCGAGGATGCGCCGCGCCACCTTGCGGATCACAGCACTATCGTCAACCACCAGGCAATGCTTCATCTTCCGTCCTCCGCTAGATCCGGCGCCGCTCAAGAAGCGGTCCGGTCGAATGCCAGAACCTTGTCGATGTCGACGATCACCATCAGGCCTTCATCGAGCTGGTAAACGCCTCGGCAAATCTCCGCCCAACGCTCGTCGAGATTGACGGGGTTAGCCTCGCAGCGAGAACGCGGCAGCCTTAACACCTCGCCAACCCCGTCCACAACCAAGCCGTAAAGCTCGCCGCGCTCCTCAATTCCCACGGCAACCGCTGGTGCCGAGCCGTGTCGCGGCCCAAGTCCCAGTCTGCGGCGAAGGTCGACCGCGGTGACAATGCGGCCCCGCAGATTGAGCAAGCCTGCCACTTCATTCGGAGCGAGCGGCACCGGCGACAGACCGCGCGGCACGAACACGTCGCGGACACGATCGAGATCCAGGCCGAACACTTGTCCGGCCGTCACCACCGTGACGAAATCCTGCTCTTCGGACGGCGCGCAATGCTCGGTCATGCCGCGCAACTCCATTTCTTGCAGCACTCCTCCAGCGTATCCATCAGGCCTTTGCGATCGAACTTGCCCACATGGCTGACAAAGCCGGCATTCCGGGTCTGCTCAATCAGTCTGGGCGAGCCATAGGAAGACAGCGCGACCAGGGGGATCTTGCCCCAAGCCTCGTCCCCCTTGAGCGTCTCGGCAAAGGCGATCCCATCCATGCCGGGCATCTCCAAATCGCTGACGATGAGATCGAAGGCAGAGCCCCTTTCCTTCAGCACCAAGGCCTCCTCCGCCGAGCCTACCGCCGTCACCCGATAGCCGTTCGCTTCGAGCAGCGGCGCCAGCATGTTGCGGAAGAACTGACTGTCGTCGATCAGCAGCACGGCAATATCGCGCTTTGTCGCCAACTGGCCTGGCTTCAGGCGGGCACCGACACCCTTGGCGAGATAATGCGAGACGTCGACGATCTCGGTGGCGTTGCCCCGAACGATGGCCGCGCCGATCAGGCCGGGCTTGTCGGTCGTAATCTCGATCGTGAGCGGTTCTTCCACGATGTCGACGATCTCATCCACGGCGAGCCCCATGGGCCTGTCGGCCTCGGTGAACACCAGTACGGGCTGCATGCCCGACTCGCGCCGCCGCTGTCCCTCGAAGAACACGATCGGCATCAGCGCGCCGCGATATTGCACCAACTCGTCCCCGTCCATGGTTTCGATGCTACTCGCCTCGAATTCCTCAAGCCGTGTGATCAGCGACAGCGGCACTGCCTTCAACATCGGGGCCGCCGCTCGGAACACGAGCAGGGAAGTCGCCGTCACCGGTGCGTTCCGCTCCACTTCAACGAACAGATCCTTGAGCTCTGTCGCGTCGACCGCTGCGATCGCTGCCGCGAGAGCATTCGGATCGATGATCATGATCACGCTGCCGTCGCCGAGAATGGCATTGCCGGAGAACATCTTGATATCGCGCAGCAATTGCGACATCGGCTTGACCACTAGATCTTCGGCATGAAACACGCTGTCGACAAGCACGCCAAATGTCTTGCGTCCGTGTTGCATCACCACAACCGTCGGCGCAGCGTCATGCCTCTTAGTATCAGGGCTGTCATCCACCTCGAGGCGAAGCAGCTCGGCCAGGTCGAGCAGCGGCAGCAGCTTGTTGCGCAAGCGGAGCACCGGCGTCGCGTTGATGCGCTCCAGCTGGTGCTCCGAATTGTCGCCGACACGAACCAGCTCCATCACGCTGAACTGGGGGATGGCAAAGCATTGCGCCCCGGCGGCCACGATAAGCGCCGGCATAATGGCGAGCGTAAGCGGTATCTT
This sequence comes from Methyloceanibacter sp., assembly GCA_036559585.1. Lineage (GTDB taxonomy): Bacteria > Pseudomonadota > Alphaproteobacteria > Rhizobiales > Methyloligellaceae > Methyloceanibacter. The sequence continues at coordinate 14,080 of DATBSU010000100.1, forward strand.
GATGCGGAAGATGGTGCCGGCTATCGAGGTCGACTTCAGTTCAATCGTGCCGCCGATCTCCTCGATATTGGCGCGTACCACGTCCATGCCGACGCCGCGCCCGGAAATCTCGGTCACCTCTCCCGCCGTGGAAAAGCCCGGGCGAAAGATGAAACTAAACACCTCGTAGTCACTCAAGCGATTGAGCTCTGCCTGCGTGGCGAGATGTGAGGCTAGCGCTTTGTATCGGATTTTCGCCGCGCTCAAGCCCCTTCCGTCGTCCTCGACCTCGATGACGATGGAACCGCCTTCTTGGCCGGCGCGAAGCTTGACATGTCCCATTGCCGGCTTGCCGGCTCGGGTGCGCTCCTCCGAGGATTCGATGCCATGGTCGGCGGCGTTGCGTACCATATGAGTGAGCGGATCCTTGATCAGCTCGAGCACTTGCCGGTCGAGCTCGGTCTCGCCGCCGTCGAGCTCGAGGTCGATCGACTTGCCGAGGTTGAGCGAGAGCTCGCGCACGAGCCGTGGCAGCTTCTGCCAGGCGTTGGCGATCGGCTGCAGGCGGGCCTTCATGATCCCTTCCTGCAGCTCCGCGGTGACCGTGGAGAGACGTTGCAGCGGCGACTTGAATTCGCTCTTGCCGTTCTTGCGCACCAGATCGAGAAGTTGATTGCGTGTCAGCACGAGCTCGCTGACCGTCGTCATCAGATTTTCGAGCATGTCGACGCTGATGCGAACGGTCTGGCTGCGGGGTGCCAAATCCCGATTGGCGGGCTCCGCCACAACCAGGCCGTCAGGCCCGGGCGCTGTGAGCCAAGCGCGCTCCAATTCGTCAAGCGAAACCTCGCCAAGCTGTAACGGACGCCCAAGCTCACCGACGAAGGAGAACTCCGCCGGCTTTAAGTTCGCGCCAGGTTGAGCCAGCGCAAGCTGTTCCAGGCGTTCGACCAGATCGTCGTCAGAGCCCATCGGCTCCGCGCCCGTCTTCTCGAGTTCCGACAAGATCAGCTTGATACGATCGAGGCTCGACAAGATCACTGACACGCTCTCGACCGTGACCGGCGCGCCGTCGCGATATTGTCCCATCAGGGTTTCGGCGGCGTGCGCCAACTTAGCCAGCCGATGCAAGCCAATGAACCCACAAGTCCCCTTGATGGTGTGCACCAGCCGGAAGATGGCGTTCAGCATCTCGGCGTTGTTGGGCTCGCGCTCGAAGCGGACGAGCTCGGGCTCGAGAAGATCGATCCTCTCTCCCGTCTCCGTCAGGAAATCGCCTAGCAGCTCGTCCATCGCTCACCTCGAAGGCTGACCTCGGACCCGCGATGCCCGAGCGGTCAACCCCGCAAGGATAATGGTGAACTCTGGTTTACGTTTGGTTGCGGTGCCCGAAATTCCGCCAAAAATACCGGCTTCAAGCCGCCTTTAGCACCACTTCGCCGTCCTTGGCTTCGACACTCAGCCCAAGGCCCGCCGCTTGAGCGACCAGGTTGGCGTAATAAGGCTGGATCGAGTGCGAATCGATTGGTGCCCCATTCGCGCCCGCCAGCAGTCCCGTGACATGCTCGTTAAGCTTTGCCGCCTCGCCCTTGGAGGTAACGGTGAAGGCCACGTTCGGCGGCTCGCCCACGATTTCGACCGTAACCACGCCGCCCCGCGGCAACGCCACGACGCCCAGCGCCACGAGGTTGAGCAGGAGCTTCACCTTGTTCTTCGGCAACGTCGCCGCCATCCCCTTCCATTCGAGGCTGTGCTTGGCACTTTGCACAAAGTCGCGAGAGACCTTCTCGGCGTCGCGAAGATCGATCTCCGCCCCCGCGGACCCCGCTGCGCCAAAGGCAAGCCGCGCGAATTGCAGCTTAGCCGCGGCCTGCCTCGCGCTGTTGCGGATCAACTCCATGGCCTGGACGCGCATCTCTTCGTCAGGCTCCTCGGCCAGCATTTCCAGGCCATTGGAGATGGCGCCGACCGGGTTGATCACATCGTGGCAGATGCGGCTCGAGATCAGAGCCGCAAGATCGAGATTGCCGAGTTGCTCGGACATGGCCTCCTCCTAGTCGCGAATTGACACAGCCCGTTTCGGCAAAAATCTGCTACAGGAACGCCAAATCGGCGGAAACCCTTAGCGGATGCCGCAAGACCGAAACGGAAAAACGAATCAAAGCCCTCAAAGAGCATTCTGCCTTGTCAGCACCAGGTCACACAACCGGAGAGGCGTTCGCCTTCTCTCGGGCCGCCAACATCCTGACCGACGCCGCCGCGAAGGCGGGTGCCGCCATCATGCGCCACTATCATGAGGGGCCGGAGGTCACGCTGAAGGACGATAAGAGTCCCGTGACCGCGGCGGATCACGACTCGCAGGCAATTCTCCTCGACGCCCTCAAGCACCTCGCGCCGGACATTCCAGTCGTCTCGGAGGAAGATGCGGGCGACCGGTCGAAGACGCTGCCGCGGCGCTTCTTCCTGGTCGATCCGCTGGACGGCACCAAGGAGTTCATCAAGCAGCGCACCGATTTCACCGTCAACGTCGCGCTGATCGAAGACGGTGCTCCGTATTTCGGACTCGTCTATGCGCCGGCGCGTAGCGTGCTCGCCCTCACCCCTGCGCCAGGCACGGCTGTCGAAACCGAGCTCGCCCCAAATGTCGGCGGCGCCGATTTCAGCACTCTCACCTGCCGATCCATCCACGTGCGCAAGCCCGCGGCCGGCGGGCTGGTCGCCGTGGTCAGCCGCTCGCATCTCGATGCCGAGACCGTGAAATTCCTCGCCGGCTACACGATCGCAAGCCGCTCCGACGCAGGCTCCTCCTTGAAGTTTCTACTCGTCGCGAGGGGCGAAGCAGACGTCTATCCGAGGCTCGGGCCCACCATGGAATGGGACACCGCCGCCGGCGATGCAGTGCTTCGGGCAGCGGGAGGCCGGGTATTCGACGCCCGGGGCGGTCCCTTTATTTATGGCAAGACCAACGCCGGTTTACGCAATAGCGGTTTTGTCGCCTGGGGCGCGACCCCTTGACCACGCTATTCGGGTGTTTTTAGCCCCCCAAACCCCGGCGCTAGCCACAGTTTGGTAATAGTTACGGCCGATCATAAGGGCCTGTTAGCCAAGATCAGCGAGCCGGGTGGGACTCGCGGGGGCACGCTTATGACCAGATCAGCCATTTTGGCCGCATTCGCGGCCTTGTTACTGCCGTTTCTGCCGGTCACGGCTTCGGCACAATCAGATGATGCGCCGCTTGTTATCTCGCCGCAGCCCCATGACGGTCAGCCGCCGCGAGTCGAGAGCGCGCCTTTGCCGCCGCCCTCTCCTCAAGCTGAGGACAGTGGCGGCCCGGGCAGGCCATACGAGCCGGCGCCGCAAGGCCAGGCCGGCGACCGCTATGTGCCGCCGGAGGCCCAAGACCAGGGCACCTTCTCCCG
>DATBSU010000101.1:0-21518 GCA_036559585.1 Methyloceanibacter sp.
ACCAGCGACGTGGCGCAGATGTTGTTCGCCAAGGAGTCCGCCGGACGCGTTGCCGCCGAAAAACCGGTGGTCGCGTCTCCCGGAACCCATTGGAACTATTCGAGCGGTACCTCCAACATTATTCAATTAATCCTGCGTCACGGCTTCACCGACGAGCGCGACTATCTGCGCTTCCCCCACGATCGCCTGTTCGCGCCTCTCGGCATGCGCAGCGCGGTGATAGAGCCTGATGCGTCGGGCACCTTCATCGGTTCTTCGCTGATGTACGCCTCGGCGCGGGACTGGGCGCGCCTCGCGCTACTGTTTGCGCAAAATGGAGTCTGGCAAGGCAAGCCTCTGCTGCCTCCGGACTGGGTTACCTATAGCCTGACGCCGACACCGGAGGCGCCTGCGAAAGAGTATGGCGCGCATGTCTGGCTGAAACTGCCGGAGTCGGAGCAGTCAACCTTGGCGGTGGACGCCTATTACCTGCTCGGCTTTGACCAACAGATCGTGGCAATCATCCCCTCCCGCGACCTCATCATTGTGAGGCTCGGACTCACGCGCAAAGGTGGCGATTGGGATCACGCTCGCGATCTTGCGCCGATTGTGCGTGCCTTTTCAGCTGAGACAACAGCACCTTAGCTTCAGTCCCGCAGCAACGCCCTGAGCGCTGTCTTTGTGTCGACGACAGGCGCGAAGCCGAGCTTGGCGAGTTGTGTGCAATCTGCGACCAGCGATCCCGACAGCAAACGATGGATGGCGCCCTGGCCCGTCGCAAGCGAGGCCGCGCGAAGTACCGATGATGGCATTGGAAAGATTCCGGGCCGGCGCTTTAAGCCTTGGCGCATGACAGCGATCATTTCGCCGATGGTGAGCGGCTCGGGATCGGCCACGAGCAACGGCTTGCGAAGCGGTGCTGGCGCGCGGAGCACGATGTCGGTCGCCTCGACCAGATTGTCTAGCGCGAGCACCGAACGCCGCCCTTTCAGCATGCTCAAGGGCAGCGGATAGGGCGAGCGCGCGAGGCGCATCAGCTTCGCCATATTGCCCTGCACGCCCGGTCCATAGGTCAACGCCAATCTGAGCGCGACCCAATCGATATTGGCTTCCGCCAGACCTTGTTCCGCGGCGAGCTTGGAGCGCCCATACGCATCGGTCGGTCTCGGCTCTGCGTCCTCGGTGAGGGTCTCGGGCGCGGTCGGACCGCTTTGCGCGCGGATCGAGGACAGAAATACGAAGCGCTTGACCCGCGCCCGTTGAGCGGCGTGCGCCAGTCCGATCGTGGCCTCGGTGTTGATCACGCGATAATCGTCTTCCGGCTGCCCGGACATGGTCTCCGCCAAGCCGGCGGAATGGATCACCGCATCGACTCCGGTGAGCGCCTCGGCCATGTTGTGCGGCCGCGCAATGTCGCCGATCAACACACTGGCGCAAGGAAGCGTCACCGCGCTCGGCCGGCGGAGCAAGACGCGAAGCCGGTAACCGCGTTTCGGCAGTTCACGCAACAGATACTGCCCGACAAAACCGGTTGCGCCGGTCAAGGCGACGAGGGGCGCAGAATTGGCAGGAGTGATGGGCGTTACTCGCTCCTCGTTGAGTTAGAGGCGGCCAGCCTTGACGCGAAGCCCGGGCGCCGGGCGCTCCAGCACCACTTCGCGGCGGAAACGGTAAAGCCGGGCAGGGCGTCCGCCAGTCGCGGTCGAGACATTGCCTGTTGGCTCGACCAGCCCGCCTTGCTCGACCAGCCTCCGGAAATTCTGCTTGTGCAGGAGCGTGCCAGAAATAGCTTCAACAGTCTGCTGCAGATCGTAGAGCGTGAATTCTGGCGGCAACAGTTCGAACACCACTGGTCGATATTTCAACTTGCCGCGTAATCGCCCCATCGCGGTCGCGAGGATGCGCCGATGGTCGAATTCCATCGGGCGCCCAAGCTCCGGGACATGGTCCCATTGTTTCGCGGCGGACCGACCATCGCGCGCGGCTTCTGCAACGAGGCCGGCCTCATAGAGCAACTCATAGCGCTCGAGCACTTTTTCTTCGTCAAAGCTGCCGCCATCGCCGAAACACACTCTCAGCCGCTCCGCGCGTCGCAACGGCCGCGCTGGCGCGTCATCGGCCGGTTTGCGCATCGCCCAATCCTTCAGCCGCGGCTCGATTTCGTTGGTGAGAATCTCAGGCTTGCCGAGCCGCCAGTCCTCCCAAGGAAAATAGGCGTACCAAGGCGACCAATGCGAGCCCATCAACTCTTCGTCGGCGCCTCGCGTCAGCGCGAGATACCCGACAGAGAGAATGTGCGATGGCGCGCCGGGCTCCGCATGCCGGCCACGGTCGCCGAAGGTGTAAAGCTGCTCGACATAGCCCAGATCGAGTCCGGTCTGCCGCTTGGTCCATTCGCGCAAACCGATCTCGAGCGTCCGGTGGTTGAGCGGCGAGAATGGACCGAACGGCAGCGCATCCCAGTCCCCCGATCCGGCGGTGCCGGGCCGCACGATTAGAATTTGAGGTTGCTGATCGCGGACGCTGACGATTGCAGCATTCAGACCAAGCTCGATCTGGGTCTCGCCCGCTTCGATCGCAGCGCGGCGGGGCTCGGACATAATGCTAAGCCGCGTGGAGCGCGGGCAACGTGAATACCAGCGCTTCCTCAGCGAATTCGCCCGGACCGATGGACTCGACCGCCTCAATCATGCGCCCCGAGCGCTGAAGCACTGTGTCGCCAAGCCGGACCAGCCTGCGATTGGGATGAGCGGTTGGCGAAGCCTCGCGCAAGGCCTGCGCTAGGCGGAGCTCGTCCGCCTCCGGGTTCAGGGCGCAAAGCGAGATAAAGGCGGCCGCCGTCGAGCGGCTGATGCCGGCCCAGCAATGGATCAACAGTGGCGCCTTGCGGTCCCAGGCGAGCGCGAACTCGACGAGATCGGCGACATGAGTCTCGCAAGGCAGCACCAGCCCGTCTTGCGGCTCGGTGATGTCGTTCATCGCGAGCCGCAAATGCCGATCCGGCTCGATGGAGGGCGGGGTCGCGACCAGCGTGTCGTGATTGATCAGGGTCACGAGATGGCCGACAGAGGCATCTGCCACCGTCGCCTCGACCAGGCTGAGCGGCGACACGTAAATGGTTTCAGGCTTCATGATGGGCGTGAGTCTAGCCCCATCTCTTGGCGAAATCAGGATGGGCGCAGGGCCATCGAGCACGGGACGTTGTGGACGTTGAGCGGTCATGCACGAAGCTCGTTAAAGCGCTTGAGAAACTTGGCCTCGGCGTCGCCAGTAGCAAGCGGCTTGAGGTGCGACAATTTGGTTACCAGCGAAGCGCTCAAGCCCCGGGGCTGGCCAAAAAAGCGTTTTGCCTCTTCGATCGAGAAGCCCGCAAGCACGGTGGCCTCATAATAGGCCGCAATCTTGTCGGCGCGCTTGATCAGCTTGGTTACTTCCTCCGGCAACACTGCCGGCAACCCGAACCGCAAGTGAATCGCCGCGAGCAATTTCGCCTCGAAGGCCTTGTAGTCGAGGGCGAGCGCCGCCTTGAACGGACTGATCAGGTCGCCGATCACATATTCGGGCGCATCGTGAATCAGCGCCGCCAGCCTGTAGCGCCGCTCCAGTGATGGGTTAAGCGCGCCCGCGATCGTCTCGACCAACTGACTATGCTCGGCCACCGAGAAAGCATGCTCGCCGTCAGTCTGTCCGTTCCAGCGTGCAACACGCGCCAGCCCATGCGCGATATCCTCGATCTCGATGTCGAGCGGCGAGGGATCGAGCAGATCAAGCCTGCGCCCGCTCAGCATGCGCTGCCAAGCGCGTGGGTCGGTGCTCGGCTGAAGACTATGCATGGCAATATCCAAGTCTGAATCGCGGTCCGAGCCTGACGTTTACCAAGACCATGTCCTTAGTATTTATGCACACAACGTGAAAAAGAAAATGGACTAAGCCGAATCATAGTGTCATTCATGCGTCTATTGTTAGCGTGCAAACCCCCCGCTGTCCGTCACTTGGGAGATGCATATGGCAAAGCTGCCGAGATATTCACTGTTCCACAACGAGAAGAGCAAGAAGTGGGAGCTCAAAGCCGAGCCCTCCGGGAAAGTCGTGCAACGCTGGACGACTAAGGCCAGAGCGACCAAAGGCGGCGTCCTGAAGCGAGCCGTGCAGAACAAAGGTTCGGTTCGCATCCGCAACCGCAATGGGCGCATCCAAGAAGAGCGGACGTATCCGCGCAGCGCTGATCCTCGCGGTTCCAAGGGCTAACCCGACTAAAATTTCATGCAGGCGGCGTGGCGGTGGCATTCGACCAGATGGTCGTTGACCATGCCCGTCGCCTGCATGAACGCATAGACGATGGTCGGTCCGCAAAATTTGAAGCCGCGCGCTTTTAGGTCTTTTGCGATTTTGCGCGACAGCTCCGTCTCGGAGGGCACTTCGCGGATGGACTTAAATCTGTTGATGATCGGCTTGCCGTCGACAAATCCCCAAATCAACTCCGAGAAGCCGTCGCCCTTTTCCATGATGTCGAGCCAAGCGCGAGCCGAGAGCACGGCGCCTTCGACCTTCATGCGATTGCGCACGATGCCTTCGTCTTGCATCAGCGCCGCGATCTTCTTGTCAGAATAGCGCGCGATCTTTTCCGGCTTGAAGCCGTCGAAGGCGCGGCGGAAATTTTCCCGCTTGCGCAAAATCGTGATCCAGGACAGTCCAGCCTGAAATCCGTCGAGCACTAGCTTCTCGTAGAGCGCCCGGTCGTCTCGCTCCGGCACGCCCCATTCCTCGTCATGATAAGCGACATAGAGCGGGTCGGTGCCGGGCCAGGGACAGCTTTTAACCTCAACGGTTCTCTTGCTCATGCCGTCACTCTCGGCGACGGCAAGGCAAGCGTGAGCCAGCCGGGCCTCCGCAGGCTCAGAGTTGCCTCGCCTGCACGCAATGTCTCTCCGGCCTCATACGCTTGTTCGACCCGATCGAGCCGCAAGGATGCGAGCCCAAGCCTGCCATCGATGGAGGTCAGGCTCCCGACCACGGTGTCGCCGGCTAGCACGTCGCTGCCGATCGCCGGCAATTGCCGGTCGCCTTCGACCGGAATGAGTCGCTTCCGCGCCGTGCCTCTGTGCTCCATGCGCGCAACGACTTCTTGTCCTACGAAGCAACCCTTCTTGAAATCGACGCCATGCAATTGATCGAACAGCGCCTCGTGCGGAAAGGCGTCGCCGTATTGATAGTCGCGTCCGCCCTCTGGCACGCCTTGGGCGATCCGCATGGCGTGGTAGTCGTTCTCGCGGGCAGAGCCACAGCCAATTTTGTCGAGGCTCAGTTCCTGAGGTGCCAGCACGCGCGTCCCAAGCTCGGGAGCCCGTGGATCGACGAAGGCAATCGCGCCTTCGACAACCTTCGGCTCGCCACCCCAGCAGGCGACCCCTTTGAGAGGCGCCTCCTTGATCTCAACAGCAGCCCTGAGGCGGTAGAAATTGAGGCGTTTTAGCAGTTCGCCCAAGCTGGCTTTGGGCGCCTCGACCAGGAAACCGTCCCCCTTCGGCACCAAAAAGAAATCGAACAGAATCTTGCCCTGTGGCGTGAGCAAGCCGGCAAATATGGCCCTACCGTCGCGAGCCGTCTCGATATCGTTGGTGACCAGCCCTTGCAGCAATTTGCGGGCGTCCGCGCCCGCGACCGCGATCACGCTGCGATCCATAAGCTCCGCCGCCAGACATTGGCCCATGGCTTTGTCTTCTGCTACCTAGGGGACTTGAGATGTATGGGAGCGGGCCCGACCCTGCAAGCGGACTGAAACTTGGCCGACACCTTCGATCTTGTCCTTAAGGGCGCGACCATCGTCAATCACGCCGGCGAAAGCGTGGCCGATCTTGCCATAGGCGATGGCCGTATTGCCGCTCTTGGCGACATCGCCGCCTCGAGCGCCGGCCGCGTCATCGATGCTAGGGGCTTGCACATCCTGCCCGGGGTTATCGATAGCCAGGTGCATTTTCGCGAGCCTGGCCTCGAGCACAAAGAAGATTTGGCAAGCGGGAGCAGGGCGGCTGTACTCGGCGGCGTCACTGCCGTGTTCGAGATGCCGAACACCAAGCCCGCCACGACCACAGCGGAAGCCTTGACCGACAAAGTTGTGCGCGCTCGGAACCGTATGCATTGCGACTTCGCCTTCTTCGTCGGCGCCACCAAGCAGAATATCGACGAGCTGCCCACGCTCGAGCGACTCGAAGGCTCTGCCGGAATCAAGATCTTCGCTGGCTCCTCCACCGGCGATCTTCTGGTCGACGACGAGGATTCGCTCTCGCGCATTCTCGGCAAGATCAGTCGCCGCGCCGCCTTCCATTCCGAAAGCGAGATGAGGTTGCAGGAGCGCGCAGGCGTGAAACGTGCAGGCGATGTCTCAAGTCACAGTGAATGGCGCGACGCGGAAGCAGCTCTTGCCTCGACCGAAATGCTGCTCAGGTTGGCGCGGCAAGCGGGCAAGCGCATTCACATTTTGCATGTGTCGACCGCGGCCGAGATGCAATTGCTCGCACTGAACAAGGATATTGCCACCGTCGAGGTCACACCGCAGCATCTCACGCTGATCGCAAGGGAGGCCTATGCGTCGATCGGCTCGCGGGCGCAGATGAACCCGCCGCTTCGAGACAAGTCTCACCAAGACGTGCTTTGGTGGGGGCTTGATCAAGGCGTGGTCGATGTTCTTGGCTCTGATCACGCCCCGCACACGCTTGAGGAGAAGGAGGCGGCGTACCCAGCCTCGCCCTCCGGCATGCCGGGCGTGCAGACCCTGGTTCCGGTGATGCTGGACCATGTCAACAAAGGGCGGCTCAGCCTTGCCCGCTTCGTCGATCTGACCAGCGCCGGGCCGCAGCGCATCTTCGGCATCGCCGGCAAGGGCCGCATCGCGGTAGGCTATGACGCCGATCTCACCATCGTCGATCTGAAACTGCAGAAGACCATCACCGACGACTGGATCGCCTCGAAATGTGGTTGGACGCCCTTTGCCGGCCGCAATGTGCAGGGCTGGCCGGTCGGAACGATCCTCAGGGGCAATATCGCCATGTGGGACGGCGAACTTGGGCAACCCTCTGGTGCACCGGTCCGCTTCGGCGCGGCGTTGCCCGAGTGCTATTGAAGGAAATACTGCCAGACGCCTGTCGGCGAGACGCCTAGGCGATAGTAGGAATATTTGCCGCTCTTTTTCATCGCCGCCACCTTGTCGGCCGGCACGATCCGGAAAAGCTCGACCTCTTGCGCCGGGGTGAGCTTGGTCAAGTCCATCTCTGCGAGATAGGGCCAGATATAGATCGCGTCCTTGCCCTGGCCGGATTTGACGTAGCCTATGGAAAGAATATTCAAGAACGCTGCGAGCACCTCGCGACCCTCTCCGTCCGCCGAATTCTTCTTCCAGAAGGCGACGGGATCGTCGACATGGGTGGAAGCCACCATCGGCTTGAGCTCGTTCTCCTCGAGCACCGGCCGCATCGCGTCGATATCGCCACTTTGCGCCGTCTCGAATATTTCCTTGAGCGTCTCCTTGACCGGTGCGGGAAGCAGCTGAGGATCGTACAGGATCTGCGGTTGCGCCCCGTCGGGCTTCGGCGCCTCGGGCGCCTTTGCGCTGTCTGGAGCCGGCTTCGGTCCGGAGCTCTTCGGTGCATCGGGGGTTTTGGGAATCTCGCTCTGTTGCGCCTGAGCTTGTTTCGGCTCCGGCTGCCAGGCGTAGACAATACCTATCGCGGCGGTTACCAATGCGCCGAGGGCCAATGTGAAGGTCGTGCGGCGATTCATGCATCATTCCCTGAACAGCAATCCAAAATCGCATACCATGGCATTTTCGTCGCCTCTCTTTTGTGTAAATCCTGTGCCGCGGTTTAACGGCAAGGGCGCAAAGTCCATCCCTCTGTCATCCAACAGCGAATAGGCGCGCATTGATTCCGGGAGCCCATATCGTGCTGTCGGGCATCGAGCTTGTGCTCGCCGGCACCTTTATCGGACTTGTGTTGGCGGCGCCGATAGGCCCTGTCAACGTGCTGGTGATTCAACGCGCGGCCACCGGAGGCTTCTGGGCAGGCCTGGCCGCAGGCATCGGTGCTGTCCTCGGCGACGGGACGCTCGCGGCCGTGGCGGCGTTTTCCATGCGCGCCATTTCGGAGCTGATGGTTGAATATCGCGCGCCGATCCAATTGGTCGGCGGCGCGGTTCTTGTCATATTTGGATTGGGACTTCTGTTCGCCAAGCCCGCGCCATCGCTGGAGCCTGGCAAGGGCTCACCAAGATGGGAACATACCGGAGTCATTCCGCAGACCTATTTTCTGACGATCACCAATCCCGGCGCCATTCTCGGCACCGCAGCCATCTTTGGTGGACTGGGTTCGCTAATCGGCGGCCTCGACAACAATTTTGAAGCTCTGTTGCTCGTCGCCGCGGTGATGGGTGGAAGTCTGCTGTGGTGGCTCAGTCTTTCCGAACTGATCGCAACGATCCGTCACAAACTGACGGAAGAGCGCCTGAAACTGATCAACCGCATCGCCGGGATGGTCCTGATCGCCTTCGGCCTTCTCGTCCTCATCGGAGGATTGCTTCGCGAAGCCGGAGCTCTGTGATTATTGCGGCATGCGCTTCAGCGTGAATTCGCCGTGCTGGATGCGGCGTGACAGCCCAGTCGTCATCTTTGACACGGCATCTTCGCCATAGACGCCGATCAGATCGGCGAGCGCGGCAAACAGCGCCGCGTTGGCGAGACATTCCGGCTCGATGCCGTCATGCAGCGCTTCTTCCCACGCGTCCAAGATGTAGCGCAGCGCGGCCTGCTTTTGACCGTCGTCTTTCGTCGCTTGCGGTGTTGGACGCGATGCACGCAATGGCGTTTCCTCTTTGGGCGCCAAGAAGAGCCTAGGAGCGCCACAATTACACCCCGGATGCGGCATGCGGAAAATAGAGTGAACTAACGGTTAATTTACCAACCGCCGGTCTCTGGAGCCTGGCTGGGTTGCGCCGCGGGTTGCTGCGCACCGCGTTTCTTCTTGCCGGGGTTGGCGGGCTCCGCGGCTTGCTGGGCCTCTTGGCTGGCAGCCTGATCTGACTTCGCCGCATTCGGCTTTGCCGCATTCGGCTTCGCCACGTCTGGTTTCGCGGCCGCATCCGGTTTTGCCCCGTCTTGACCGGGCTGGGGTTTGCCGTCTTGGGCTTGAGGCGGCGATTGCTCGATCGGAAGCGGCGTCCGATTGACGAATTGCTGCGGCTTCGCCAGCAAGGCCGCGATCTCCGCGCCCTCTTCCGTGAAGCGGGCATTGGCGAGACTCGCCGACTCCGTGCAGCTGCGATAAGTGCGGCGATAGCCCCGATAGCCGTCGTTGAAGCTGTTCACAAGCTTGGCGCGGCGCACGGCGGTCGTGCCTTCGTATTTGACGATCTCCTCCATCTGCACGCGCCAAGTCTGGCCTTCTCCCGCGCCACAAAGCTCGCGAAGATAGTGTACCGCGCCCAGGATCTCGGCGAGGCGGAGCAGTTTCGCATCGTAGGGACGATCATCGGGCGGCGGCGGTGCCATGCTCTCCTTCGGCACGATGGCTGGCAGGTCATCGCCGGGTGGCGGCGCGGGCCTCGCCGCGCGCGGCTGCGGCTTTGGCCTGGCCGGCTCATTGTTGAACCAATTCATGAAGAATTGCGCACGCGCTACCGGCGCGTAAGCCAGCACGAAAATTGCCAAAGCGACGGCCAAAAGGCCGAGTTCAGCAAAGCGCTTTGCTTGGGTTCCCATGGCGCTTAACTAGCGCCTATTGGTGGCAAAATCCAGGTCGAAGGGATGCTGGTTTAGGCACTTTTATCCGGGTCGAACAGGGCGTCGATCGCGGCCTGGCCGCTCGCCTCTCCATTCGCATTTTCATCCGCATCGCCGGCAATTTCTTCGCCATTGGCGATAGCGTTGGCCTCTTCGATCAAGGTGCTGAGCCGTGCCACGGCCTGAGTACAAAGCACGTCGACGTCGGGCTGCTTGCCGTAAATCGTGGCGCGGATATCGCCCACCAGCTTGGTGGCTTCACTATGTAATCTCTCTACCGCATCGTCGAAGCGCGCGCGGATGCGCGGCGGCGCGCGATGATAGGCGGCGATCGCGAGGTTCTTGTCGCGGAAACCTGACTCGGCGAAATGCTCGTCGTAAGTGAGCGGCTTCCAAGCAAACAGATCTTCGGCGAAATCTTCCGGCTCGGACGAGACCGCCTCGAGTAACATCACCAGTTCGTGGAAGTGATTGAGGTAGTCGCTCGCCAGCAGCGTTGCCTCGCTGATGTTGGTGCCGGGAATGTGCGAACGGAAATGCCCGATCATGGCAGAACGAAAGGTGGCCACGATATCCTCGCGGCTCACATCCTCGTTGAGCTCTGATTGGGATCGTTCGTCGCGCTTACGATTCTCGGCGAACATTGGCTGGATCATGACTATATACAAACCTGATAGCTAAGCAGTGTTGCCCTACTATGATTACCGAAATGTTACCGCGGGTCTCTAATGTGCTCGCGCTATAGCCTGACGTCGCCGCCCGAAGTGGTCCGCGCCTATTTTGCCTATCGCGAGACGCCGAATTTCCCGGCGAGATATAACGTTGCGCCGACCCAAGACGTTCCGGTGATCTCCCTCGACAGGGCAGGTGAGCGGAGTTTCAGGATGATGCGTTGGGGTCTCTTGCCGCCCTTTGTCAAAGATCCGAAAGGATCGCCGCCTTTGATCAACGCAAGGTCTGAGGGTGCCACATCGAAGCCCTCATTCCGGAATGCATTCGCGCACCGTCGCTGTCTCATTCCCGCCGATGGCTTCTATGAGTGGACCGGGCCCAAAGGGAAGCGGCGTCCGTTCTTCCTGCGCCCGCGAGCGGGCGGCCTGATTGCCTTTGCCGGGCTTTGGGAGGGATGGCGCGACAAAGCCGGCCAGGAGATGGACACCGTCGCGATTTTGACCTGTCCCGCGAACACTCTCGTCGCCGAACTCCACGACCGTATGCCGGTGATCCTGCCGCCCGAGCGCTTCGAGGCATGGCTCGACTGCGAAAGGACGCGGCCAAAGGCTGCGCAAGCCATGTTGCTGCCGGCCGCCGACGGCGTGCTGGAATCGATCGAAATGCACCCCAAGATCAACGACAGCCGACGCGACGAACCAGGCCTGCAAGAACCCCTGCAAGGCCGATTGCTCTGACTTGCCTTTCAAACTGCCTCTTCCGTTGAAGCCTCCGGCCTACTAGATTCCCGGCGCCGAGGGCTCGGAAGGACCCCTTATGGATGAATGGCAGTTGCTGATTCTTCTGGTTCTCGCCATCCCCGTCGTCGCCATTGTCGCCCTCGTTCTCGCCATCAAATCGCGGGATCGCCTCAGGGTGCTGGAATGGCGGATTTCGGGCCTCGAAACCAAGATCGCTGGGCTTGGCGCCGCCCCGGCGGCGAGCCCTCCTGCGCCCGTAATTGTGGCTGATGTCGAGCCCGAAATCGCAAAGCAGGAGCCGGAGACCGAGGCTGAGGCCCCGGCCGAGGAAGCAGCGGTCGAAGTTCCGCTGCCGCCGCTTTCGCCGTCGAAACCCAAGATCGGATGGGAGGAGCGTTTCGGCACCCAATGGTCGGTCTGGCTCGGCGGCATCGCGCTCGCGCTGGGCGGCTTCTTCTTGGTCAAGCAGGCAATCGAGCAGGGCTGGTTCGGCGAGGAAGCCCGCATCGCGCTTGGTGCGATTCTAGCCATTGCCTTGATCGCCGCCGGTGAATGGACGCGGCGTCACGAAGTCAAGACGGGCCTCACCGGGCTTCCCGCCGCTCATATTCCAAGCATCCTGACCGCGGCTGGCACCACCATCGCCTATGCCACGGTCTACGCGGCTTACGCGCTTTACGGCTTCATTGACGCCGGCGCGGCCTTTCTGCTTCTCGGCATTGTGGCGCTCGCGACGCTTGCCGCGGCGCTGCTTCATGGGCCGGCCGTCGCAGGCCTCGGTCTCGTCGGCGCTTATCTCACGCCCGTGATCGTCACCACCGAGACGCCGAATTATTGGGCGCTCTATCTCTATCTCGCCGTCGTCACCGCGGCTGCGTTCGGACTCGCCCGTGCGCGTCTCTGGCGTTGGCTTGCGCTGGTCGCCGTCGGCTTCAGCCTCGTATGGATGTTGCCGGGTATCGGCAATGTTTCGGCCGAAGTGCTGACCCCGCATATTGCCTTCGTTCTCGCTTGCTTCGTGCTCGCGGCACTTCTCATCGTCTCGGGCTTCTTGTTCGGGCCCGAGGCGGAGAAAGGTCGCATCGATCTCGTATCCTCGGCAGCACTCGGCGCCTATCTGCTGGGCGCTGCCCTTCTCGCGCTCGCCACGCAGCACGATCTGATGACGCTGATAACCTTCCTCGTTCTCGTAGCCGGCACCGTCGCCATCGCCTGGCGTGCGGACGCGGCGATTGCTGCCGTGCCTTGGGCCGCAATCCTCACCGCGCTCATCTTCCTACAATGGTCGGTCAATATTGACATTCGCGACTATGGCGTTCCGCTCGATGTGAACGCCGAGCCGACCTGGGAGCCAGACCGCTTCATCTACGGCACCCATCTCTGGCTTGGCGCGGGGCTGGCGTTCATCTTCGGTGTCTCTGGCTTCCTCGCCCAGGCGCGGTCTGAGTCGGTGTTGACGTCGAGATTCTGGGCCGCGTCCGCAGTGTTCGCGCCGGCCGCGATCCTGGCACTGCTCTATTACCGTATCGCCGAGTTCGACCGCTCGATCCCCTTCGCCACCGCTGCTCTCGGCCTCGCCATCGCCTACGCCTTCGCCGCCGATTACCTCAGCCGGCGCGAGCCGCGCCCCGGTTCGGCGTCCGCCATCGCCATCTTCATCACAGGCGCCGTTGCCGCGCTCGCGATTGGCCTCACCATGGTGCTGGAAAGAGGTTGGCTCACCACGTCCTTTGCTTTGATGGTCTTAGGCATCGCCTGGGTCGCCTCCGCGCGTCCGATGCCGGGTTTGCGCTGGCTCGCCGGCGCCATCACCGGGCTCGTGCTCTCGCGCTTCATCTGGGACCCGATGATCATGGGCCCCGATGTCGGCTCAACGCCGATCTTCAATTGGCTGCTCTATGGTTATGGCGTCCCCGCCGCCTCGTTCTGGGTCGCGGGCTATCTGATGCGGCGAGACAAGGACGATGGGCCCTTACGTCTCGTCGAGTCCGCGGCGCTGTTCTTCACCGGGCTGCTCGGATTTCTCGAGAACCGCCACTATATGACCGGCAATGCTTATGTCAGTTCCGACACGCTTGCCGAGCTCGCGCTCGACGTCTGCTTCGGGCTCGGCTTCGCCATTCTGCTTGAGAAAATCAGGGGACGCACCGGAAGCGTGGTGCACAATATCGGTGCGCTCATCGTCACCGGCCTGACCTTGCTTGCCATCGTGATCGGTCTCGGCGTTGTCTATAATCCCGCCTTCTCCGGCGAAGCGATTGGCGGTCTGGTTTTCAATCAGATTCTGCTCGGTTACGGCATCACGGCGGTGCTCACCGCCTACCTTGCGCTGATCACGCGAAACACAAGACCGCGCTGGCACAGCGCGCTCCTCGCCATCGTCGCCGTGGTGCTCGCGCTCGGCTATCTCTCGCTGCAAGTGATGCGCATCTATCACGGTCCAATCCTGACCGAGGGCCCGACCACGGACGCCGAACAATACACCTACTCCGCAGTCTGGCTCGCTTTCGGCGTCGTGCTGCTGGCCGCTGGCATTTACTTGCGCTCGCTTCCGCTCCGTGTCGCCTCGGCTGCGGTCGTGCTGCTCACCGTCTTCAAGGTGTTCTTCGTCGATATGTCCGACCTGACAGGGATTTACCGAGCGCTCTCTTTCATCGGGCTCGGCGCGGTTCTGATGGGGATCGGCTGGTTCTATCAGCGGCTGCTGTTTCCGCGAAAACCGCCGCCAGAACCTGAGGCTGCGGCCTAGAGCAGTTTGCCGGGATTGAGAATCCCGTTGGGGTCGAACGCCGACTTGATCTTGCGCATCAACTCGAGCTCGATCGCTTGCTTGGCGTGAGGCAGGAGATCCCGCTTCAAGCGCCCGATGCCGTGCTCGGCGCTGATCGAGCCTTTGAGATCGAGCACGATCTCGTGCACCGCCGCATTCAACGCCTCCCAATTGGCAAGAAAGACATCGCGGTCCATCGCCACCGGCTGACTCACATTGTAATGGATGTTGCCGTCGCCGAGATGGCCGAACGGCACGGGCCTGGCGCCCGGGATCATCAGCTCGACGAGCTGGTTCGCGCGCGCGATGAATTCCGGCACCTTCGCGACAGGGACGGCGATATCGTGCTTGATGCTGCCGCCTTCGTGCTTCTGTACCTCGCTCATCATCTCGCGCAAGCGCCATAGCTCTTGCGCTTGCGTGAGCGAACCAGCAACGACAGCGTCGGCGGTCTCTCCGGCTTCGACCGCCTCACTGAGCAACCTTTCGGCAAGCGGCATCAGGCCAGCGCCTTCGCGTGGGCTCGACAGCTCGAACAGCACATACCAATCATGCGCGCTCGATAGCGGATCGCGTGTCCCCGGCACATGCCGCAACACAAAATCGAGCCCGATGCGCGGCACGATTTCGATACCGGTCAGCATCGGTCCGGCGCCGGCGTAAAGACGCGCGAACAAGGAGGGCGCGGTCTCGAGCCGGCTCACCCCCGCGATTGCTGTCACGGTCTCGGCGGGCTTTGGGAAAAGCCGCAACACCGCCGCGGTGATGATCCCAAGCGTGCCTTCCGAGCCGATGAAGAGATCTTTGAGGTCGTAGCCGCTATTGTCCTTGCGCAAGGTCTTGAGACCGTTCCACACGCGCCCATCGGCGAGCACGACTTCGAGCCCGAGCGCGAGCTCCCGCGCGCTGCCATAGGCCAACACACCCATGCCGCCCGCATTGGTCGCGAGCACGCCGCCGATCTGGCAGCTGCCCTCTGAGGCCAGACTCAACGGGAACAGCCGGTCCGCAGCGGCGGCGACTTGCTGCGCCTTGGCCAGCACGAGCCCGGCTTCGACCGTCATGGTGTTGGAGGCGAGATCGATGTCGCGAACATGATTCATCCGCTCCAGCGAGACCACGACCTCGTTACCGCTCTCGAAAGGAATCTGTCCGCCGACCAAGCCGGTATTGCCGCCTTGCGGCACGATCGCCGTGCCGCTTCCGTTGGCGTGCTCCAGAATCGCCGAGACCTCTTGCGTCGAGCCCGGCTTCAGCACTAGCGCCGCGCGCCCACGATAGCGGTCGCGCCATTCGACGAGATAGCGCTCCATCTCGCGCGGATCACGGATGGCGTGCTCCTCGCCGACAATGCGCGCGAGCGCATCGAGCGACTCGGGCGAGGGGGCTTTGGGCAACTTGCAATCGCTTGGCATGGAGAAGCTCTAGCAGGAATGAGCGGCGGCGGCGCGGCGCAAGCGATCGTTGATGGCTTCGCCGAGTCCATGTCCAGGGATCGGCATCACCGCGATGGCCTTCGCCCCCGAAGCGTCCAAGGTTCGAAGCGCCGCGAAGAATTTCACGGCCGCTTCGGCAAGATCGCCTTTCTTGCTGAGATTGATGGTGGGACCGGTGAAATCCGGAGCGTCGGGCCCGAAGGCGAGCAGCGCCTCGCCGTTCCGCGGCGCGACGACATCGAGCCGGAGCGGCATCCGCGGTGCGTAATGACTTTCCAACTGGCCCGGCGAACTGATCTTAGCTTTCGGCCCCGGTATGGCGAGAGAATGCCCGAGGACCGCCTCGATCTCCTCCCGCGGCAGCGCGCCAACCCGAAGCAGCGTGGTCTGGTCGCCCACGACGCCGACCACTGTCGATTCGAGCCCGCGCGCGCAAGGACCTCCATCGAGGATCATTGCAGGAATGTCGCCAAGCTCGAGCTCGACATGCTCGGCCAAGGTCGGGCTGATACGCCCCGATCGGTTGGCGCTGGGTGCGGCGATGGGAAGACCGGACTCGGCGAGGAGCGCGCGCGCCACGGGATGCGCCGGCGCCCGGAGCGCGATCGTGTCAAGCCCGGCGCTGACGAGTTCTGCGATCTCGCAATCCTGTGCGCGCGGCAGCACGAGCGACAGCGGCCCAGGCCAGAACGTTTCCGCGAGCTTGTGCGCCGTGACATTGACCACGGCATGCGCCTCCGCCTCTTTCAGTCCCAGCACATGCACGATCAGCGGATTGAAGCGCGGCCGCTCTTTTGCCGCGAAGATCTTGGCGACAGCGGGCGCGTTCAACGCATTAGCACCGAGCCCATACACAGTCTCGGTCGGAAACGCGACGATATCGCCGCGGGCAAGCGCCTGCGCGGCCTTCTTGATGGCGTCCTCTGTCGCTTTGGTTACGGCCATGCTATTGCAAACACTTAAACTTTGACCCTCGCGCTTATAGACTTTTGCGCTGCGGCCCACCACCCATCGGAGAAATTATGCCGACCCTGCTTCTCACCCACCCAGCCTGCCTCGAACACGATACCGGCCACGGTCACCCCGAGCGTGCTGATCGCTTGCGCGCGATTTACGATGCGCTCGACGCGCCAGCGTTCAAGGTGTTGAAGCGGGAAGAAGCACCGCTCGCCAGTCTCGCCGACATCGAGCGTCTGCATCCGCAATCCTATGTTGAGATGGTCAAAGCCGAGATTCCGCAACACGATCACAACTGGCTCGACCCGGATACTGTGGTCTCTCCGGGGAGCTGGGATGCAGCGCTCCGCGCCGCAGGTGCTGCGCTCTACGCCGTCGATCAGGTCATGGCGGGAAATGTGGCCAACGCATTCTGCGCGGTGCGTCCCCCCGGGCACCATGCCGAGCCGTCTCGCGCCATGGGCTTCTGCCTTTTCAATAATGTCGCCATCGCTGCGCTCCATGCGCGCGCCAAGCACGGCGCCGAGCGAGTGGCCGTGGTCGATTTCGATGTGCATCACGGCAACGGCACGCAAGCCGCGTTCTGGACCGATAAGAAGCTGTTCTACGGCTCGACGCATCAGATGCCGCTCTTTCCCGGTACAGGCGCGTTCGGCGAAACTGGCGTCGGCAACATTTTCAATGCGCCGCTGAAGCCAGGCGACGGCAGCGAAGTTTTCCGCGACGCCTTCGAAAGTCGCATCCTGCCGGCGC
Organism: Methyloceanibacter sp.; assembly: GCA_036559585.1. Taxonomy (GTDB): domain Bacteria; phylum Pseudomonadota; class Alphaproteobacteria; order Rhizobiales; family Methyloligellaceae; genus Methyloceanibacter. Next base: position 17,077 of record DATBSU010000101.1, read on the forward strand.
TCCACAATTTCGAGCCCGACTTCCTCCTCGTCTCCGTCGGTTTCGATGCCCATATCCGGGACCCGTTGGCGCAGATTCGCTTGACCGAGCCCGATTTCGCCTGGGTCACCGAGAAGCTGCTCGAGTCGGCCGACAAGCATTGTGGCGGCAAGCTCGTCTCGACGCTCGAAGGCGGCTACGATCTCGACGCGCTTGCCAACTCGACCGCCGCCCACGTGCAAACCTTGATCTCAGCCGCCTCTTGATCCTGAGCGGCGCTCAGACTAAGCCAAGCAGCCATGGCCAAAGACACCGACCAATCCGATATCAAGACGATGAGCTTCGAGCAGGCGCTGAAGGAGCTCGAATCCATCGTCGACCGCCTAGAGAAGGGCGATGTCGAGCTCGAAGCCTCGATTCTCATTTATGAGCGCGGTGAGGCACTGAAGACCCATTGCGAGGGCCTGCTGCGCAAGGCCGAAGCCAAGGTGGAAAAGATCGCGCTGAATGCGAGCGACCAGCCCACCGGCACCGAGCCTCTCGACGTCGAGGATTAGCAAAAAACCGCTTGGGTCGCCTCCGGCCATGCCCAAATGACAGGCGCTTCCTAAGCTGCTAGGTTTATGGCCAGGGGGCTCCTGGGGCCTTTCAAAATAAGGCAGGAAGCCATTTTCGCCTTTCCCAGCAGGGGTTTGAGATGAGCGCAGACAGCCCGACGCCGTTGCTCGACCGCGTGCAGATTCCGGCCGATTTGCGGGCGATTGAGGATAAGGACCTGAAGCAGCTCGCCGCCGAGCTCAGGCAGGAGATGATCGATGCCGTTTCCGTCACTGGCGGCCATCTCGGCGCCGGCCTCGGCGTGGTCGAACTGACCATTGCGCTCCACAAGGTTTTCGAGACGCCGAAAGACCGGTTGATCTGGGATGTCGGCCATCAAAGCTATCCGCATAAGATCTTGACCGCGCGGCGCGACCGCATCCGCACTTTGCGCGCGCCAGGAGGCCTATCGGGCTTCTGCAAGCGCTCCGAAAGCGACTATGACGTGTTCGGCGCGGGCCACTCCTCGACATCGATCTCAGCCGGCCTCGGCATGGCCGTCGCACGCGACATGGCGGGCGAGGACCATCACGTCGTCTGTGTTATCGGCGACGGCGCCATGAGCGCAGGCATGGCTTATGAGGCCATGAACAATGCCGGCGCCATGGATTCGCGGCTGATCGTCATCCTCAACGACAACGACATGTCGATCGCGCCTCCCGTCGGCGCCATGAGCGCCTATCTTGCGCAGCTGATTTCCGGCAACACCTATCGTCGCTTCCGCCGCTGGGCCAAGGATCTGGCGCGGAAGATTTTGCCGAAGACGCTGCGTCGCATGGCTGCCCGCGCGGAAGAATTCACCCGCGGCTTCTGGACCGGCGGCACGTTGTTCGAGGAGCTCGGGTTTTATTATGTAGGCCCCATCGACGGGCACAATCTCGATCATCTCCTGCCCGTGTTGCGCAATGTACGCCGGATGAAGAACGGTCCGGTCCTGGTCCATGTCGTCACCCAGAAGGGCAAGGGCTACGAGCCCGCCGAGAACTCCGCTGACAAATATCACGGTGTCGGTAAATTCAACGTCGTGACCGGCGCGCAGGAAGTGGCGCCCAAAGGTCCGCCGTCCTACACCAAGGTCTTTGCCGAAGCTCTGATCGCCGAAGCCAAGGAAGATCCCAAGATCATCGCCATTACTGCGGCCATGCCGTCGGGAACCGGGCTAGACAAATTCGGCGCGGCCTTTCCCGATCGCACCTTCGACGTCGGCATCGCCGAGCAGCATGCCGTGACCTTCGCGGCTGGTCTCGCTGCGGAGGGCTACAAGCCCTTCGCTACCATCTACTCGACCTTTCTTCAGCGCGCTTACGACCAAGTCGTCCACGACGTCGCCATTCAGAAGCTGCCGGTGCGCTTCGCGCTCGATCGCGCCGGCCTAGTCGGCGCCGACGGAGCGACCCATGCCGGCGCCTTCGACGTAGCCTATCTCTCCTGCCTTCCAGGCTTCGTGGTGATGGCCGCTTCCGACGAGGTGGAGCTGATGCACATGGTGGCGACCGCGGCCCAGGTCGACGATCGGCCATCCGCCTTTCGCTATCCGCGCGGCGAGGGCATTGGCCTCGAACTGCCGAAACGCGGCACGCCGCTAGAAATCGGCAAAGGCCGGATCGTGCGGGAAGGCTCCGCCGTGGCCATTCTCTCCTTTGGCGCCAGGCTGTCGGAAGCACTCCGTGCCGCCGACCAACTCGGAGGCTTCGGCCTCTCGACCACTGTCGCCGACGCGCGCTTCGCCAAGCCGCTCGACGTCGATCTCATTCGCCAATTGGCGCAGAACCACGAAGTGCTGATTACCATCGAGGAAGGCTCGAGCGGCGGCTTCGGAGCTTCCGTGCTGCACGAACTCTCACGCGAGGGTCTGCTCGATCGCGGGCTGAAAGTCCGCACCCTCGTGCTTCCTGATCGCTTCATCGATCAGGACAAGCCGCACGTAATGTACGAAAAGGCCGGCCTCAATGCCTCGGGCATTGTTGCCTCGGTGTTTGCAGCACTCGGGCGCGACCTCACGAGCGAATCCGCGCGGGCCTAAACCGCTTCATCCCCTAGCCATCGCTCTTCGGCGGCGCGGCATCTTGAATCAGTTGTGTGGCGAGGTCGCGAATTTCCTCGAGCTGTTGGCGAAGGCGTCCATCTGCTTGCGCGCGTTCTCGCTCTGGAGCTCCATCGCCTGCACCACGTCCTTGCTCTCGGCGAGCTTCAGCGCCAGTGCGAAATTGGCCTCGGGATTGCTGCGCATGATGTCGCCGATCTTCTCATTCAGCGATTTGATTCCGGAGCGTGCCGCTTGCGAGCTGGTGTCTAGCGACTTCCAGGCCTTCTCGCTCGTCGCAGCAAAGGTCTCAAAGGCGCGCTTCGCCTGCTCGATGCTCATCTTCATCAGGTCTCGAATGGCCTCCGGCACCTCAGGCTTCATAAACGGATCGTCAGCCATGTTACGCTCCCCATCTACATCACCCGCTTCGGCTTGCGGCATTTCGCAGCATCTCTGATGCAAGCGACCGCTCCGCAGTCGTAGCGACCGAAGGCTCCGACCCTTTAAATCTAACACACAGACGCCCGCAAAGGCAGTGGTGCAGGCTTCGGGAGAAACTGCGTTCCCGGGGAGAGCACCGAAACGATTTTGCTTTTCAAGCGGGCCGAACTAGGTCCTACTAAGCGTCAGGGAAAAAGGAATCGCCACAAGCTTTGGGCATCCAACCACTCGATGCGGCACCGCGATAACGGTGCTCGCGACAAAGGAGTGTTACGATGCTGCGATTGCCAATTCTCATCACATCGCTCATTTTGAGTTCTTTGCCCGCTCAAGCCGGAATGCTGCCTGCTTTCGACAGCGAGGCGCTCTGCATGGATGTCGCCGGTACCTCTGCCAAACAGGAATTGGTGATGTATGGCTGCATGGATTTCCAGGACCGCATGCGCAAGGAAATCTCGCTCCGCTGGGACAGGCTCCCGGTCTATGTGCAAGACTCTTGCGCCAAAGCCGCCGAGACGGCCGGTGACTATTGGAGGCTGAAGACCTGCATCGACAAGGAAGGCAGGGTCGAGGCTGCCGAGGCGCCCACGCGCTAAACAGGTCTTAGGAAACTCGCTCTAATGCCTCCTTGCGCAATTTGCGCCAGGAGGCTTGGAGCGAATGATCAGAATCCACCACTTTGCACCCGGCGAAGATGTCGCCGACGAGGCAGCGCTCGAGCAATTCCAGAAGCAATGGGCGACCTACCAGAAGCTCGTCGACAATAACTCTTTGGCCTCGAAGCAAACCGGCGACCTTCTCCACGCCGCGCTGACTGGGCTCATCAAACCCTTCGCCTTTGTCGACATCGCTTGCGGCGACGCCGGCCAGATGAAGCAGGCCCTCGCCGGCACCAAGATCAACCATTATCACGGTATCGATCTTTCCGAGCCCGCGCTTGAGCTCGCAGCCAAGAAACGCGCCGTTTGCGATCGAACTCGACCAGATCGATTTCGTCGAAGCTTTGGTGAAGCGTGCCGAACCCGCAGACGCCGCCTGGTGCGGCCTCTCCATCCATCATCTCAGCACGGAGGGTAAGCTGCGCCTGTTCGAGGCCATTCATCGCTCGACCAAAGATTTTCTCATGATCTATGAGCCGCAGCATGCGCGACGAGAAGGGGGTAGCTACTCAACGATCATCGCCTGCAGTGTTTCCAGCCTGTCGGCCTCTTCTGCAGGCTTATCCCAGCGGATGCGGTGCACGCGGGGAAAGCGCATGGCCACCCCCGATTTATGCCGGCTTGAGCGGTGGACCGAGTCGAAGGCCACCTCGAACACGAGCTTGGGCTCGACCTGACGTACGGGCCCGAAACTATCCACGGTGTGGTTACGCACCCATCGGTCGAGCTCCTTTAACTCG
>DATBSU010000102.1:0-4246 GCA_036559585.1 Methyloceanibacter sp.
ACGGAAACGATCCTCTTCATCACTCAACTCCACGCTCCAACTTCGCACCGTCATGCCCCGGCAGCGCTCGAGCGTGATGTGCCAACAAGGATGGCCCGGTGCGTTTTGATCGAAGGGAGCTCCGTTACTGTTCTCCGCGCCAACGCGCCAGCGCGTGAGCGTGCCGGGAAGCCCGTTGGAGCGATGCCCGGAAAGGAGCAGGCACGGCGTGCGCGTCGCTTTTGCCGCAAGGCCGAGACGGCGGGCGAAGAGCGGCGCCTCGATCTCGATCTGGCCGAGGCAGGCTGTGGCCGCGCCACTTTTTAAGCCCTCTTCCAGCGCCCAGGCCGCATCGCTTGAGGTTCTCGCCTCGACGATGAGGAGGAGGGCAGGCTCGAGACCGAGGGCAAGGAGGCCGGCCCCGTAAGGACGCCCCCATTCGCGCGCGGCATGAGCGGTGAGGCACCATAAGAGGAGTGCAGGCCGGTGGGCCGGTTTCGCCAAGCTCTGTCCAAGCACGGCAAGCGTAAAACTGAGCGCCGCCGGTACATCGCGATAAGAGTCAGGCTTGATCTCGTGCAAGGCCGCTTTGGCAAGCATGGAGAGGGGAGGGCCCTCCCCCTGCAAGGGGGAGGGAAGGAAGGCAGCCAGGGCAGGAAAAGAAAGCGAGCAGGCAGGGTTCAGGGCGCCCGCGTCGGTCGCGGGGGGTAGGGCTAGAGACACGGGAACCCGCTCAAGCACGTGGATACGCGCACGCAAATGCTCGATCAGGGAGCGCCGCTCAACCCCGCCTGCTTCCTCGACGCCAGACGGAAACTCAACGACAGATTCGCCGTCTGGAACGCCGTTACGCATACTTCACTCCAACTTTTGTTCCTATTTTGTTCTAATCCGAGTCCGGATCAGAGTCAAGATCCGACCCCTTGGCGATGATGGTTAGCGGTCCGCTAACCAAGATGGGTGGACACTCGCCCCAGTAAAAAGTGACGGGGATTGGTCATGCGTATCGTCAATTTTGCCCGCGCGGCCGCTGTCGCCGTCTTGGCCGCCGCTCTCATCACGTCCACACCAAAACTAGCCGACGCCGGCTTCTTCGATCTCTTCAGCAGCTCGCCGAACCAGGACTCGAGCGGGCGAGAGCTCGTGGTGTTCAAAGTCCAGACCGATCCCGGCACCATTATCGTCAGCTTTACCGACCGGAAGCTCTATTTCGTGCTGCCGAACTACCGCGCCATCTCCTACCCGATCGGGGCGCCGATGGGTGAGGCGCGCTGGGAAGGCGTGCTGCATGTGAGCGAGAAGCGAATCAATCCGCTGTGGACGCCGACGGCTGACATGCGCCGGGAAAATCCCACTCTGCCGGCCTATGTCCCAGGCGGGCACCCGCTCAATCCGCTAGGTCCCCGCGCCATGTATCTCGGCAATACGACCTACCGCATTCACGGCACCGATGCGCCGTGGACGGTGGGCCAGGACGTCTCCCATGGCTGCATCCGCATGTACAATAACGACGTGATCGACCTTTACGACCGGGTTCCGGTCGGGACCAAGGTCGTCGTCACCTGGCAGCGCTACGCTTGGTAGTCCGCGCCAAAGTAGCGCGCTAACACTCGCTCCGAAGCCTCCAATCCCACCAGACGATTTTTGAAAGCCCTTGGCGTCAATCATGTGGTTGTGAGCATTCAACGCCCACTTGCCGAAGGTGCAGGGGATGAATATTTCTTTCTCGTGCCCCCGAATTGGCGGATAGGGCAGTTATATCCTAGATAATGGATCAAGCGCGGTTCCGCGCCGGAGGCAATTATGGCACTGCAACTTGGCGACATCGCGCCGGATTTCGAAGCCGACACCACCGAAGGCAAAATCAAGTTTCACGAGTGGCTCGGCGATTCCTGGGCCGTCATGTTCTCCCATCCAAAAGATTTCACCCCGGTCTGCACGACCGAACTCGGCTATATGGCGAGGATCAAGCCTGAATTCGACAAACGCGGGGTGAAGATTATCGGGCTCAGTGTCGACCCGGTGGAATCGCACAAGAAATGGTCAAACGACATCAAAGAGACGCAAGGCACCGCGCCAAACTATCCGATGATCGGCGACGCGGATCTCAAGATTTCCAAACTCTACGGCATGTTGCCGGCGAGCACCTCCGGTACGTCGGAGGGGCGGACGCCGGCGGACAATCAGACTGTGCGCAACGTCTTCGTCATCGGGCCGGACAAAAAGATCAAACTCGTTCTGATGTACCCGATGACCACGGGCCGCAATTTCGATGAGGTGCTCAGGGTCATTGACTCGATGCAGCTCACCGCAAAGCACCGCGTGGCGACGCCGGTGAACTGGAAACGGGGCGACGAGGTGATCATCGCTGGCTCGGTGTCCGACGAAGAGGCGAAAAAGATCTACCCGGACGGCTGGAAGGCGCCGAAGCCGTATATCCGCATCGTGCCCTCTCCCAAGGGCTAAAGCGCGCCGCAATCGGCTCTGTCATAAACCTGCGACAAAAATAGCATTGGCCCCAAATAACGCGCTATGCTAGAAAAGGCTGTGTACGGATCATATCTGTAGTGGTGGGGCTGGTCCGGCACATCCGGCCGACCAGGAGCGTCGCGCGGGGCTGATGTCTGATTCAAGCGGCTCGAGTGGGGCCGGGCCGGAATCGCGCGAAGTCGCGGAGCGCCTTGCCCAGGGTATTGCGCCGATGGTCAAGCAGGCGCGTTCGGCTGGACGCGACTTTCTCGCCTATCTGCTTGGGATGGCGCTAAAAGAATGCCGCAGGATCGCGCAAGGCGAGCGCGAGGGGTAGACTATTTCGTCCCGACACTTGGCGGAAGGGTGCCCGCGGATGACATTGCCGCAAACGCCGCTGCTCACCACCGATTGCGTGATCTTTAACGACCAAGGCGCGGTGCTGCTCATCCGTCGTAAGCATCCTCCTTTCGCTGGATCCTATGCGTTGCCGGGAGGATTCGTCGAAATCGGCGAGACAGTCGAGGCGGCGTGCATCCGCGAAGTCCGCGAGGAGACCGGGCTCTACATCAGCGAGCCAAAATTGGTGGGCGTCTACTCGCGGCCCGGGCGCGACCCAAGGGGTCATACGGTGAGTGTCGCGTTCGCGGTGAAGCTGACAAGGGCGGCGGACCCGCAAGCCGGCTCCGATGCAGCCTCAGCTTCGTGGATTGTGGATTGGCAAAAAATTACTCCGGCATTCGACCATGCTGAAATCATCGCCGATGCGGTGGCCTTGCTTGGGGCATGATCTGCTCAAAAAACCGAGTTCCGCTTTTCCGGACTGTGCTTCTTAAGCGGCTTCACCGAAATTCGTTAGGTTCCTGCGGATCGATCGCGGCGAGGCACCGAACCAACGGCGTGCCGCGCGGCTGAAGGCGCTGAGCTCCGAATAGCCGACGCGTTGAGCAATATCGGTCAACGTGAGCGAGCTCTCAAACAGGTAACGGTGCGCGAGGCGGCGCCTGGTATCGTCGAACAGGCGTTGGAACGATGTGCCCTGAGATTTCAACAGCCGGTGCAAGCTTCCCGGCGCGATGCCCAACTCATCGGCCACGCGCTTCGGACCGGTGTTGCCGCGCTGAAGGCAGCGAAGGATGGCATCGCGGACTCGATTCAACGGGTCCTCTTCGGATTTTTGCTGCGCGAGCTCCTGTTCGCAGAAGCGCGCCACCAGATTGAATAAATTGGGGTCGGCATTCGGCATCGGCAGATTGAGCGTGGCGCCGGCAATGACGATAGAATTGTAACTTTGATCGAAGGCGATTCGGGCGCCGAGCCGCCTGTCATATTCCTCACGATCGCGCGGCTCGTGATGCGTCACCCCCACCGAAAGCGGGCGCCATGACGGGCCGGCCGCGGTCTGAATGCGCAGCAAGAAACGCATGAGTACGAAATCGGTGAGCTGGACGACGTTGCCTATGGTCACCGGATAGGTCCATTCGATCCGGGCGGCGCCCGATGGCTCGCTGAGCGACGCCACATTGGAACTAACGACGTGTTGGTAGTGGATGAGGGATCTCAATGCCGTTCTGAGATCTGGCGCGCTCGCCGTCAGGTAGCCAAGCGGGTTGGCGAAAGTTGCCGTGCTGCCATATTTGAGCCCGAAGCAAGGATCGCCGGTGGCTTGGGCGGCCAGAGTTAGGACCAAACCGAATTTTTCCAGGGGCAGCCAATTGAACGGATCCTCCAGCGATTGTGCCGAGATGGACGCCTTGGCAAGGATCGGCACAGGGTCCGCACCGTAGGTCTTCAACAT
>DATBSU010000103.1:0-16091 GCA_036559585.1 Methyloceanibacter sp.
CTCGCGAACAGATTCTCCGCGCTGTCGAACCGGCTCGGGCCATAGCCGCCGTGAAAGCCTCGATCCTCCGCGACCTCGACATGGTCGATCGGCAATTCGTCGATGAAGCGCGACGGGATCGCCTGCTGCCACATGCCGTGATTGCGCCTGTTCTGCGCGAAACTGATCTTGGCGCGCTTCCGCGCGCGGGTGAGACCGACATGCGCGAGCCGCCGCTCCTCTTCGAGACCTGAGCGTCCCGCATCGTCGAGGCTGCGTTGATGCGGCAGCAAGCCTTCGTCCCAACCCGGCAGGAACACGGTATCAAATTCTAATCCCTTGGCCGAATGCAGCGTCATCAGATTGACGCGGCTCACGCCTTCCTCGGCCTCCGCGTCCATCACCAGGCTGATATGTTCGAGGAAGCCGGCAAGCGTGTCGAACTCCTCCATGAAGCGGATCAACTCTTTTAAGTTCTCGAGCTTCGACTGCGCCTGCGGTGAGCGCTCGGCCTGCCACATCGCGGTATAGCCGGACTCATCGAGGATCAATTCGGCAAGATCGGTATGGCGCATGGTCTCGACGGATGCGCGCCAGCGATCGAACGACGCGATTAAATCGGCGAGACCTTTGCGCGCTTTCGGCTTCAGCTCTTCGGTCTCCACGATTAGCCGCGCCGCCTGGAACAGCGGCACGCCACGAGCGCGCGCCAATTGGTGCAGCGACTTCAGCGTGGATTCGCCCAAGCCCCGCCGCGGCGTATTGACGATGCGTTCGAATTTGAGATCGTTCGCCGGATTAATCGTCACTTCGAGATAGGCCGTGGCGTCCCTGATCTCTTGCCGCTCGTAGAAGCGCGGGCCGCCGACCACGCGATAGGGGAGCCCGAGCGTGATGAAGCGATCCTCGAAGGCGCGCATCTGGAACGAGGCGCGCACCAGGATCGCGATCTCGCTGAGCGACTCGCCTTGGCGCTGCAGCTGCTCGATATCCTCGCCGATCAGCCGCGCCTCTTCCTCGTCGTCCCAGCAACCTTGCACCGCGACCTTGTCACCGTGTTCGCCGTCGGTGCGGAGCGTTTTGCCGAGCCGCCCTTTGTTGTGCGCGATCAGCCCCGAGGCCGCGCCGAGAATATGCCCCGTCGAGCGGTAATTCCGCTCCAGCCTGATGATCTTGGCGCCGGGGAAGTCGGTCTCGAAGCGGAGGATGTTGTCCACCTCCGCACCCCGCCAGCCATAGATCGACTGATCGTCGTCGCCGACGCAGCAGATGTTGCGGCTGCCTTGCGCCAAGAGCCGCAGCCACAAATATTGCGCGACATTGGTGTCCTGATATTCGTCGACCAGCAGGAATTTGAAGCGGGTCTGATATTGCGCGAGCACGTCCGGGTGATCCTGGAATAGCCGCAAATTCTCCAGCAGCAGATCGCCGAAATCCGCAGCGTTCAGTTCCTTCAAGCGTTTTTGATAGAGCACGTAGAGGTCGCGCACTTTGCCATTTGCGAAGGCGAAGCTCTCGCCTTCTGGCACGCGCTCCGGCCGAAGCCCCCGGTTCTTCCAGCCATCGATCATCGCCGCCAAGAGCCGCGCCGGCCAGCGCTTCTCGTCGATATTCTCGGCTTCGAGCAATTGCTTGAGCAGCCTGATCTGATCATCGGTGTCGAGCACGGTGAAGGACGGCTTGAGATCGATCAGCTCGGCATGCCGCCGCATGATTTTCACCCCGATGGCGTGGAAGGTGCCGAGCCAAGGCATGCCCTCGACCGCGCCGCCAATCAGTTCGCCGACACGATTCTTCATCTCGCGCGCGGCCTTGTTGGTGAAGGTGACGGCGAGGATCTGCGACGGCCAGGCGCGGCCCTGACTTAAAATATGGGCGATGCGGGTGGTGAGCACCCTGGTCTTGCCGGTGCCGGCGCCCGCCAGCACCAAGAGCGGGCCATCGAGCGTCTCGACCGCCTCGCGCTGCTCTGGGTTTAGGGCATCGAGATAGTTCGTGTTGCGCCGCGGCATCGCCCGCACGGAAATCGGCAGCGTCGCATCGTCGGATGCGGGCTCATTGGAGGGCGCGGGGAGGGGGCGAATCTTTGCCATCGATCTACAACTATAACATTGATCCAAAGGAAAAGACGGCAAGGCCGCGCGTCCTCTTTATTTCATTTCCGGCAAAGCGGCGTCGATTTGGCGCGTGGACGCCACGAGAAATTCATGGAAACAACGCCATCGGCCCGGTTGCACCGCCGCCGGACCGCTGCTATGGGGGCGGCGTCTCGTCATATTATTCAGCCAGACAAGAGAGGGACCATGCTGCGAGCGTTGAGGGCTTTTGCCGGTATTCTTGGGCTTTTCGGAATTCTCATTCTTGGGTCTGGCGCAGCCGAAGCCGCTTGCCAGCTGATCAAGGCCACCGCCAGCGCCGATTCCAAGGCGAATGCCGCCAAGGCCTCGCAGACGCTTGCTGCTCAGAGCGCAGCCGACATCAAGCGCCAGAAAGGTTGGAAATACGTCACCATGAGCGCGCGCACAGTCGCGGGCGATCCGTTCTGGAAGGCCGTGCGCCCCGATGGCGTGCCGCCGGAGGCGAAGCTCAAGGGCAACATTGTCACCGCCCGGACCTTCACCACCTGCTTTACCGGCGTGGTCGTGCCGTATGTCTGCACGTCCGGCTCGGCGGTCTGCGGGAATTAAGCTGAACGATTCCTAGCGCCGTGCCCGCGGCATAGCGGGCATGACGCTGGAAAGCTCGCCTCACCATCGCCACATCCTCTGGTAAGCATTCCAGAAACCTTTCGTGGTTGAATGAGTTTTGAGGCAAGCCGATGGTGCATAATTTCGCCTTTCCGCAGTATACCGCGCCCGAGCGCATAGCGGATCTGTGCGTCCATGCCATCGGCGTGACCGCGAGCGTCATCGCCCTGGCAGCCCTCATTTTCATCGGCGTCGAATCGAAGACCGCGCTCTGGATCTTGGCGCTCGTCATTTATGGGCTGGCACTCGTCGCCACCTTCAGCTTCTCCGCCGGCTATCACGTCGCCATGCGGCCCAAGCTAAAAGAGTGGCTGCGCCGGCTCGATCACGCCGCGATCTTCCTGATGATCGCCGGCACCTACACGCCCTTCATCCTCATCAAAATGAACAATGCCTGGGGTCTCGGCCTGCTTGCCGTGGTCTGGGGCATGGCGGCAATCGGCATCGCCATCAAACTCTTCGCGCCGCGTTATCTCGAAGGCATCTCGACCGCGCTCTACCTGATGCAAGGCTGGGCGATTCTCGCCGCCTGGGAGCCGCTGATGACGGCGGTGTCCGGTCACGTTCTCACCCTGCTGATGGTCGGCGGCGTGCTCTACACCGTCGGCGTCGTCTTCCACCTCTGGGAGCGGTTGCCCTTTCAGAACGCCATTTGGCACGGCTTCGTGCTTTCCGCCGCGAGCTGCCACTACGCGGCCGTCATGGTCGCGGTGCATAGCTAACACAATCGACTCACCGGAATGCTAGACTGTGGCCATGAGCACTTTTGCGTCAGAGCCCCAATCGCATTCCGCAACAGCCAAGACCGCACTCTTCGCGACGCTTGCAGCGCGGTTCGGTTCGCGCTTCTCGACCGGGCTTTCGCTCCGCGAGCAGCACGCCAACACGCTCACTTGGATTGCCTGTCAGCCGCCTGACGCCGTTTTGTTCGCCGAGACGACCGACGAAATCGTCGAAATCGTCAAGCTCTGCGCCGAGGCGCGCGTGCCGATCATTCCGTTCGGCACCGGCACCTCGCTTGAAGGTCACGTCAACGCGCCGTATGGCGGCCTCTCGCTCGATCTCTCCCGCATGAACTGCGTGCTCGCGGTGCACGACGCCGATCTCGATTGTGTGGTCGAGCCCGGCGTGACGCGGAAATCCCTGAACGAGCATTTGCGCAGCTCCGGTTCTTCTTCCCCATCGATCCCGGCGCCGATGCGAGCCTCGGCGGCATGGCGGCGACGCGCGCGTCGGGCACCAATGCCGTCCGCTACGGCACCATGCGCGACAATGTCTTGAGCCTCACCGCCGTGCTCGCCGATGGACGGGTGTTGAAAACCGGCAGCCGCGCCAAGAAATCCTCGAGCGGCTACGATCTCACCCGCCTCATGGTCGGCTCTGAAGGCACGCTCGGCATCATCACTGAGCTCACGCTGAAACTCGCCGGCATTCCCGAGACCGTCCTCGCCGCGATCTGTCCCTTCGCCACCATCGAGGGCGCCTGCAACGCCACCATCGCCGCGATGCAGATGGGTCTCCCGCTCGCCCGCATCGAGCTGCTCGACGATGTGCAGATCAGAGCCTGCAACGCCTATTCGCATCTCAGCCTCGCCGAGCAGCCGACGCTCTTCCTGGAGTTTCACGGCACCGAGGCTTCGACGGCCGAGCAGGTCGCGACCTTCGCCGAGATTGCCCGCGACCACGGCGGCGGGAATCTTGAATGGGCTGCTAAGCCAGAAGATCGAAGCCGGCTTTGGCAGGCGCGCCATGATGCCTATTGGGCCGCGCGAGGATTAAAGGTTTCCGCTGAAATTATCACCACGGATGTCTGCGTGCCCATTGGCGCGCTGGCGGATTGCGTCGGCGAGACCCGGGAAGACATTGAGACGACTGGACTGCTCGCGCCCATCGTCGGCCATGTCGGCGATGGCAATTTCCATGTCATGCCGCTGCCTAACCTTGGCGACCAAGCAGACCGGCGCAAAGCTCAAGCTTTCCTCGACCGCCTCACAGAACGCGCGCTCCGCATGGAGGGTACCTGTAGCGGCGAACACGGTGTCGGCCAGGGTAAAATGCGCTATCTCGCTGCCGAGCATGGCATTGGCGTCGAGATCATGGCTGCCATAAAAAAGGCGCTCGACCCGTTGAATATCCTCAATCCAGGCAAGATCTTTGCGGTATCATGAGGAAACGTCGCGGGTCTTCGGACGGTTAAGTCCAAGATGACGATACGCGGCCTGTTCGCGTCCGTTCCAGCGCTCAAGGCATAGAGCTCCGTGAACCATTTTTTACTCAGTCTGACCGCGGTTTTGATTTTGGTGCTCGGTGCGCTGTTCGCCGTGCCCTATTTCGTCGACTGGAACGATTATCGCCACGTCTTCGAGGCGCAAGCCACCAAGCTTCTCGGGCGCGAGGTCAAAGTCGGCGGCGAAGTTCATCTCGTGCTGCTGCCGGCGCCGCAGCTCCGTTTCGACGACGTCAAAGTCGCCGATGCCGACGGCAATCTCGAAAGGCCGTTCCTCGAGGCGAGGCGGCTGGAAGCCGGGCTCAGTATCGGCGCGCTGTTAAGCGGCACCATCGAGGCGCGCAAGATTGGCATCACCGCACCCGTTCTGAGGCTTGAGATGAACGCGGACGGCACCGGCAACTGGGCCGATGTCGGGCGCCCCGGCGAGGCGATGCCCTTCGTGCCGAAGGAAGTCCTGCTCGATCAGATCGACGTGACGGGCGGGACAGTGGAGCTCACGCGGGCAGGGGAGCCCGTAGCAACGCTCACCGATGTCACGGGGGACGCGAGTGCGGCGTCTTTGTCCGGCCCGTTCAAGGTCGCGACGACCTATAAATTCGACGGCCGCAAGCAGGACCTGAAATTCTCGACCAGTGCATCCGATGCCACCGGCAAGTTCCATCTGAAATCCGCGCTTCGCGATCCCGACCGCGACATGGTCTATTTGCTCGATGGCGATGTCATCGGGTTGGGTCAGAAACCGAGCTATGATGGCGCCGTCATTGTGCGCAATGCCATCGCTGTGCCGGAGCCTGCGGTGCCAGCGCCGCAGCCGAACACCGACGAGGCCATGGACACTGGCTCCGGCTTCGAGCTGAAGGGGGATCTCACCGCGACCGCCGATCGTGCCGAGTTGCCGAGTTTCGAGCTCACCATCCACGCTAAGGGCCATCCGCAATTGATGAAGGGCAAACTCGCTCTTGATTTCGGCGAGACCCCCAAGCTCGACGGCGAACTCTCTGCGCGCTTCCTCGATGTGGATGCCTTGCTGCAAGATGCCGGCGAAGCCAATGCTTCGCCTTCCGCGGTCCTCAATCAAGTGGCCGAGAAGCTGCTCACCCAATCCGCCTCGATCGAGGAGGGCAGTTTTGTGCTCGCAATCGAGCAGGCCAATTTCGGCGGCGACCTTGTCGGTGATCTCGGTCTGGCGCTGACCGCATCGCCGAACCAGCTGAAGATCGATCGCCTCACCGCCAAGCTCCCGGGAGACACCAAGATCGAGACGTCCGGGGTTCTGACCCGAGGCGATAAGGGACCTGTCTATGCCGGGCCGATCAAGCTTGAAGGCTCGAAGCTCCGCACGCTCGCACGCTGGGCTTCCGGCGACCGCGACATCTCGGCGCAAACCAGCGTCGGTGCCTTCACGCTTGCCGCCGATACCACGCTCGGCGGCGGCGACCTCAAGCTCGAAAATGCCAGCGGCGCTTTGAGCGACACCAAATTCACCGGCGCCTTTACCTATCGCGACGGCGACAAGCCTGCCATCGATCTGGCGGTCGATAGCGACCGTCTCGACTTGAAAGAGGTGCTCGGCGAGGATGTGGCGTGGCGATCCTGGCTGCCGGCAGGACAGAAGCAGGACAGTCAAGCTGCTGGCGAGCCGAGCCCGCTCGCATCGCTTCGCAAGAAGAATATCCATGTCGCACTTCACGTCGGCGAGTTGTTGCTGCCCTCGATCGCGCCGGGCAGGCTCGCCGCGAATTTCAGCCTGGCCGACGACACGCTCGATGTCTCCGAGCTCGATTTTCTTGCCGAAGGCGCTCTGAAGCTTACAGGCAAGGGCCGGATCGAGCATGTGAGCGACGCGCCGTCAGGCCAGGTCGATCTCGCCATCAATGCCGCCAATGCCGACAGTTTGCGGGTGGCGAGCGGACTTGTCGGCTTGCCCGACAGCATCGCGCGCTCGAAACATCTGGCGAGCCTTGCGCCGCTCGACATCACGCTGGCGCTTGTCGCCAAGGGCGAGGGCCATGCCACCGAAGCTTCGCTGGTCGTGACCGGCAAGGCGGGAGGGTCGGATGTCGCGGTGACGGCCGAGGCCAAGGGCGAACCTGCCAAGCTCGATGCCGCCGACATTGGATTGACGGGCAGCATCGCCGGCGAACGACCGCAAACCATTCTGGCCCTGCTGCTGCCTGACGTTCCTCAAGACAAGCTCGCCAGCGGCGGCAAGGGCAAACTGAGCTTCGAGCTGCACGGCGTGCCGAAGACCAATCTCTCCGGACACGTCGCGCTCGAAACGCAAAGTCTGACCATCGGCTTTGACGGGCAGGGCGCTCTCAAAGACGACGGTCTGGCGCTGACCGGAAAAGCTCAAGCCACCACCCCGAATGCCGGCCTCGCCATGATGCTGTTCGGCTTCGAGGCGTCGCCCGGCGCCACCAATGTGCCGCTCAATCTCAAGGCCGAAATCGTCAAGACCGCGCAGCGGATCGACTTCAAGGGGGTCTCCGGCGATATCGCCGGCGAGCCCCTCCAGGGCAATGTCAGCCTCGACAATTCCGGCGAGATCACCAAAGTCGCACTCGACGCGATGACAGGCAACGTCTCTCTCCCCGTTCTTCTCGGCGGGCTTGTGGCGTGGCAGCGCACGCCCTCGACCGAACAGATGCTGGGATCGCTCGGCGGCGGAACCTCCGAAGTCTGGCCGGCGCGCGGTTTCTCGCTCGGCTCTCTCGGGAGAATAGAAGGCGACTTCAAGCTCGCGGCGAAATCGCTCTCGCTCGGCGCGCCCCTCCTTGTGCAAGACGCGGTGTTGAGCGTGCGTGTCGACAACGGCGCGCTGTCGATCGCCTCGCTCCAGGGGCGCCTGTTCGGCGGAACATTTGCTGGATCGGGCTCGCTGTCGCCGCGCGGTACCGGCGCGGGTCTCGAAGCGCGCGCCGACCTCAAGAGCGGCAAGCTGGAAGATCTGACCAAGGGTCTCGCCGGCAAGGTGCTGGCGAAAGGACCGTTCTCGGTGAGCTTCAACGTGACCGGCGAAGGTTTGAGTCCGCCTGGGCTGATCGTCGGCTTGAGCGGGGACGGCACGCTTTCGCTCGAGCCCGGCGTCGTGCAGGCAATGTCGCAAGAGCCGTTGCGTCGCGTCGCCGTCGAGGCGGCCAAGACCAAGAAACTCAAGGACAAGGAACAGATCGCCGCCATCACCCGCACGCTTCGCGATGGCATGACGAAGGGGACATATAAATATGGCGCGGTTTCCATCCCCTTCGACATCAAGAACGGCACGCTGAAACTGAAGCCCTCGACGCTTGCGAGCAAGGGCTCGGCGACGACCGTCAATGGCTATGTGGAGCTCGCGAGCCTGCGCCTCGACAGCGAGTGGGAGATGCGTCTCGACGGCAATGCCGATCTTCCGCCGGTCAGCCTCGTCTTCGCCGGGCCGCTCAATAATGCCGGCACCATCTCGCCCTCTGTCGACACCGCGGGGATCGAGACATTTCTCACCGTGCGCCGCATGCAAGAAGATGTGGAGCGGCTGGAAACGCTCGACGTGAGCGGCAAGACCCCGCCACCTGAAGCAAAACCGGATGCCGAGGTCGAGCCTGCGGAAGTAAAACTCCCGGCCGAAGCCAAGGCGCCCCCGGTCGAACCTGAACCTGCCCCTGAGCCGAAACCTGCTGCCAAAGCGCCGGTCGCGGCCAAGCCGAACCCGCCGCCGCCTCCGGCGGCGAAGCCCGCTCCGCCAGAGCCTAAGGCTGCCGAGATCGAGCCGAAAAAGGCCGAGCCGCCGCGCGAGGTCCCCGCCGCGCCCGTGCCGCAGCCGGAGACACAAGGAGCCAAACCTGCGCCGGAGGCCGTGTCCGCTCAGCCCGAGATCGCGACCCCGTCCGCGAGTGATGTGACGACCACTGGGGACGCGACGGCTGCGAGCGGCACGGACTTGGCGACACCCGCCACGCCCAGGCCACAGCGCCCAAAGCGGCCCGCGGCCGCGCCTGACGATTGGAAGAAGGGCGTCGGCATTTTCGGCGGCGGCTAGAGCATCATCCCAAAACGTTGCAGACTTTTCGGAAGATGATGCGTCAAATGATTCTCTCCACGTCATCGCCGGGCTTGACCCGGCGATCCAGGGCAGCTTGAGCAGAGCTGGCTAATTGATTGAAAGGAATCACGCTCTAGCGTCTCGACCGCTCCAGCACATAAAGCCGAATTGCCGCCGAGAGGTTTTCATCGCCGCGCGACTTATCGATATCGCCGATAAGCGCAGCGAGCGACTTGCCCTCTTCTCGCGCGATGTCGCTCAACGCATCCCAAAACGGTTCCTCGAGCGAAATCGAAGTGCGGTGCCGGTCGATGGTGACGGAGCGCTTGGTGCGGAGCTTCGGCATCAGGGAATTTACCCCTTGGGGCCGATCATGTCCTCGGGCCGCACGAGGCGATCGAACTCTTCCGCGCTGACATGGCCGAGCCGTACCGCCTCTTCGCGCAACGTGGTGCCCCGCTTATGCGCGGTCTTGGCGATCTCGCTAGCTTTGTCATAGCCGATATGCGGCGCGAGCGCGGTGACCAGCATCAGGGAACGCTGCATGTGTTCCTCGATGCGGTCCGTATTGGCCTCGATACCGACCACGCAATTATCGGTGAAGCTCGTTGCAACATCGGCCAACAGCCGGATCGATTGCAGCATGTCGTAGGCCATCAGCGGCTTGAACACGTTGAGCTCGAGATGGCCCTGGCTGCCGGCGAATACGATTGATGCGTTGTTGCCCATGACTTGCGCCGCGACCATGGTCACCGCCTCGCATTGCGTCGGGTTGACCTTGCCCGGCATGATCGAGGAGCCTGGCTCGTTCTCCGGCAGGTTCAACTCGCCGAAACCCGAACGCGGGCCTGAACCGAGCAGCCGAATGTCGTTGGCGATCTTGAACATCGACACCGCGACAGTCGCGAGCGCGCCGTGGGCGAACACGTAAGCGTCGTGCGTCGCCAGCGCCTCGAATTTGTTTGGCGCGGTCACGAAAGGAAGCTTGGTCATCGCCGCGATCTTGGTCGCGAACAACTCGGCGAAGAGGGGGCTGGTGTTCAAGCCGGTACCGACCGCGGTGCCACCTTGCGCAAGCTCGTACAGTCCATAGAGCGATTGCTTGATGCGCTCGATGCCGTGATCGATCTGCGCGGCATAGCCGCCGAATTCCTGGCCCAAGGTGAGCGGCGTCGCATCCTGCATGTGGGTGCGGCCGATCTTGATGATGTCCTGGAAGGCTTCCGACTTCGATTTCAGCGCCTGATAGAGATGGGCGAGCGCCGGATTTAAGTGATAGGCGATCTCCACGGCCGCCGCGATGTGCATCGCGGTCGGGAACGTGTCGTTGGACGACTGGCCGAGATTGACGTGGTCGTTCGGATGCACAGGGCGCTTCGAGCCCCGCGTACCGCCAAGCATCTCGCTCGCGCGATTGGCGATCACTTCGTTCAAATTCATGTTGGTCTGGGTGCCGGAGCCGGTCTGCCACACGACCAGCGGGAAATGCCCGTCGAGTTTCCCCTCGATGACCTCTTCGGCCGCGCTTACAATGGCTTGAGCGAGTTCCGCCTCGATCAGCCTGAGCTCGAGATTGGCGAGCGCCGCCGCTTTTTTCACCATGGCGAACGCCCGGATCAGGGGCTTCGGCATGGTTTCCTCGCCGATTCTGAAATTGCGCAAAGATCGTTCCGTTTGCGCGCCCCAATAGCGATCTTCGGCCACCTCAATCGGGCCGAAGGCGTCTGTCTCGGTGCGAACTGGGGCCGCCCCCAATTTGGATTTGATCTTTTGAGCCATGCCAACATCTGGCTTGCCGCGCCAATCCGGTCAAGCGGCAACTCGGCACGGGTCCCTATCGAAATCCTCCGAGTTAGGGTATAATCCATGGCTCCAGGGAGGTGCGCCAATGGCGCCGCGCCTTTGGCGTTACTCCGCAATTCCATCAAACTTTAGGCCACTAGTCTGATCATGGTTTTTGCCACGCGGGCGTTATCCCATCCCCAGCTGAAACCGCCCAATTCCCTGGGCGTTCGCGTCTCCCTACTCACCGCAAGGGTGCTGGCGCTTGGCGTGTGTGCGGTTGGTCTCTTGGCGCTTTGGGCTTGGCAGGCGGACGTTTCGCTCAATCCGATTCTGGTCCATGCCCCAATCTTCAAGCCCGCAAGCGCGGCCGGTGTCGCTTGTGCGGGCTTGGGCTTGTTTTGTTTCACGTTTCCCAATCTGAGGCCCCTAAGTTGCCTGCTTGGCGTCGTCGTCGCCCTGGTTGGTGCATTGTCGATCTATGAACGATGGTTCGGCGTCGATTTTGGCCTCGATGGCATGCTTGTGGGCACAGCAACGACGCAAACTGCGGCAGAGCAAGCACTGCAAATGGCGCCGGGCATGGCGGGCACGTTTCTGCTGTTTGGCGCGGCGATGGCGTTGGCCTCTGCGGAACAGCCGGCTCGAGCGAGTAGCCAGGTGCTGATCATCACGGCCCTTGCTCAAGTCCTGATTTTTTTCACCGGCCTGCTTTATGGCTTGAGCAATTCCGCCGATCCTTTCCCATTCGCGGCCATGTCCTTGCAAGGCGCCATAGCCGCATTCTTGTTGTGCGTGGGCCTTCTCGCCGCGATGCCCGACTACGGCATTGGCTCGGTCTTGCTCGAAACTTCGCCGTCTGGGGAAATGCTGCGGCGACTCTTGCCGGGTGTCATTCTGATTCCGATCGGGATCGGCTGGTTCGTCTACCAGGCCCAGCTGACGGCGTCCTACGACGAGGCCTCGACGCTTGCGATTTTTGCCGTCGCCAGCGTTCTCGTGCTTGGTGCCTTCGCCTGGACCACGATCGATGCCATCCGCCGCGCCGATCGCGACAGGAACGAGGCTCTCAATCAGCTTCGCGGTCAACGCGAATGGTTGACGACCACGGTGCGCAGTATCGGTGACGGCGTCATCGCCACTGACCGCGACGGCCGCATCATCCTGACCAATGGCGCGGCGGAAAAATTTACCGGATGGCGGGCCGGTGAGGCCCAGGACCGTCCTTTATCCGAAGTCTTTTCCTTGCGCGATCCGTCGACGCGCGTGGAGATCGCCGACGTCGCGGCGTGGCTTGAGGACGATGAAGGCGATGGTGGCGTCGGGCCCGGGGTGCTGTTGCTGACGCGCGACGGAGATGAATTGCCGATCGAATATACGGTTGCGACTATCCGCGGTTTTGGCGGCTCGACCGCTGGATTCGTCATCAGCTTTCGCGACATCACCGAACGAAAACTCGCAGCAGAGCGCCAGGCCATGCTGGTCGGCGAGCTCAATCATCGCGTGAAGAATACTCTCACCATAGTGCATTCGCTCGTCCATGCCAGCGTTCGCAAATCGCCTGATCAGACCGCGACGGATATGGCTACGAAGCTTGGCGAGCGGCTGCAAGCTCTGCAGCGCGCTCACGACCTGCTCCTGGAATCGCAATGGTCGGGGGCGAGCTTGGGCGAAATGGTCAATCGCGAGTTGGATCCCTATCGGCGTGAGGAGGGCCCAAAGATCGCAATCAAGGGACCCGACGTCCTGCTGCCGCCTCAGTGCACCTCGATTCTTGCCATGACCCTGCACGAGCTCGCGACCAATGCGGTGAAATATGGCGCGCTGTCGCACAATGCAGGCGTGCTCGCGGTGAATTGGAAAGCGCTTCGCGGCAATCGCGTCCAACTCATCTGGGAGGAACGAGGGGTCGATGCGCCCCAACAGGTCGGCAATGGGTTCGGCATGCAACTGATCGACAATGGCATTCGCCATAGCCTTGGCGGCAAGAGCAAAGTCGATTTCAGAAAAACCGGCCTCTATGTCGAGATCGAACTGCCGCTCGGCACCGAACCGCAAATCAAGTCCAAGCCTGCGGAAACGCCCATTCCGGCCTGAGCTTTATTCCAACGTCCGGATTGCCTCGTTGACGTGGCGCAATCGCTCGGAAAAGTCGCGGGTCAGATTGCCGAGGATCGTGATCATGATGTTTGGATTCGCGACCGCGAGCTGCTGGATCTCTTCGACCGCAAGTCCGTAACACACCACCCGCTCGTCGGCGACGATTTCCGCCGAGCGTTTGCCGCCGTCGAGCAGCGCCATTTCCCCGAACGTCAGACCCGGGCCGATCGAGGCGACGCGTTTCTTCCGGTCGCCCTTGGTCTTGATCCTCACACTCACCGAGCCGCGCGCCAGCACGAAGAACAATTTGGCCTCGTCGCCTTCGCGGATGATGACCTCTCCCTTGTCGAAGATCAGCGGCCGCACCACCTGCTCGATCAGCCGGTACTCCTCCGGCTTCAGACCTTTGAACACATCGAGCGCGGTCAGCGCGAATTTGGTCCCAGCGACAAAACTCGTGCTCGCCAGCAACGCGTCTTCGCACCATTCGAGCGCGGCATCGGCATCGCGGAATGTCCGGATGCGGGCCCTTTGCGCTTCCTCGCCAAGTTTCCGCGCCACTAGCGCGATGGGGCCATCGTCGGCAACGTCGGCGAATATCAGCTCGGCGGTGCCGCCAGCCATTGACTGTGCCGCCCGCGTGATCAATTTCAGCGCGGCGGCGTCCGCCAGATGCACGCGTTTGAAATCGACGATGACGTAGGACGCATCCGCGGTAAGCTCGGCCATGCGCCTGAGCAGCCGCTCGGTTGAGCCGAAGAACAGGCCGCCTTGCGCCTCGATCACCACGATGCGGTGGCCCTCTGTTGCCAGTAATTTGCGCTCCTCCGGCGTCCGTAAGCGATTGGACCGCACGACATCGCCGCGATAATCCCTGCGGATCACGCTGCCGACATTGGTGCGGTTATTGAACGCGTGCAGCCCGAATTCGTCAGAGAGCTCCTGGCAGACGGCGATGCCGCGCACGCTGTTACCATGCGTGTCGATCGGCGGCGAATAAACCCCGATACCGATCTGCCCCGGGATTACCGCGATGATCGACCCCGACACGCCGCTCTTGGCGGCCATGCCGACCTCATAGGCCCATTCGCCGGCATAGTCGTACATGCCGCAGGAATTCATCACGCTGAGCACGTCGCGAACATAATCCGTCGACAGCACCGGCTCGCCGGTTAGGGGATTCTCGCCGTCATTGGCCAGCGTCGCCGCCATGATCGCAAGATCGCGGCAGGTAACGTTCACCGAGCATTGCCGGAAATAGAGATCGAGCACGTCCTGCGGATCGCGCGTCAGCATGCCGGTATTCAGCATCATATAGGCGATGGCGCGGTTGCGATGGCCGGTGGCCTGCTCCGATCTGAACACGGCCTCATCGATATCGAGCGGCCGCCCGGCCAGGCTGGAGAACAGCGCCAGCATGTTGGCGTTGCGCTCCGCCTCCGACTCGCCCCGCATCAATTCGGCGACGGCGATGGCGCCGGCATTCACCATCGGATTGAACGGGCGATTGGCCACCTCGTCGAGCACGATGGAGTTGAACGCTTCCCCGGTTGGCTCCACGCCGACATGCTTGAGCACGGTCTCGCGGCCGTAATGCTCGAGCGCGTAGCCATACATAAAGGGCTTCGACACCGATTGGATGGTGAAGGTCTTGTTGGCGTCGCCGACGCTGTAGACTTCGCCGTCCACGGTCGCAATCGCGATGCCGAAATCGTTAGGGTCGGCCTTGCTGAGCTCGGGGATATAATCGGCGACCTTGCCGCCGGAAAGCTCCCGATAGCGATTATAGAGATCTTGGAGATAGTCCTCGATCGGCGCCGACGGCGAAAAATCCGTAACCGCAGGCGCAACACTTTTCGCACTGACCCCGGTCAAAAATAATCCCCCACGCCGCCTCTCGCCGCGCGCGGAAGTCTAGCCGAGAATTGCGAGCGTTCAAGAATTGGAAATGATCAAGGCGCCGCGCCGATTGCCTAATTTGTGGGCAATCACCAGTGCAGCAAGAGGAGATCTATTTCTTGCGGAAGCGGTCGAGCTGCACGATCTCCGCCGGCGGACGCACGAACGACACGTCCGAGACGCCGGTCTCACTCGCGTCTTCCGGATGTGGCTCGACGCCCAACTGGGTGGTCTCACCGGCATCGGCGACCAGGTCGGGGAGCGCCGCAGCCATATGCGCCCGCGCTGAATCGTTGGCGGCGCCTGGCTTGCCGAATTGCAGGCCGAATTGCGCCGAAGGATCGTAGAAGGCTTTGATCGCCTGGAACGGGACCACCAACCTCTCCGGCACGTTGTTGAAGGAGAGCTTGACCTCGAAGCGCTCGGCCATGACTTGCAGGTCCCAGAACTGGTACTGCAGCACGACGGTCATCTCCTCGGGATATTGCTCCTTGAGGCGCTTCGACACCGACACGCCGTCGGCGAGGGTGTCGAACGCGATATAGAGATGATGCTCGCCGGGGAGACCGCTTCGTTGCACCTGGGTGAGGACTTGCTTCACCACGCCGCGCAGCGCGTCCTGCGTGAGAAGGTCGTATCTGATCTCGTCTGCCGCCATATTGATCCACCTGCTCGAAGCCTTGAGGCAGGTCCACCCCAACAGATCGAAAGTGGAGGGCTTCTGTTGGCCGGTGCCCTCCGAACCGCGCCTAGTCGCCGCGAAGCGGCTAGGACTTCATTTTCAGGCTATCGCGCTGCTTACGCAGCGAGACGAGCCTCCGCATAGTTGTCATTGGCAACTATAGGATTGGCCCGATAACGGCGGTACCATGCCGAGCGACAGCGCGACCTTTACACCCTCGTCGATCCTATTTCGCCCCCGCCGGGATCCAGAAACCGAAACTTGCCGATCGTAGATCAGAGCTTCTGCATCCTGGTGGAGGCGCCGGGTACCGCCCCCGGGTCCGAGTGGCTTATTACGAAGTCTGTGTATCGCCATAGTCGGCTTGCGCCGACAACCCATATATAGGCTGGTATGGCGGCAAAAAAAAGGTTCATGCGGCGCTGTTTGACGCTATGGGGAAAACTTCGTTGACAGCAAATTGGCCTAGTGCCGCTTGATTTTCACCACTTCGCCGCTTGCGGCATCGATCTCGAGCTTGATCTTATGGCCAAACTTGTCGTGGCCTTTGACCTCCCAGACGCCGTCATCGAGTTCGATCTTGTCGATCAGGTCGACGCCGACGCCAAAGGCCGTGTCGCGGGCCTGCTCGACGGTCATGAACTGGGC
>DATBSU010000104.1:0-4120 GCA_036559585.1 Methyloceanibacter sp.
AATGGGGCACCGAACGGCTGCTCGGCGTGCTGCCGCTCATTCAGGACGCCGTCAAGCGCTCCCGCCTTCATCCAGATCTCGAGAAGGATTTTGCCGAGCGGCTTGTCCTGACGCTGCACCACAAGGCAGCGTGACGCGAACGTGAATCAGCGCCGGCGCATCAGCCGGTGGCGCACATCTTCGAGCTGATCGAGGGTCGCGTAGCGAATGCGAAGCTCGCCAGCTTCGCCCCGGCCGGAACGGATGTTGACGTCGAGACCGAGCGCCTCGCTGAGCTCCGACTCGGCGGCGCGAGTGTCGGCGTCTTTCGATTTAGCCTTTTTCGGTTTCGCCTTCGGGGCGCTCCGATCTTGCACCAACGCCTCGACCTGGCGCACCGTTAACCCTTCCTTAACGATTTGGGCAGCAAGCGCGGCAGCGTCGGGGTGACCGACAAGCGCACGTGCATGACCCGCGCTCAAAGCTCCCGACCGGACGAGCTTTAGAACGCCTTCCGGCAGCTTCAACAGGCGCAGCGTGTTGGCGAGATGGCTGCGGCTCTTGCCGATGACCTTGGCGAGGTCCTCTTGCGTATAGCCGTGATTGTCCATGAGGACGTTATAGCCTTCGGCTTCCTCGATGGCGTTGAGGTCCTCGCGCTGGACGTTCTCGATGATGGCGATTTCGATCGCCTCTTGATCGCTCAGGGAACGCACGACGACCGGCACCTCTTTCAGCCGCGCGACTTGCGCCGCGCGCCAACGCCGCTCGCCGGCGACGATCTCATAAGATTTGCCGCTTGTGCCCGAGGGGCGAACCACGAGCGGCTGCACCAGCCCACGCTCACGGATCGAGGCCGCGAGTTCGGCAATCTGCACCTCGGGAAAATTCCGCCGCGGATTGAACCGTCCAGGTTTCAGCGACTCGAGCGCGACCATCATCTGACCTTCGGTCTCGCCGCTATCGGCGGTGTCGAAGCCGTCGATAAAGGTCGCCAGGCCTCGAACGAGCCGTTTGCGTTGCGCCTGTGCCATGATCAGATTCTCCCCGTAGTCTTTCGCTTCGTCACGCCACGCGCATCCGCCGCTCGCGCTCGATCACTTCCGATGCAAGCTGGATGTAGGCCTGGCTGCCGGAGCATCGATAGTCATAGAGCAGCACCGGCTTCCCCGCCGAGGGCGATTCCGCCACGCGTACATTCCTCGGGATGATGGTCGCGTAGACCTTGTCGCCGAGCACGCGGCGGACATCGTCCACTACCTGATCGGACAGCGCGGTGCGCTGGTCGTACATGGTGAGCACGACGCCGTGGATGGTGAGCTTTGGATTGAGCTTGGAGCGGATCTCCTCAATCGTCCGCATCAATTGCGCGAGGCCCTCAAGCGCGAAGAACTCGCATTGCAGCGGGACAAGCACCGCGTCCGCTGCCACCAGCGCATTGACGGTCAGCAAATTCAGCGACGGCGGGCAATCGATCAGGACGTAGGTCGAGTCGTCCGTGCCGTCGGCGACCGCGGCCAGAACATCGCGGAGCCGATAGTGGCGACTGCCGGCGCCAGTTGACTCCCGCTCGAAGGCGATCAGATCGATGGTCGCGGGCACGATGGAAAGCCGCGGCACGTTGGTCGCGATCTTCGCCTCGGCGAGCGTCGCCTTGCCGCTCAACACATCGTAGGTCGAGACTCTTCGGCTCCGCTCATCGATGCCGAGACCGGTGCTGGCATTGCCTTGCGGATCGAGATCGAGGATCAACACGCGTTCGCCAACGGCGGCGAGCGCGGTGCCGAGATTGATGGCGGTCGTGGTCTTGCCGACGCCGCCCTTCTGATTGGCGAGCGCGAGGACGCGCATGGGCGTGCCGGCTGCGCCGATCATTGAGGCTTCCTTTTTTTCGCTTTGCTAAGCTCGGTCACTTCGACGATGGACGAGTCGTTCGAGGTCAGACTCGGATGCAAGCGGCAGGAAAAATTCCAGCCCGCCCTCGCCGCTTCGATTTCGCGTTCCGCGTCGCGGCCCTTCAAGAACAGCCCCCTGGTCCGCGACCGAAAGAACGGCGCGGCAAGCTCGAGCAATTTCGGCATGGGCGCCAGCGCTCGAGCTGAAATGATGTCCGACGTTAGCTTTGACTCGCTGCGCGCCAGCTCTTCAATGCGATTGCAATGGATGTCCACAGCCGTGTCGGTCATTTGCGCCACATGTGCGAGAAACGCGCACTTCTTAGCCGTGCTTTCGACCAAGTGCGTGCGAAGTGTGCCCTGATTCGCAGCCAGTATAGCAACTACAAGCCCAGGAAATCCGGCCCCTGTTCCGAGGTCGAGCCAGGTCTTAGCGGTGGGGGCCAAAGCCAGCAATTGGGCCGAATCGGCGAAATGGCGCTGCCAGAGTTGGGGGATGGTCTTCGACGAAACGAGGTTTTGGCGGGTCTGCCATTCGGTGAGCAGAGCGGCATAGATGTGGAGCCTGTGGATTGTTTCACGTGGAACTTTAAAGGCTTCGGCGAAATCGTCGGGGCCCGTGATGGTGACCGGAGGACGGGGGCTTGGCATGGGCCGGTCCTCAAGCACGCTTTTGCCGCGCGTCCTTCTTCAGATGAGCGAGGAGGAGGAGCAGCGCCGCCGGCGTCATGCCGTCGAGGCGCGAGGCCTGGCCGAGACTGCCTGGGCGCTGACGTTCCAACTTCTGGCGGAGTTCGGTGGAGAGGCCGGCGATGGTGGCATAAGCGAAGCTTTGTGGAATGACGATGCTCTCCTCTTGCCGGAAGGAGGCAATGTCGCTCTCCTGGCGCGAGAGATAGACGGCGTAGCGCGCATCGACGCTGAGCTGCTCTGCAATCCGCGGTGCGAGTTTTCCGATCTCGGGCCAGATCGAACGAAGCCGCGCGAGGTTGATGTCGGGATAGGACAGCAACTCATAGGCTGTTCGCTTCCGCCCATCGCGATTGATGGTGAGGCCTGATCTCACAGCCTCGCTCGGCGTGAGCGTGAGAGATTTGAGCAGCGCCTCGCCCTCGATGAGCGCGCGTGATTTCTTGGCAAAGGCACACGCTCGCTCGGTGCCGACGCAGCCGATGGCGATTCCGAGTCGCGTCAGGCGCTGGTCGGTATTGTCGGCACGAAGCGTGAGGCGGTACTCGGCGCGGCTGGTGAACATACGATAGGGCTCGGTGACACCGCGGGTGACGAGATCGTCGATCATCACGCCTAGATAGGCATCGGCGCGAGTCACGACGAAGGGCTCGCTTCTGCCTCCGACGCTGAGCGCCGCATTGAGGCCGGCGATCAAGCCCTGACCCGCCGCCTCCTCATAGCCCGTGGTGCCGTTGATCTGGCCCGCGAGAAAGAGTCCCGCAATCGCCTTGGTCTGGAGCCCTGCGGTGAGCTCGCGCGGATCGACATAGTCGTATTCGATGGCGTAGCCCGGACGGATGACGCGGGCGCGCTCAAGGCCGGGGATGGTCTGGAGAAAGGCGTGCTGCACGTCCTCCGGCAGCGAGGTCGAAATGCCGTTCGGATAGACGGTGTCGTCGTCGAGGCCTTCGGGCTCCAGGAAGATCTGGTGACTGCCGCGCTCCTTGAAGCGCACCACCTTGTCCTCGATCGACGGGCAATAGCGCGGCCCTACGCTCTCGATCGCGCCCGAATACATCGGCGCGCGGGCGAGGTTCGCTTCGATGATGACGTGGGTCGCCGGCGTGGTGTGGGTGATGTGGCACGCGATCTGTGGCGTCGCGATCGAATCGGTGAGGAACGAGAACGGCTGGGGCGGATCGTCGCCGCGCTGCTCCTGGAGGCCGCTCCAATCGATGGTGCGGCCGTCTAGTCGGGCAGGGGTGCCGGTCTTCAGCCGGCCCATGCGAAGGCCGAGCCCGTAAAGCCGGGTCGAAAGCCCAAGGGCAGGGACCTCGCCGATACGTCCGGCCCTGATCTTGCGCTCGCCGATATGAATCAGCCCGTTGAGAAAGGTGCCGGTTGTGAGCACGACAGCGCCGGCGGAGAGATGCCGCCCGTCTGCCGTTAACACTCCGCTAACCACGGGCTCGCCCGAAGCCTCTCCGACGACCAGATCCTCGACCGCCGCCTCGATCACCTCAAGGCCGGGAAGTCCGGTGATGGCAGCCTGCATGGACTGCCGATAGAGCTTA
>DATBSU010000105.1:0-2427 GCA_036559585.1 Methyloceanibacter sp.
GTCCGATTGATCTGGCTTGGCGCGGTGGTGATGTTCATCGGCGGCGCGGTTTCGCTCTCAGACCGGCGCTTGCGTGTGGGGGCGCCGCGGCGCGCCGGCTCGCGTGCGATGCCGGCCAAGGCCGCGGCTTAAGATGCGCCGCTGGCTCTTCGCCTTCCTCGCCGCGGCGGCTTTCTCCGCCGCCACGCCGGCGCTCGCGGTGCAGCCCGATGAAATCCTCACCGATCCCGCATTGGAAGCCCGGGCGCGGGCGATCTCAGCAGGCTTGCGCTGCCTCGTTTGCCAAAATCAGTCGATCGACGATTCCGACGCGCCGCTCGCGCGCGACCTTCGCATCCTGGTGCGCGACCGGCTGAAAGCGGGGGATAGCGACAAACAGATCATCGACTTCGTCGTTGCCCGTTATGGCGAGTTCGTGCTGCTGAAGCCCCGGTTCGAGCCCCACACAATGCTGCTTTGGCTCGCAACGCCCATTGTCGGGCTCGCCGCCATCGCCATGGTGGTCCTTGCCGCGAGACGCCGGAAGAGCGAGGCGAATCAGGCAGTTCCATTAAGCAAAAGTGAGCAGCAGAAGCTCAAGAATCTGCTCGACCGGGCCTGATTAACGGCCGCCGTCGCCGCCTCGGCAATGCCTTGCAGAGCAAGGGCCCGGCCACCATCTCCCCCCCATACCTTACCGAAATTTAATGCCGTCGAAACGGCCGCGTAATTCGTAAACGCCTATATCTGATGGCTAAGGAGACCTCTCTCCGTCGGGGCGAGAGGTTAAGCAGCGATTTCCATCGTCCTTTGAGGAGAGGGTGAACACCCATGAACGAAATGAACAGAAGCTCCGAGAGCCAACCAACACGGAACCTTGCCTTGAAACGCGCCCTCGTTGCCGTGGCGGCGCTGCTCGCGACCAGCGCGCTTGCCGTGACGCTTGGCACCAAGGTGCCTCTGGCCGAAGCCGAGAGCGGGCAGTCCGCTCAGTCGGTGCAGACGCCTTACGGACCGGCTCCGATCAGCTTCGCCGACCTGGTGGAGAAGGTGAGCCCGGCCGTTGTCAGCATCAACGTCAAGGGTGACTCCAAGGTCGCCGATAACGAGATGCAGATCCCGGGCATGCCGGATATTCCCGAAGACAGCCCGCTCTACGATTTCTTCAAGCGCTTCAAGCAGGGTCAGCCCGATGGCGGAAAACCCGTGCCGCATCCGACGCTGGCTCAAGGGTCGGGCTTCTTCATCTCGCCCGACGGCTATGTCGTCACCAATAACCATGTGGTCGAGGATGCCGAAGATATTTCGGTGACGCTGGAAAACGGCGACAAGTATCCGGCGACGCTGGTCGGCGCCGATCCGCGTACCGACATCGCTTTGATCAAGGTGAAGGCAGACGGCAAGAAGTTCGCGTTCGTCGACTTCTCCGAGAAAGATCCCCGGGTTGGCGATTGGGTGCTCGCGGTCGGCAATCCGTTCGGTCTCGGCGGAACGGTCACCGCCGGCATTATCTCCGCGCATAATCGCGACATCGGCTCCGGTCCATACGACTATCTCCAGATCGATGCGGCTGTGAACCGCGGCAATTCCGGCGGTCCGTCGTTCGATCTCGACGGCAAGGTGATCGGCATGAACACCGCCATCTTCTCGCCTAGCGGCGGCAATGTCGGTATTGCGTTTGCCGTGCCGGCAGCTTTGGTCAAGGACGTGGTCGGGCAGCTGCAAACGCATGGCACAGTCGATCGCGGCTGGCTCGGCGTCGTCATCCAGAATGTCAGCGAGGATATCGCCGACTCGATCGGGTTGGCGGAGGCCAAGGGCGCCATGGTGACCAAGGTTGCCGACGATGGTCCTGCGGCGAAGCAGGACGTCAAGGCGGGCGACGTGATCGTCGCGGTGAACGGCGAGAATATCGCCGACTCCCGTGATCTCGCGCGCAAGATCGCCGAGATGCATCCGAACACCGACGTCAAACTCTCCATCATGCGCTATGGCGACAAGCATGACGTCGACATGAAGCTTGGGGCCTTCCCGACCGGCAAGAAAGTTGCCGCGCTGGAAGAAGACAAGCCGGAGCAGGGCGAGGAGCTCTCGACGCTCGGCATGTCGCTTGCCGCCGCCACCCGTGTGCCGGGTGCCGGTGAGGAAGGCGTGGTCATCACCCAGGTCGATCCCGAGAGCGATGCCGCCGAAAAGGGCCTGAAGCCCGGCGACGTCATACTGCAGGTTGCGGGCGAGACCGTGTCCGACCCCGCCGATGTCTCCAAGGGCATTAAGAAGGCAATCGACAAGGCCAAGGACAAGGACAAGGTCAACGTTCTCGTACAAGTGAAGTCCGGCGATCAGACGCGATTTGTCGCGCTCTCCCTAAAGAAGGCCTAAGCCACCTTCGACGCCGGAGGGCGGCGCGGTTCCCCCCCAACCGCGCCGCCCACCTTTTTTCTTAAC
>DATBSU010000106.1:0-2682 GCA_036559585.1 Methyloceanibacter sp.
ATGCCAGGCTGGCGCATGGGCTTTGCCGTGGGCAATGAGCGGCTGATCGGCGCGCTGATACGAGTGAAGTCCTATCTCGATTATGGCGCCTTCACCCCGATCCAAGTCGCTTGCGCTGCGGCGCTGAACGGCCCGCAACACTGCGTCGACGAGATCAGGCAGATTTATCGCCGCAGGCGCGACTGCGTCGTGGATTCGCTAACCCGGGCAGGTTGGCCGATCCCGTCGCCGCCTGCCACGATGTTCGCCTGGGCGCCGATCCCAGAGGTGTTCTCGCATCTGGGTTCGCTCGAATTCTCCAAGCTGTTGCTGGAGCACGCGGGTGTTGCCGTATCGCCCGGCGTCGGCTTCGGCGAGTACGGCGAGGGCTTTGTGCGTATCGCGCTGGTCGAGAACGCGCAGCGCATCCGCCAGGCGGCGCGCAATATCCGCAAATTCCTCTCTGAGGCGGAGAGGGACCTGCATAACGTCATACCCCTTGCGTCCAAGGCGAATAGGACGCTCTGATCTCATCCCATGACGGATTCTCTGAAACTCGGACTAGCCGGGCTTGGGACGGTCGGAGGCGGGACTCTGCGCCTCCTGGCCGCTCGCGGGGACGAGCTTACCGCGCGTGCCGGGCGGAATTTGGAAGTTGTTGCGGTCTCCGCGCGCGACCATAAGAAGCGCCGTGACGCCGATATATCCGGCATTCGCTTTGTCGCCGATCCTGTCACCCTGGCGCAAGATCCGGAGATCGACGTCTTCGTCGAGCTGATCGGCGGCGAGGAGGGCGTCGCCAAGGAGGCCGTCGAGGCCGCACTCAAAGCCGGCAAGCATGTTGTCACCGCCAATAAGGCGCTGCTTGCCCATCACGGCCCGCGTCTTGCCGCTCTTGCCGAGAAACATGGTGTGGCGCTGAACTTCGAGGCCGCGGTCGCCGGCGGCATCCCCGTGGTGAAGGTGATGCGCGAGAGCCTACTCGGCAATGACATCGCCCGCGTCTATGGCATCCTCAACGGCACTTGCAATTACATCCTGACCAAGATGTTGCAGGAGGGTCGGAGCTTCGACGATGTGCTGAAGGAAGCGCAAGCCCAGGGCTATGCCGAGGCGGATCCCACCTTCGATATTGGCGGCTTCGACACGGCGCACAAACTGGCGCTTCTGACGAGTCTCGCATTCGGTACCGAGCCGAGCTTCGAGTCGATCTATATCGAAGGCATCGAGACCATCACACCTGCCGACATCGAGGCGGCCGACGATCTCGGTTACCGCATCAAGCTCCTGGGCGTTGGCGTCCGCACCGAAAGCGGCATCGAGCAGCGCGTGCATCCGACCATGGTGCCGAAGCATACTGCGATCGCCGAAGTGGACGGCGTCTCCAATTGCGTGGCTATCGACGGAGACTTTGTCGGCGATATCATGCTGATCGGCCCAGGCGCTGGCGCCGGTCCGACCGCGTCATCGGTCGTATCCGACCTGATTGATATCGCGCGCGGTCACATCGTACCGCCCTTCGCCATCAAGGCCAAAGACTTGAAGCCGTACAAGAAGGCGCAGATCGCCGCTCACGAAGGCGGCTACTACATCCGGCTGTCGGTCTATGACCGCACCGGCGCGTTTGCCGCCATCGCCACCCGCATGGCCGAGCATGGCATCTCGCTCGAGAGCATTGTGCAGCGGCGCCCCGGCACGGGCCTCCCCGGGCTGAAGCGCCAGGACGCGAGCACGCCCGCCGCCGTGGTCATGATCACCCATCGCACCACGGAAGCGGCCATCCGCAAGGCTTTGGCGGCAATCGAGCGTGACGGCCACGTCGATGCAACCCCGCAGATGATCCGCATCGAAAAACTGTGATAAGCAGAAGCTAGACTGGCGCGTGTAGTCGGAGGAGGCAGCATGTCCAAGGCTTCGTCGAGAGCCGCGCCCGCACTCATTCCGGCGTTCGATATTGTGAGGATCACGGAAGCCGCGGCTGTTGCCGCAGCCAAGCTTCGCGGACGCGGCGATGAGGCGGCAGCGGACGAAGCTGCCGCGCTTGCCATGTATCGAGAGCTGGCGCAGCTCCCTTTTGCCGGCACCGTAGTGGTCGGCGAAGGTGAAGAGGGTGAGATCCCGCATCTCTATATTGGCGAGACCATCGGTACCGGCGGCGCCGAGGTCGAGCTTGCCGTCGATCCGATCGAGGGCTCCACGCTCTGCGCCAAGGCGCTGCCGAATGCGCTGGCCGTGATCGCCATCGCCGAGCCAGGCAGTTTCTTGAAAGTCCCGGACATCTATATGGACAAGATTGCGATCGGTCCGGGCTTTGAACAGGGGCTCGTCGATCTCGATGCGAGTCCCAAGGAAAATCTAGAGCGACTTGCCAAAGCCAAAGGCGTGAAAATCAGCGAGATCACCGCCTGCATCCTCGACCGGCCGCGCCATGGCAGGTTGATCGAAGCGGTACGCAAAGCCGGCGCCGCCATTCGCCTGATCGGCGACGGTGACATTGCGGGCGTCATCCACGCCACGGAGCCGCAAGATACCGGCATCGACATCTATATGGGTGTCGGCGGCGCACCGGAGGGCATCCTCGCAGCAGCCGCGCTCTGCTGCATTGGCGGGCAGATGCAAGGTCGCTTTATGGCTACCAACGAGGAACAGCGCGAGCGGGCCAAAGCCGCCGGCATCGAGGATTTCGAGCGCAAATATTCGATT
>DATBSU010000107.1:0-12226 GCA_036559585.1 Methyloceanibacter sp.
TTGTAATGGCCCCTGAACAGCTCGACGACTTCTTTCGCTTCGTTCTGCCGGAGCAGGCCGTGATCGACGAAGATGCAAGTGAGCTGGTCGCCGATCGCCTCGTGGATCAGCAGCGCCGCCACGGCGGAGTCCACCCCGCCCGAGAGCCCGCACACCACGCGGCCTTTGCCAACCTGCTCCTTGATGCGTTTGATTTCCGTCTCGCGGAATTGCGCCATGGTCCAATCGCCGGCGCAACCGGCGATCTTATGCACGAAATTCGAGAGCAGCTTGTCGCCGTCCGGCGTGTGCACGACCTCCGGGTGGAACTGCAGGCCGTAAATCTTGCGCTCGTCATTGGCGATCGCCGCGAACGGCGCGCCGTTGGAGATTCCGACGCTGCGGAAGCCCTTTGGCAGCTTGGTCACGCGGTCGCCATGGCTCATCCAGACTTGCGCGCGTTTGTTCTTAGCCCACACACCGTCAAACAATGGCGTCTCGTCGACGATCTCAAGCTCGGCGCGGCCAAACTCGCGGTCATGCCCGCCCTCGACGGTGCCGCCAAGCGCGGCGACCAGCGCCTGCTCGCCATAGCAGATGCCGAGCACCGGCACGTTCGCGTCAAGAATGGCTTTGTCGACGCGCGGCGTGCCGGTCTCGTGCACGGAGGCCGGCCCGCCGGAGAGGATGATTGCCTTGGGCTTCACCGCCTTGATTGCGGCCTCGGCCTTGTCGAACGGCACGATCTCGGAATAGACGCCGGCCTCGCGCACCCGCCGCGCGATCAGCTGCGTCACCTGGCTGCCGAAATCGACGATCAGGACTTTGTCATGCTCGGGGGCTTGGGCCGTCATGGCATTGGTTAGCGGATAGGGCCTGAGTCGGCAAGACGCAGGGCTAAGACGTTGGAAGGATTCGCCTCTTATCGCTTTTTGCCAGGCCCATCCATCACCACGAAATCCTCACCCGATCGCGTCTCGGGCGTGGCCGGAGCGTCCGTGGTGACGAGCACGGTGCCCGGTTTCATGGCCTTGCTGATGGCCGCCATCACATCGCTCGAGCCCTTGATGCGCTCAAGCACCGCGGTGTTCGGCGCCGTCGCGCCGTCACTGTCCGCATAGAAGCCCATGCCCTCCCAGCTCGAGCCCTGCGGGTCGCCGCCTTGCCAGACGAATACGTTGGAGCCGAGCGGCTTTGACGGATCTTCGATATTGGCGTCGCCTTGCGCCACGATGGCACCGTTCCGGAGCACGTAGATACGGTTATCGGCGCGGCTGATCAGGATCGAGGTGACGGCGTTCTTGCCCCCGCCCCCACCGCCGCCCTTCTTCTTGCCGGCCTTGCTGTCGAGCACCTGCTTGGCGTCGGAACCCAGGATCGGACCGGGATCTTTCACCGACGCTGGGTCGGTATAGTCGCCGGCGATGATCACCGGCGTGCCGATTTGCGTGATCTCGTAAAGCTTCTCGGCAAATTTCGGCGGCAACCGCACGCAACCGTGGGACGCCGGATAACCGGGCAGCTTACCGGCATGCAGCGCCACCCCGCCCCAAGTCAGCCGTTCCATATGCGGCATCGGCGCGTTTTCGAACTCGCTGGAATAATGGTCCTTATCCTTTTCCAGAATGGTGAACACGCCGAGCGGCGTGTCATAGCCTTTCTTCCCTGTCGAACATGTCGCCACACCGATCAGAATGCCGTTGCGATAGACAAAGGCGCGCTGCTTCGGCACCGAGACGATGATGGCGACCGGACCTTGCGGCGACCGCTCGGGATGCCAGGCAAATCCACCAGGCTTGAGGTTCTTGAAATCGTCCGCCGGGGCTTTTGGCGCCTTGGCGCTCTTGCCGCTCTGCTTCCGCCGGGGCTTGGCCAGCACCTCGGTGATGATTGGCATCTGAAAGGCGAGAACAATTGCGCCGGCCAGCGCCAAAGCCCCGAATGCCCGCCGCGTCAGCAATCGATCTGTCATCTCGCCCCCAAGTGACGCCGCGCTTGGACGATCCCCTGACTGCCCACACCGAGTCAATGCTACACTGAGCGTCCATCACCCGCCGCGGCGAGGAGGACGCGATGCGTGTCACATTGGGCTTGGTTCTTGCCGTCCTCTGTCTCGCCGCAAGTTCGGGCGCGGCTAGTGCCGACGACGACACCTCCTATGCCAAACTGAAAAAGCTTGTCCCGCCGGGTAAGGACTCGCGGCTCTGTGTCGCCCGAACCTACGACGCCGAACATTTGCAGGCGCATCCCAAGCAACAAGTGACCGATATGACCCTGTCGGTCCGCTACACACAATTGAGCGAGGACGAGGCCACGCTCATCGCCAAAGACGATGGCGGCATCGAGAAACAATATTTCCGCTACGACTTCCTCCTCGCCGCCAAAACCAGAGACCGCAAAGAGACCCTCTATGCCAGTGGCGATTGCAGCTCGGCGCAAGGCATCGGCTGCGGCGTCGATTGTGACGGGGGCGGCATCGAGATCGAGCCTATTGCCGACGGCAACGGCTCGATCCTGATGCGGCTTGAGCGCATCCGCATGAGCTTCGGCTGTTCTGAGGAGGTCCACGAGATCGATCTGGAGGGCGGCGAGGACGACAAGGTATTTAAGCTCGACAAGGCTCCCGAGGCCGCCTGCGATACGATCGAAGCCGAACGGACTAAGCTCCTGCAATGACTCACCTTAGAGTCGCTCCAGTATCGCCACGAAGAAGCCATCGGTCCCGTGGCTCCGCGGCGTCATCAATAAAGTGTCGGACGAACCGTCGGCGGAGCCAGGCGCTTCCGCGCCAATGGCCGATCGCCAAAGCTCAGGCCAGGGCACGATCTTGAAATCGGGATGGCGGCCGAGAAATGCATCAATCTGATCGCGATTCTCTACCGGCAGGATCGAGCAGGTGATGTAGGCGAGCCGACCTCCGGGCTTCACCAAGGACGCACCCTGATCGAGCACCTCGCGCTGCTCGGCAAGCCGCGTCTCCAGCATCTCAGGTTTCAGCCGCCACTTGGCGTCGGGGCGCCGCCGCCAGACACCAGACCCCGTGCAAGGCGCATCGATCAGGACAAGATCCATCTTGCCTTGTAAGGCCGCAAGCGCAGCCTCGTCTCCCCCTGGCAGCACTTGCACGTTACGCGCCCCTGCCCGCTTGAGCCGTTCGAAGATCGGCCGCAAGCGCAAACGGTCGGAGTCATAAGCATAGAGCTGGCCGGTATTTTCCATCGCCGCCGCAAGAGTCAAGGTCTTTCCCCCGGCGCCCGCGCAAAGATCGATGATCTGTTGCTTTGGCTTCACACCCGCAAGCAGTGTAGCCACTTGCGACCCCTCGTCTTGCACTTCGAACCAGCCTTTGCCGTGGCCCGCTTCCGCCTCGACATGCGGACTTCGTCCAGCCCCCGGCGCATGCGCAACGCGAACGCCCAACGGAGAATGTGGCGTGGGCTTCGCGTCAAAACGTTGCAGCGCCTTAAGCACTTTCTCGCGCGTGGATTTCAGCGTGTTGGCGCGGAGATCGACCGGCGCGCGCCTGGCAAGCGCCGCGCCTTCTTCCGCCGCATGATCGCCGAAGGCTTGGAGCATCAGCGGATGGAGCCATTCAGGATAGTCACCGCGAATATAACTTGGCGCGTCCGCGGGAAGATCGCGCGCTAATCCTTCTAACTCAGCCTCGGTGAGCGGCTCCGGGGCAAACCGGCTGCCATCGGCGAGCGCGGCGATTTGTTGTGGCGTCTGTCCCCAGCCCGTAACGAGCGTCCGCAACAGAACGGCGCGGGCACTGTCGTCACCCATCGCGAGTGCCGACGAGGCGCGGGTCCTTAAGCCATCGAACACCAGATTGCCAATCGCGGCGCGATCGCCAGAGCCGGCGAAGCGATGATTGAGTCCCCAATCCTTCAACGCTTCCGATGCCGGGCGTTTCCGCGTCTCGATATCGGTCAAGACCTCGATCGCGGCGACGACCCGTGCTCCGGGTGTCATTCCGAGGCGACGAGGATGCGGCCGGCAATGATGATGAACATCAGAAATAGCGCGGCGGCACTAATCAGAAAGAGCGGACCCCTTCGGTCGATGCGATTTGAGGTGACATGCACATAGGCGTGCGCGATGCGCGCCAGCACGAACATCCAACTCAACACCCACAGTATGGAATCCGCGGTGCCGGTGACGAGCGATATTAGAGTCAGCACATAGAAGATCAGCGGCGTCTCGAGCTGGTTATGAAACGCGTTGCCGATCTGCATGGCGCGCGGTGGCCAGTTCGGCTCGCGTAGCGAAATGGCGGAAGGCTGTACCAGGCCTCGTCTGATTGCCTGGATGCGCAAATACGACATCCAGAACAGGAGCACGAAGGTGAGCACGAGCTGCGCGAACACCGGCATCAGCATGGATTTCATCAACATGGGTCCCTCCACTCATCTCGTCCGCGCTATACTCATCTAGCATACGATACAGGAGCTAGAGCAATGTCCGCCAGTTTAGGCAAGTCCGTCGTGACCTTTGGCCTCGCCTTTCTGGCCGGCGTCGTAGGCGCCTGTATCGGCTGGTTGGTAACCGGGTTCGCCGCAGACGCCATCTTAAGCGTCGGCGGTATGTCGGATATCAACGGGGGCCGCGCCATGGTGGCCTTCGTCACCTTTGCCCCCTTCGGCGCCCTTGCCGGGCTCATTCTTGGCGTCTGGCTTGCGGTGCGGAAACGGACCGGCAATTGGAGCTTTGCCCCTGTCGCCGGCTATTCCGCATTCGTCGTGCTGCTCTGTGTGGGTATCGGTGCGGTCTATGTCGGCTACCTCTATCTCAGCGACGACATCCTCGTGCACAATGGACCGTCGCCAATCTTGAGATTCGAGATTCGCCTCCCTGCGACCGCCGCGCTTCCTTCAGGCCTCGATAGCGTCAAGGTCGACCTGGAGACCGATAAGAACAGCATGCCCGGCACGCTCGATGGTGAGATCAAAACTGCCGATGGACGGAAATTCCTGTCGGGCAGCGTCGAGGTCTATTTCCGCACCTCGAAACGCTTTCTTGTGCTGCGCCTGCCTGGTCAGCGGGACCGGCTATTCGAGCTCAAGCTCGCAAGTAACCCCAAAGCGTCGGCCGAATATGGGCCATGGCAGCCACTCGACTATATTGACGATGATCCCGATGGCCAGCTGCGCAAGGCCGGGACCGATGAGGGCTACGAAATCCGCTACCGGATCGAGCGAAACGACTAACCCTGCCAACATTCTTACCGGAAGTTCAATTGACGGCAACCCGTCTACTCGCGTTTAAAGGGGCTGACTTTGCGACGTTTGAGTGGTTTGGAGGAGATAATGCAGTCGTTCGGGCGTAACTTTGTTTTGCCGCGCGTTGCGGCGCTTGCTGGCTTGATGGCACTCGCATGGATTTGTCCCAGTCATGCCGAGGACGCGCCCGCGGCGCCTCAGGCGGAAATCGCCCAACCTCCGGCCTTGACGCCGGTCGAGCCTCAGGCCGGTGAAACCATCGCTCCCTCCGCCACGGGGGAGACCGATCCCTGCTTCACCGGCAAAGGTTCCATCAAAGAAGTCCTGGACTCTTGCGCCGCCATCATCGCCTCGGGCGAAACCGACAAGGAGAAGCTTGCCGCCGCTCACGGCAATCGCGCGCTCGGCTTCTCGGCGACCCGCGATTTTGATGCGGCGATCACCGAGATGGACAAGGCGATCGAGCTCAAACCGGAGATCGCCAATCTCTATCTCATGCGGGGCGCCGCCTACCGCGCCAAGCAGGATTTCGACAAGGCGATGGTCGACATCGACAAGGCCATCAGCATCGATGCCAACAAGGGCGATTTTTATACCATGCGCGGCATGATCTATGCCGACAAAGGCGATTTCGACAAAGCCATCGCGGAACTGAACCGGAAGATCGAGCTCGATCCAAAACAGTCGCAAGGCTACGCTAAGCGCGCGGAGTTCTTCCGCATGAAGAAGGACTATGACAGCGCCGTCGCCGACTATAGCGAAGCCATCACGCGCGATCCCGAACTGCCGAAGGGTTATGTCGATCGCGGCTGGATCTACGTACTCAAGAACGATCTCGACAAAGCGCAGCAGGATTTTGACAAGGCGCTTAAGCTGCACGATAACGACGCCTCGGCGCTGGTCGGACGCGGCTACATCAAGAGCCATAAAGGCAAACCGACCGACGGCAGCGCCGACATATCGCTGGCGCTGACGCTAGAACCGAACGTCATCGACGAGATCAAGAAGCTCGGCGTTCAGTAGGAGAGTAACCGCCCGAGTCCTCGCGTCCTCATGCTGAGGAGCCACCGAAGGCGGCGTCTCGAAGCATGTGCCCCACCCACCCTTCGAGAAGGTCGCGTTCCGCAGCCTCCTCAGGGTGAGGACTCCTTGCTTATCCCTCTCGCGGATAATTCGGCGACTCGCGCGTGATGGTCACGTCATGGACGTGGCTCTCGCGCAACGCGGCCTGCGACACACGAATGAATTCGGCACGCTCGACGAACTCCTTCAGAGTCCGCGCACCGGTATAGCCCATCGAGGCGCGCAAGCCCCCGATCAGTTGATGCAGCACGCTTGCAAGCGGCCCCTTATAAGGCACCTGTCCCTCGACGCCTTCCGGCACCAGCTTCAACGTGTCCTTGATGTCCTGCTGGAAATAGCGGTCCGCCGAGCCGCGCGCCATGGCCCCGACCGCGCCCATGCCGCGATAAGATTTGTAAGACCGCCCTTGATAGAGATAGACCTCCCCCGGACTTTCGTCGGTGCCGGCGAGCAGCGATCCGATCATCGCGCAGTCGGCACCGGCGGCAAGCGCCTTGGCGAGATCGCCCGAATATTTGATGCCGCCGTCCGAGATCACCGGCACATCGTGCTTCTTTGCCACTTCGACGGCCTCCATCAGCGCGGTGAATTGCGGCACGCCGACGCCGGCAACGATCCGCGTGGTGCAGATCGAGCCGGGCCCGATGCCGACTTTGACCGCGTCAGCGCCGGCATCGATCAGCGCCATGGTGCCGTCGCGCGTTGCGACATTTCCCGCCATCACCTGCACCGCATTCGACTGCCGCTTGATGCGGCCGATCGCCTCCAGCACCCGCTGCTGATGCCCATGCGCGGTATCGACCACGATCAGATCGGCGCCGGCATCGATCAGCTGCTCGGTGCGGGCGAAGCCTTGATCGCCCACCGTCGTTGCCGCCGCGACGCGCAAGCGGCCTTGCTCGTCTTTGCAGGCGTGGGGATGTACCCTCGCTTTCTCGATGTCCTTCACCGTGATCAGCCCGGTGCAGCGATACTGGTCGTCGACAACGATGAGCTTCTCGATGCGGTGCTGGTGCAACAGCCGCTTCGCCTCCTCCATGCCGACATCTTCAGTGACGGTGACGAGACGTTCCTTGGTCATCAATTCATGAACCGGCTGGTTCGGATTGCTGGCGAAGCGCACGTCGCGATTGGTGAGAATGCCGACCAGCTTGCCCTCGCGGCTGCCGTTCTTTGCCGACTCGACCACCGGGATGCCGGAGATCTGATAATCGGACATCAGCTTCAGCGCATCGGCCAACGTGCCCGTCGGCGCGATCGTGACCGGGTTCACCACCATTCCGGATTCGAATTTCTTCACTTGCGCGACTTCAGCGGCCTGCTGCGGCACATCCAGATTGCGGTGGATCACGCCGATGCCGCCGGATTGCGCCATGGCGATGGCAAGCCGCGCCTCGGTGACGGTGTCCATGGCGGACGACAGGATCGGAATATTGACGGAGATCGAGCGGGTGAGGCGCGAAGAGACGTCCGCGTCCCCCGGCATCACGTTTGAGGCGCCGGGCCGGATCAGCACGTCGTCGAAGGTGAGCGCAATCGCGCCGTCGGCAAACTGGAACTTATTCGAAGAGCGCCCTTCGGGCATCGGCCAACCTCGTATGGTGGGAGGCTCTGGCGTGCAGCGACCCGCCGCCTCCGGTTGGCGGCTTCCTTTAGCAGCTTGCGGGGGTTTTGGGAAGCGAAGCCCCTGAACAAGGTGTCGCAATTCCCAATTTTTCCGGATCAAGCGCGCTTTAAAGCGTCCGCAAGCCTGTCCAGGCTTTGGCCCCAGCCCTGCTCCATCCCCATCTTGACGAAGGCATCGCGGAGCGCGGCTGACTCAAAGCTTTGCCGGATTGTGACGCGGGTCTTGGCCCCTTCCGCCTCGAAGCTCACTTTGTGCACCACAGGCTGGGAGGTATCGGCGGGCCTGCCTTCCAGATGTTGCTTGAGCAGGCCGTGCCAGTCTTTCGGGTGGTCGGAAATATCCACCGTATAGACCAGGAGCTTAGGCGGCACGACTTCGCGATAAACGCCTTTCAGCGGGTAATCGATGCCGTCTGGAGAGCGCATCACGATGCGGTAGGCGCCACCCGACCGCACATCCAATTCGCAGACCGGATTGGTGAAGCAAGTCGGACCCCACCATTGCGCCATGCGCTTCGGCTCGGTCCAGGCCTTCCACACCAGCTCGCGCGGTGCATCGAAACTGCGCGTGATGACGTGCTCGGTCTCTGGGGCTTGGGCAACTGCTGTAGCTGTCATGACTTAGTCCCTCCTCACTGCGAAATGCGATCTAGCGCGGGAACATCGCGCGATATGGCTCCGCTTCCTTGACCGCCCGAGCGAAAGACGGACGTTGCATCAATCGTTCCAGATAAGCCGCCGCGTTCTTGTGACGGTCGCCTAGCGGCATCACCAAATCGGCGTAGTACAAGGCCGGCGCGGCTGCGCAGTCGGCCATGCTGAATCGATCGCCGATCGACCAGCGCCTCGCCGCCATTTCCTGGTCGGTGATGTCGAGCGCGATCGCCAGCTGCGTCTTCGCCTGTTCAACGCCATGCGGATCCTTCATCCCTTCCGGGCGAAGCCTGTCGCCGACAATCTTCTGCATCGGCACTTGCAAATAGAGATCGTAGAAGCGGTCGGCTTGCCGAGTTTGCGACACAAGATTTTCCGTCTCCGGTATCAGTCGCTCTTTGCCGGGATAATGCCGATCGAGATACTCGATGATGATGGTCGATTCGGGGATGGTTCGATCGTTCGCATCATCCCGCAACACCGGGAACTTGCCGATCGGCCAAATCTTCTTGAATGAGCCCGCAGAGCCAGGATCACCCAGATTGACGACCTGCGGCTCGAACGGCGTGTCGTTTTCATAAAG
Organism: Methyloceanibacter sp.; assembly: GCA_036559585.1. Taxonomy (GTDB): domain Bacteria; phylum Pseudomonadota; class Alphaproteobacteria; order Rhizobiales; family Methyloligellaceae; genus Methyloceanibacter. Next base: position 9,148 of record DATBSU010000107.1, read on the forward strand.
GGCGATAAGCACCTTCTGACAAAACGATGATAACGGATGGAAATAGAGCTTCAGCGACATGCTGCACTCCTCATGTGTGTGGAATCGTTTCGCGCTAATTCGCTTCCCAGTCAGCCCCTCGCCAAATGCTCGGCGAGCTTATCGAGCGTCCCGCCCCAGCCCTGCTGCATGGAAGCCAACATGCCGACGAAGGCCTTGCGCTCTTCCTCCGTCGCGTTGATGGGACTTCCGCGCAATGTCAGCGTCGTTTGGCCGCCCTGCTCGGTGAGCGCCAGTGTGTTGAGGATTTCAAGCGGCCAGCCGTCGCCGAGTTGGGGAAATGGCGCGCGGGTGATCCCGCCGGTCGCGTCGGAGAAGGAGTTGATGAAGACCAGCCGCTCCGGAGCTTCGATCTCGCGGTAGACGAAGCGGCCCCAGATGTCGTGACCGGGCTTGAACTGCATCGCGTAATGGAACATGCCGCCGGGCCGAACATCGAGCTTCGCCACGCGAATGGTACATCCCTTAGGCCCCCACCATTGCGCCAGGCGCTCCGGTTCGGTCCACGCCTTCCACACCAGATCCCGCGGAGCATCGAGCGTGCGCGAAATAACAAGATCGTCTGAGCTGGACATCTAACTGCTCCTCTTGCCCAAGATTTCGACATAATCCCCGAGCCGCGTTAACGTCTGCACCAGCCCCTTGTCGGCGCCGTACTCCTTGATCACGTGATCGCGTAGCTCTGCCGACGGGAAGGTGGCGCGCCACGTTAGCTTGGTCTTGCCGCCGACATCCTCGAAGGTCGCGACGGTGCGGAACTGCACCGGTTCCACATCGTCGCCACCGCCATGGTGATAGGTGATCCGCTCCGGCCGCACAATTTCATCGAAGGTGACGCGGTTCTGATAATCGCGCCCATCCGGACCGTGCATGACGAAACGCCAGACGCCGCCGGGCTTGAAGTCGAAGGAGTGCGTGGTGATGGTGAAACCATTCGGCCCCCACCATTCCGCCAAATATGCGGGCTTGGTCCAAGCCTCGAACACGAGATCGCGCGGCGCGTCAAACAGACGCTGACCGATGATGACTTTTGGATCTTGCTTCAGATCGAGACTGACTTCTTCCAACACGCTACGCTCCCTTTCGCTTTGTAGTGCGCCGCTTCTTCCGCTGCTTCGCCTGCAGCTTCTGCAAATAAGCGTCGAGCCGGTCGAAGCGTTCCTCCCAAAGTTTCCGGTAATCCTCGAGCCAGCCGTCGACATCCTTGAAGGCGCTTGGCGCGATTTTGCAGGGTCGCATCTGCGCGTCTCGCGAGCGTGTGATCAGCCCCGCCCCCTCCAGCACTTTGAGATGCTTGGAGATCGCGGGCATGGTCATGTCGAAGGGCTTGGCGAGCTCCGTTACTGACGTCTCGCCAAGCGCGAGCCGCGCCAAAATGGCGCGCCGCGTCGGATCGGCAAGGGCTGCGAATTTGGTGCTGAGCGGATCGGTCTGCATTTAAACCATCCAGTTAAATAACCTTATGGTTAAATAAAGAAGCGCAGAACGAATGTCAACCGTCAGCGTGTCAGAAATTCGGAGGAGCTTTGTCTATTTGCCGGATTTCCGTTTCGAGGGCTTTTCGGGGGCACTTGGTTCGGCGAACAGCCAACCGAACAAAATTGCTGCGGCGAAGGCGCCCGCAAGTTCCGCGACGATGAATCCCGGCGCATCGCCCGGCGCGATGCCGGCGAACGTATCACTCAACGACCGCGCGATGGTCACCGCCGGATTGGCAAAGGAGGTCGAGGCGGTGAACCAATAGGCGGATGTAATGTAGAGACCGACCGCCGTAGCGACAGCCTTGGGCTTGAAGCGCACACAGCCCAGGATGGTCGCGATCAACCCGAACGTAGCGATGAACTCTCCCGCCCACTGGCCGACGCCATGTCTTGCCTTCGAGCCGAGTTGCAACAGGTCGAGCCCGAACATCAGATGCGCGACGATGGCGCCGAGACAGCCGCCGACGATCTGCACCACGATATAGGCAAGCGTCTCCTGCCAGCTCAATTCGCTGCGCGAGGCCATCACCAAACTGACCGCCGGATTGAAATGCGCACCTGAGATCGGCGCGAAAATGGTGATAATGACGAACAGCACCGCGCCGGTTGCGATCGTATTGCACAGAAGTGCGATCGCGACATTGCCGCCGGCGAGTTGCTCCGCCATGATTCCGGAGCCGACCACCGCCATGACGAGAATGAATGTGCCGAGCGCTTCCGCCACCAGCCGGCGCGTCAAATCGTAGTGCACTGCTCCCCCTCCCCCGATGGTCTTGAAAGCGTCAGCAACAACTCCCGCCGCTCGGCTTCGCCGTCTCGCTCGTCGCGAACGGGATCGAAGTGCCGCAGCCCGGGAAGATGCCGTAATGCGTGGAGAAATCTCCGATGAAATCGAAATGCGGCTTGAAGCGCGTGTCCGCCAACATGCGCCAGGTATTGCCGCAGACCGGAAACACTTTGCCGCGTTCGATGAGATGATGGCCGTCGAGCTCGAAACCGTCGGGCTGCTCCGGCACGGTGCCCTTATAGACCACGGCCTGCCCGTAATCCTCGCAAGCGCTCTCCAATCCGTCGAGCTTGAACAGACGATAGGTCGCTGAAAAGAATTGCGCCTGCCCGAGCTTCTTGCGGATGATTTCGTTCTTGACCTCGATGGGACGGCTGGTGACGAGACGCGGATCGAGGAACCCGGCCTGCTTCGCCATCGGCAGGAAATCGTTCCAATAGAGCGCGCCGCCAAGACATTCGCCGTAGAGCACCGGATCGCTCCTGACGCTGTCAGGCAGTCGCCGGTCGCAATAGACATCGGCGAAATAAAGCTCGCCCCCCGGCTTCAACAGATTGAGCGCGCCGCGCAACACCGCGAGCTTGTCCACCGAGAGATTGATCACGCAATTCGACACCACCACATCGAAGCTCTGCGGCTCGAGCCCGAGCTCGTCGAGTTTCTCGATATAGCCTTTGAGGAATTTGACGTTCGCGCGGCTGTAGCCGAACCGGTCGCGATGCCAATCGATACGGGCGTTGGCGGTCGCCAATTGCTCGTCGGTCATATCGAC
>DATBSU010000108.1:0-5808 GCA_036559585.1 Methyloceanibacter sp.
ATCGGTGAAGTCGATCTCGACTGAGTGCCGGCCAGACTCGAGGATAGAGCGGAACGATACGCTGCCGGACCTCCATGCAAAGCCCTGCGCGACATGCCGGTCGGTCCAGTCGTTGAATGGTTGCGGAAGCGAGCTCACGAAGATTGCGAGCTGGCCGTACGATACCTCTATACAGAAAGCGGTTGCCGCCACAATCAATCTCCTATCACGATGCGTACCTGCGTGCCGTCAGGCAGCCCCCGGCAAGCATTGCCGATGCAAGCCCCCGCTGACATGTTGTCGCGAGGATCGATGGCCCGCACGCTCGCACCGGCGCCGCCTTCTCGGAACATGGCCGGCGGGTATTCGTCCAGGTGCTTCCCGGGTATCTTTTCGAGTTCACCAATTGCCGCCTGCCTATTTGCCGCCGTTCCTGCGCGATCGACGGTAAGAAGATCCGGCTTGCCTGCCTTTATAGCGTCGGCGGCATGCTGCGCCGCTTCTCCATGCAGTTTACGCGAGAGCTTTATCGTAACGATCTCGGCTCTAGCTACGCCCGCTGCGCGCGCAGCGGGCAGGCCGACAGCGGCGAGCCCTTCGAGCCCGGACCGAAGAACTCCCCCCGGATTGTCCCTGATATCGCTCGGCGCTCTTGCGAGACTATTCCAAGAGTTTGAAAGGTAGTTCATGAAATCAGACCAAAAGCCATCGCTTCCGCGTTCCCCGTCGAGCCCAAGAGGATCGATCATGTTGACCGGATCATTCCCGGCATACGCATAGGTGTTGATCCCGCCCGCGAGCCCGATCGGGTCGCTCTCGACATAGCGGCCGAGGCGCGGGTCGTAGTCGCGCTGGCCGTTGCTGTGCAGCTTCGACTCGGAATCATAGACCTGCCCCGGAAAGCGCAGGCGATGCCAGAACCCCGCCGCCGCCGTCGGCGCGCCATTGCCGAAGGGGTCGTGATCCCAGACCCACACCTGGGCATTCGCGGAATTGACGATCTTGTAGGGCGCGCCGAGATGGTCCGGGGCGATCGAATAGGCCGCGCCGCCCTGGATCGTCCCCACTGGCAGAGCGCCCAGCCAGACGATCTCCTCGTCCAGAGCGCCGCTCTTGTAGAGGCCGAGCAGCTGGCCGGAGAGGTCGTAGACACGCTCGAACACGCCGAATGTCGGCCGCCCATCCTTCGTCGTCCGCTCGCCGAGACCGTTGACGCCATAGGTCGTCGTCAGCCCGCCGACGATCACGCGGTCGAGACGATTGCGCTCGTCATAGCGCAGCTGGAACTGGCCATTGTTCTCGTCCCGGGTCAGCGTGCGCTCCGCGCTGGACCCGAGCGGCAGTGGCTCACCAGAATTGAACAACTCGTATCATGTCACCGTAATTCCCTGAATTCCCTGGCGACGGCGTCCCGGTCGTCGTCGACAGGCTCACCGGCGAGATCCGCATGGCGCAGATTTTCGTCGCGTGCTGGGGGCTTCGAGCTTCACATTCGCCAAGGCGAGCTGGACGCAAACGCTTCCGGACTGGATCGACGCCCACGTCAGCGCGCTCGAGGCGATCGTCAGTCGTCTCTCGGCCAGCAGCGATTGTTGCGCGGGTCGCCGCTCATGCGTGGATCACCGCGTCGCCGTCCCATAAAAGCTGTCGCAAACTATTCGAGACGTTCCAAAAAATCACGAAGCTCCCGCTCACAGATTCTGCCATAACCCACATCTCTTATTCGAATGTCGATGTCTACAATATAGTGCCCAAGGGCATGGACCGCCTGATTAACGACATTATCGACATCTTCTTCCATTTTGGAAACAAAATCATGATACTCTTCTTTAGTTAGGCCATTGTCTAGAGCTTTTTTTATCAGATCACGAACGGCCGTCCGATTCGTATCCATGTTGTACCTACCAGTATCGTTGGTTGACCGGACGATGCTTTTTCATGTCAGGCGGAATGTGAATGCCGCATCGTCGCAAATCTACTTGGCATTAGAATTGGATATTTGTCGAGTTCGCGTCTATAACCTCCTTGCCGGCGACGATCTGTCTGACGAACTCTATAGCAAGACGCGCAGCCTGTTCGCGATCCACACCATGAATTCGCTTCTCACCGGACAACAGTGGATGAATGCGGACGCGACAAAAATAGTCGCCTTCCGGTGTGACTTCAGGCTCGGAAACCCGCGCCTCGAAAGGTCGCGTAGACCCTCCTCCCTCTCGGAGGAATCCTTGTACATCAAGCAAGGCCATGTCAGTTGTTCCAAGTGTCGAGTGGCGGAAGGGGATCCCCCTTGAGGCATGCTGCATATCGGGCGGCCGCGGTTTCGTAACATCTCTCTCCCGCCCGCGTCCCTCGCCGCTTAGAAATTTGCCGGCATACGGGGATATCCACGTTATAGTATTGATGATCGCATGGGTCGCCTCCAACCGCCGCGCCTTCGACAGCCGACCTTCCACGTCATACTCGAAGCTCATGCCGAGCGCGCCGAGGCGCGTGTCGGTCTTCACATTGCCGGCCGCGTCATGGGTGAAGCTTCGCGCCGAGCCGCCGGCGGGCATCACCGAGGCGAGGCGGTTCGAGGTCGCCAGAAAAGCGTAGGTCGAGGTCACGCCATTGAGCGTCTGAGACGCGCGGTTGGCATTGCCGTCATAGGTCCAGGAGAGCGCGCCGTAATAGCCGGTCGCCATCTTCAGCCGCCGCGTCGGCGTGTAGGTGAAGCTTTGCGTCTGCGCGGTGTAGTCGCCGGGCGGCGTGGTCCCCGGGAACAGATTGTCGGTGATCGAATTGATCGTCTCTCCGGTCCAGGAGAGGCTGCGGTCGAGCGTCGCGCCGGGGTCGCTGGCAGGGCCGACCCGCACCCGAGTGATTCGATAATCGGTGTCCAGCGTATAAGCCGCCTTGAGGCCGTTGCCGAAGGCGATGCTAGACACCGGGCCAAAAGGATACCAAGTGATCGAGGATGCGATCGTCGGGCCGACGGAAGCGCTGTTCTGATAGGTGACGATGCCGTTGATCCCGGCAAGCCTACCCCGCTTCGCTGGGCTCGCAGAACGTCCCGCGCTTGTTCGACCGAGTTGATGAACTCAGGTTACTAAAGCGGAACTCTTGTCACACGCCCCGGAAACTGTGCGATGCGTATCATGTCAACGTAAATCCCAGAGATACTCCCGTAGCGTCCTCCTATTGTCAGCAATCCCGCGTCACCTGCAATTCGTAGCTCGCGAGCATCGAAGCAACGTCAGTGCTTTCGCTCGCATCCATTTTGATGGCTCCCCCATCCACAATTCCTTTCACCAAATAATATTCGGCTATGGTATTGATCCGTCCCCGCTTGAGAACCCGTCGATACTGCTTCGAAAAGGCCCTACGCATCTCCGAGAGAGAGGGGGCGCTGTTCTCGATGAAACGTCGGTCGGCTTCGGTGACTTGCTCCGGGCTCCAGTCGCTCGACATCTCTACCAAATCATTGACCGCCATCAGAAGGCCGCTTCTTGCCTTCGCCAGTGACTTCTTTTCCAACTCTTCCGCAACCGCGAGCGGGTGCGACGAGGGCGGGCTATTGGGCACGTTCATATACCAATCATGGAAGAGGCCGAGAAACCGCTTTAACCTCTCGTATTGCTCGTTTGTCATCGGCATCTCTTTCCTTCACGGGCAAGTGCATTGTTCGCCAGGAACAGGCAGACCAAACGCTGCAGTCGCAGCATCTAGATAGCGTCGCCTCGAGAAATTCCAGGCGCTTATCCCATTGACCATGTTCCTTGAGACACCGCCCTCGGAAGCGGCACCTCCGTTGATTTCGATGAGCTGCTGTTCACGGCCCCGAATAGCGCCATAGGAATCGGACGACCTGTCGAGGATAGGCGACTGGAATCCCTCGGCGGTCAGATCCCACTGATCGAGGCTTCGATTGATCACATTGGTCCATGCATCGGCATAGCCGGAGGTCCGGCCGCTGTAACATTGCTTGGTCCTCGGATTATAACGCGTGTATGTTTGATACGTCTTACGAAAATTCCAGCGCAAAATGCCTGTGAGTTGCTGCGCCGCGTTCTGCGAATTAACCGAAGGATTTGGAGCGGCGGGCCAATAAGTGGGAGGAAAGGGAATCGCCTGCAACCCATCCGGATCCACATAAACCAGCGGGCTTTGCTCCACATATCCATACGCACTCGGCCCGTCGCTCAGCAGCGCCGTCAGCCCAATCGGATCCGGCTGCAGATACCTCCCCAGCGTCGCGTCATAATGCCGATGCCAATTGTAGGCGAGCCCGCTCTCCAGCTGGAACCATTGGCCGGGGAAGCGGATGTCCAGCGTTCCCGGATTGGTCCATATATAGCTCGTCTCGCCGAAGGGCGAGTAGATCACGTCCCACACCCAGGCCTGGTTCTGCGCGGTCATGCGCGCCGGGCGGCCGAGGTGATCGGCGTGGACATAATAGATGACCGGCGCGCCGGTCGCGACCTTGTCCACCACGGCGAGAGGAATATCGCCCAGCCAGATATATTCCCGCAGCGTCTGGCCGCTCGTATCGGTCTCGGCGATGATGTGATCGTCGAGATCATGCACATAGAGCGTGGTGTAGGTGGTGGGCGCCGCGGACTTCGTCAAGGTTATTGCAAACCTTTGCATAGAAATCAAAATTTTGTTTACTTTTTGACATCTACGTGATATGGATCACGACTATCGGAAAGATCTAATGTTAAACCTCGCCGGGCAAAAGGTAATTCCACTTCTTCTCATTGGTTCAATTTTGCAACCCCATGTCACCATAATCCCACAACGGCCCACGAGAGCAAGTCGCGAACATTCTTTCAGATGGAGCCTTTCTTCTCGGACGAGCAGGCGTCGAGCAGCGCTCGGGGCAATTTCCGGCTCGCCTGCAGGACTTCGACCCCGATGAGCCGGCCGTCCATATCGAAGTCCAGATGGATCAGGCCATCGACCTCGGAGGGATCGCAAGCGTATGTAAATCCGAACCTCGAGGAGTCGCCGTCTCCGATCATGATGTACGCCGCATCGGCGGAGGCGTCATATTCGCATTTCATCTTGTCGCCCTGCGCGGTTGGATATTCATTACTCTCGACAATATAGATTTGATGAAGCGCCATCGCTCTCGCATGGCGTCGCTTTTGTCGCGCCATGCCGCGTCGAACCCTACCATATGCGCCCGCCGGCCGCATCGACGCGGCCGCGCTGCGCCCTATGTCTCCGCCGTCGCCGCGGCCGCGTGCTGCGGCGCTCGAGGCTCGAAAGGAGAACGACAATGGGTCTGCTCGATGGAATCATCGGCGGCGTCATCGGCGTCGAGGTCGCCACGCTGCTCAACGGCTATATCGAGAAGCGCGGCGGCCTCAATGGCGTCATCGCCGATTTCGAGAAGAGCGGCTATGGCGACAAGGTGAAGTCCTGGGTCGGCACCGGCCCGAACATGCCGATCTCGGCCGAGCAGGTTCAGCAGGCGCTCGGCTCCGAGCGCATGAAGGAGCTCGGCGCCAAGTTCGGCATTCCGATGGACAAGGTCGCGGCTCAGCTCGCCGAATATCTGCCCAAGGCGATCGACAAGGTGACGCCGGAAGGCAAGCTGCCGACCGAGAAATCGTGACGCCATGCGCATCCCTTCTCCCTCGCGGGAGAAGGGCTCAGGCCAGGGCGGATCGAGTGAAGGAATAAATCCACAACCCTCGTCCTGAGGAGCCCGCGAAGCGGGCGTCTCGAAGGACGGCCAAGGGAGGAATCCAAAGAATTCGCCCGGCCGCCATCCTTCGAGACGCCGCCTGCGGCGGCTCCTCAGGATGAGGATCCGGCCTTCGCCCGATTGCCCTGGGCTCA
>DATBSU010000109.1:0-1931 GCA_036559585.1 Methyloceanibacter sp.
CGAGCGCCACATCGGGTGAGAGCCCGAACATGGCGCCGAGCACGACATAGTAGCCTTCCTGCACGCCAAGCCGCGACGGCACGATAAAGGTCGCGGTGCGGAGTGCGAAGGCGACGCTTTCCAGTATCAGCACGTCCGCCCAGGGCAGGGGGTGCCCCATATAGCGAAGCGCGACCCAGCCCTCGGTCGCGCCGACAATCCACGCGGCGAGATGCAGCATGAAGCCGGTAAAGATGCGGCTGTGGTGACGATAGATGGTTTGGATCGAGTCATGGATGCCTTCGCCGCCTGGGAGGTCGTTCCACGCCCATTTCAGGTCGAGCTTTTCCGAGAGCCGTTCGAGCAGGCTGAACAGGCCTTTCTTCTGCGCCAGGATGAAACTTGCGGCTGCGAGAATCAAAACGCCGATTCCCACAGCGAGCCAAGTGCTGAGCTCCTGCCCCTGGTGCCAGGTGAAGAGGAGAACGAGGCCGATCAGAGTGAAGGCGATCTGACTCAGGAGTTCCATGGTGAGGTCAACGACGGTGCTTGCCCCCGCCATCCCAGGCCGGACGCCGTGATAGGTGAGCTCGCGGGCTCCGGCGAGTTCTCCGGCCGTCGGCACTAGGGCAAGCAGATTGCCGACGCTCTCGCGAAGCCATCGACTCCAGAAGCAGGATAAGAAAAGGTTGGGCGGGGAATCGAGGATGAGGGTTTGCCAGGCTGCGGCGCAAAGCAGGATACCGACAAAATAGACGATGGTAATGGCAAGTAGGCCTTGCCAACCTGCGGCGACAGCCGCGTCAACGATTTCGCGCCAGCCGAAATGAACGACGAGAATCGTCGCGAGTGCTAGGCCTAAAATCGCACCGAGGATGACGCCGAGCTTCATGGTTCAAACCCCGCAGGCCGCGCGGAAGTTCTGCGGCTGTAAATTGCAGGCGGCCAGTTTGGCTTTCACGGCGGGGCTGACAAGGGCGCGGAACTCCTCCACTGGCCGATAATGAGCGGGGAGGGCGTCAGCGCCGTCCCAGCGCGCTGTCGCAGGGTGGCAATACAGTTCGGTGACGCCCAACGGCAGATGCTCAATGAAGCTCAGCATAAGTTGTTCTGTCATGGCGCCGCTGTCATTCAGGCCGAAGACATATTTGTTTCTGGCAATGCCGGCCTGTTTCAGTTTCCGCGCGAGGCGTCGCGTTTGCAGAGAATAGAAGCAGGCCCTCGTGAAGCGGCCAAGTGCACGATCCCTGCTTGCTGCGAAAGAGGGAGCGAAAGGCTCGAAGGGAACGCGGATGGGAGGCGAGCCGAAACTCGGCGCGGTCTTCATGATCGTCTCCAGCACCACCGGGTGAAGATGGAAATGTTTATGGCCGTTGATGTGGTCCAGGGTGAGGCTGGTGTCCCGAAAGCGCCGGAACTGCGCTTCGATCTCGGCACGGGCTTGCGCCCGAAGGTCGGGCGAAAAATAGAGTGCGATGCCGAAGCGGACCGGGTCGGTAAAGAACCGCCCATCCGCGCCGACCAGCCCGGGAATATCACTTGGCGGCAACACGGGCCGGCCGTCGAGCAGGGTCACATGTAGTCCGACACCGAGCTTCGGTAGGTTGCGGGCGCGGCGCACGGCATCGTCTCTTTCCGGCGCGCCCACCATCAGGCTCGCGGCGGAGAGAATGCCGTCGCGATGACCGCGCTCGACCGCCTCGTTGACCTCTTTGGACAGGCCAAAATCGTCGGCGGTGACGATCAGTGCTTTGGTTCTTGGGTTGTGCATTGGCGCCATGCCGATGATTCTAGCAGTCAGCGGAGTTGCGCGCGCATCAATAGCTTACTGATTGAGAACGAGGCGGTAACGGACAAAATCGTCCGCCTTGGCAAACTTATCGTAGAGCCGCCGTGCCGCCACGTTGCTCTCGCGGGTGTGCCAATAGAGCCGCGACCAGCCAAACTTCTCG
>DATBSU010000110.1:0-5526 GCA_036559585.1 Methyloceanibacter sp.
CTGGCTTCGCGAATGCCGCCGCGCGCTGAAGCCCGACGGCTCGCTCTGGGTGATCGGCTCCTATCACAACATTTTCCGCGTCGGCACCATCCTGCAGGATCTCGGCTTCTGGATCTTGAACGACGTGATCTGGCGCAAGACAAACCCGATGCCGAATTTCAGAGGCCGCCGCTTCACCAATGCGCATGAGACCTTGATCTGGGCGTCGCTGGGCCAATCTGCGCGCTACACTTTCAACTACGATGCGATGAAGGCGCTGAACGAAGATCTGCAGATGCGCTCGGACTGGCTGTTCCCGATCTGCTCGGGGCCCGAGCGGCTGAAGCACGATGGCGGGCGGAAAGTGCATCCGACGCAAAAGCCCGAAGCGCTGCTGCATCGCATTTTGCTTGCCTCGACCAACAAAGGCGACGTCGTGCTGGATCCTTTCCTCGGCTCCGGCACGACCGGGGCCATTGCCAAGAAGCTTGGACGGAATTTCATCGGCATCGAGCGTGAGCAGATCTATGCGGATGCTGCGGAGGCGCGCATCGCATCGCTCGACACGCTCAATGCTGCATCGCTGGAAATTTCCAAGAGCAAGCGCGCGGAGGCCCGCATTCCGTTCGGCGCGCTGGTCGAGCTTGGGCTGATCTCGCCCGGCACCGTGCTTTACGATCCGGCGGCGCGGCACGAAGCGCGCGTGGTGGCCGATGGCAGTATTTCTTGCGCCGGCGCACAAGGCTCGATCCACAAGATCGGAGCGCATGTGCAAGGGGCGACTGCCTGCAATGGCTGGACCTTCTGGCATTTCGAGCGCGAAGGCGAGCTCAAGCCGATCGACGCTTTGCGCGAGCTGGCGCGGCGGGAATTGGCGACGCCGAATTCCTAAGCTTGCTCGGCGCCGCGAGCGCAGACGCATGGGCCAGAACTTTCTTCATGACACTAGGCAGCGCGGCGGCATGAAAATCGCGGGGGCTTAGCCAGAGGCAACGCTCAGGCCAAGCCGTGCGTGACAGCGACGGCTTGGCGCCGGTCTCGACGCGAAGCACGCGAAGCTCTAAATGGAAATGGGTGAATGTGTGCTCGACGAGCCCGGGCAGTTCGCGCCATTTCGCCTTCAGGGGCGCGTGTTTCAGCGCGGATTTCGCCGCGGTCTCCGCCTCAACCCAAGGCGATGACGGCACTTCGAGCATGCCGCCCAACAGACCGCGCAAAGGCCGCTCGCGGAGCAGCACGGCGCCATCCTCGCGGATGGCAACGAAGGCGGTAGCGCGTCGGGTTGGCCGTTGCTTTTTCTCGTCCCGATAGGGCAACGCTTCGGCGAGACCTGCCTCATAGGCTGCGCAGCATGGCCGAAGCGGACAGAGACTGCAGGCTGGGCGTCGTGGCGTGCAGATGGTGCCGCCAAGATCCATCATGCCTTGCGCGAAATCGCCGGCGCGTGCGTCGGGCGTCAGACGGCTTGCGAGTTCCCTGAGTTCAGGCTTGGCGGCAGGGAGCGGCTTAGTCACCGCGAAGAGCCGCGCCACCACGCGCTCGATATTGCCGTCGACAGGGCTCGCGCGTCGATCGAAGGCGATGGCGGCGATTGCCGCGGCGGTGTAGTCGCCGATGCCTGGAAGCTTGCGGAGTTCAGACTCCGAGTCAGGAAATTTGCCGTGATGCTGCTCGGCCACGACGCGGGCACAGGCATGCAGGTTCCGCGCGCGTGCGTAATAGCCAAGGCCGGCCCAGAAAGCGAGCACTTCGCCAAGCTCAGCTTGTGCGAGTGAGATCACGTTGGGCCAGCGGCGCAGGAAATCGGCAAAACGCGGGGTCACCGCCTTCACCGTGGTCTGTTGCAGCATGATCTCGCTGAGCCAGACGCGATAGGGGTCGGGCTTGACGCCGGACAGCGCGCGCCAGGGCAGGATGCGGCGATTGCGGTCATACCAATCTAGCAGCGCGGCCGCCACGGATGGCGCCTTGCGCCGTCTTGTTGGCAAAGCTTTCGTGCCCGCGCTTTTCGCCATGTTGCTGGTGTAAGCTCGGGGCGAGGCTGGAGCAAGAAACCTGCGCCCGCCATCCACGGGAAGATCGACACACATGAGCCAAGGGTCGAAATGGATCAGCGCCAGGGCGGTCGGCGCTTATGTGGCGCGGACGCTCGATCCCGTCGCGCGGGCCCGCGGCTTCGCCACGACGACGCTGCTTAGCGAATGGGCCTCGATCGTGGGCGCCGACCTCGCGCAATTCACCGCGCCTGACAAGGTGGCATGGCCCCGGCGCCAAGAAGAGGGCGACGCCCCCACGACCTCCAGACGCACACCGGGCGCCACGCTGGTGCTCCGGGTCGACGGACCTCGCGCCATCGAAGTGCAGCATCGCGCCGACCAGATCCTGGAGCGGGTCAACACCTATTTCGGCTATCGCGCCGTGGCGGCGCTTCGCATCGTGCAAGCGCCGGTGACGAGACAGTCGCCGCGCAGCCACACCGGCTCACTCGAAATTGATGAGACCAGCCTGAAGCAAACGGCAAAGATCGAAAAAGACGGCCTGAAACAGGCCCTGTCGCGGCTCGGCTCGGCCATTCGCGGCCAAAAGCCTCGCTGAACGGGGCTGGCGCGGAAGCTTCTCATGGCTTAACGGAAAGGGACAAATCGGGCGCCTGGCGCCCGCAACGGGATCTCAATCGGCGGAGTAGGAAGCGTGGCGAAGGACAAATCTCAAGATAGCAAAGCACCGGCTGGCAAACCGGCCGGCGGCATAAGCGCCCCGACGACGTTGATGTTGGCGGCCGCGGTCGCGGTGGTGGTGGCAGCCGGTATCTACGCTTATCGCGGCGGCTTCAGCGGAGGCGAACTCGCGACCGCCGGTGACCCGAAGAGCGATCCAGCGGTCGCCGAGCTGATGAAACCAGGCCCGTTGCCCGAGATGATGATCGGTTCGGCTGATGCGCCCAATACGATCGTCGAATATGCCTCGATGACGTGCCCGCACTGCGCGCTCTTCCAGAAAGAAGTGCTGCCGCAGATCAAGACCAAATATATCGACACCGGCAAGGCGAAGTACATCTTGCGCGAATTCCCGCTCGACGGACTCGCGCTTGCCGCCTTCATGGTGGCGCGCTGCTCGGGCAACGACCGCTATTTCCCGATGGTCGATGCGCTATTCGAGACGCAGCCGACCTGGGCCGTCACCGGCAATGAAGGCAAGGACAAGCTGCTGCTGATCGCGCGGCAGTCCGGCATGTCGAAGGAGGAGTTCGACAAATGCCTCGCCGACAAGGCGATGTTCGACAAGATCGTGGAGATCCGCAGGCGCGGCAACGAGGAGTTCGGCGTCGACTCGACGCCCTCCTTCTTTGTCAACGGCAAGAGGCTCGGTACGCAGCATGAGCTCAAGGATTTCGACGCGATCCTCGAACCGGGCAGCGCGGAGACACCCGCCGCTCCAGCCCCAGCACCCGCAGGGCAATAGAATCGGAATCAGGCATGGCGTCGCGGCTTGTCACAGTATCGCTTCTGGCCGCAGTAACACTCGGGCTCGCCGGCTGCGGCGGCGCAGCGCGCACCGTCGACGCGACGCCGGAGACCAAGGGCCTGACAGGACCGCCGCCGGCTGAGCTGCTCGCCCCAGGCCCGCTCGGAGACCATGTGCTGGGCAAAGCGAGTGCGCCCGTCACCATCGTCGAATATGCCTCGCTCACCTGCCCGCATTGCCGCAACTACCACAAGAACGTCTTCCCCAGGGTGAAGCGAGAGCTGATCGATACCGGCAAGGTCCGCTATATCATTCGAGAGTTCCCGATCGGGCACGCGTCGGGCAATGCCGCCCTCGTTAACTTTTGTGCGGCCGACGGTAAATGGTACCCCCTGTTCGAGGCCTATCTCGCCCGCCAATCCGAATGGGTCAGCCAGGAGGTGCGGCTCGACGAGATCTTCAAAGTCGCCCAATCCAGTGGTATGAGCCGCGAGACATTTGACAAGTGCCTTGCGAATCAAACCATTATCGACGGCTTGAACGAGGTAAAACAGCGGGGGCGCAAGTTCGGCGTGATTGGTACGCCGACCTTCTTCGCCAATGGGAAAAAAGCCCAAGGCGAGGTCACCTTCGAGGAAATCAAGGCCTTGATCGAGCCGCAGTCGTCGTCTTGATTATAGCGGCGGCCTCGCGTTAATCGCAGCGTGCCGCGTTTCACACCTTAAGGATCATCGGCCCGTGAAGATCACACGTCTTCGCCTACTTGGATTCAAATCCTTCGTTGACCCAACCGAGCTTCTGATCGAGCCCGGCCTGACCGGTGTCGTGGGACCGAATGGCTGCGGCAAGTCGAACCTGCTCGAGGCGTTGCGCTGGGCCATGGGCGAGACCTCCTATAAGAGCATGCGCGGCTCGGCGATGGAGGACGTGATCTTCGCCGGCTCCGAGGTGCGCCCGTCGCGCAATGCCGCCGAGGTAACGCTGTTCATCGACAACAGCACGCGGAAAGCGCCCGCCGAATTCAACGATTCCGATACGCTCGAAGTCACCCGCAGGATCGAGCGCGAGGCGGGCTCGGCCTATCGCGTCAACGGCAAAGATGCGCGTGCGCGCGACATTCGACTGTTGTTCGAAGATGCGGCGACCGGTGCACGCTCGCCGGCGTTGGTGCGCCAGGGCCGCATCGGCGAAATCGTCAATGCACCGCCGCAAGAGCGCCGCCGCGTCTTGGAAGACGCCGCCGGGATCGCCGGCCTGCATAGTAGGCGCCATGAAGCCGAACTCAGGCTGAAAGCCACCGAAGCCAATCTATCGCGGCTCGGCGACCTGATCGGGCAGATCAATTCGCAATTGCAGGCGATGAAGCGTCAGGCGCGGCAGGCACAACGCTATCGCGAGATTTCCGGCAAGATCAGAGAGGCCGAGGCCTTGGCGCATCACCTGCATTGGGAGGCGGCATGCGCTCATGTGGATGAGGCCGAGGCCGCCTTCCAGGACTCGCTCGGGGCCATGGGCCGCGAGACAAAAGCGGAAGGCGAGGCGCTGCGACAGCAGGCTGAGGCCGCGGAAAAATTGCAACCGCTTCGCGACGAGGAGGCATCGCGCGCGGCGGTGCTGCACCGCTTGAGCGTGGAGCGCGATGCGCTGGAGCGCGAGGAGGCCCGCGCCAAAGCCCGGCAATCCGAGCTTGAGACACGATTGGCGCAAGCTTTGCGCGACCTTGCCCGCGAGGAAGAGCACATCGCCGAAGCGGAAGGCATGCTGCGTGGCTTGGAAGAGGAAGGCCGCCGCCTGGAGGCGGCGAATTCGCGCGATCACGAGGAGCCGCAGCTCCGCGGGGCGGCGCTCGCCAGCAAGGCAGCGCTTGAAGCGGCCGAAGCCTCGCTGAGCCACGCGACGAGCGATTTGGCGCAAGCGCGTGCCGAGCGGCGAAGGCTGGATCAGGAGAAGGCCGAACTCGCGTCGCGCTTGGCACGCCTCGAGGCGCAAGCCTCCGCGATGGCGGGCGAGCTTGCCGAACTCGACGCAGAGTCGGCGGCGAATGACGCGCTCGCCGCGCTGAATGTTAAGGCCGCCGACCTT
>DATBSU010000111.1:0-3264 GCA_036559585.1 Methyloceanibacter sp.
AGAGATGAGTTTCACGTTGATCCAACAGGCGACACCCCGCCTCCACCGTTCCGAGCTTGCCGTGCCGGGGTCGAACCCGTCGCTGTTCGAGAAGGCCGCGAAGGGCGCCGCCGACATCATCTTCCTCGATCTCGAAGACGCAGTCGCGCCGGACGACAAGGAGCAGGCGCGCAAGAACATCATCCAGGGCCTCAATGACCTCGATTGGGGCAGCAAGGTGATGATGATCCGCATCAACGGTCTCGATACGCATTATGCCTATCGCGACGTGGTCGATGTGGTGGAGAACTGCCCGCGCCTCGACATGATCCTGATCCCCAAGACCGGGGTGCCGCAGGATGTCTATGCCATCGACATGCTGGTGACGCAGATCGAGCAATATAAGAAGCGCGAGAAGAAGATCGGCTTTGAGCTTCTGATCGAGACCGCGCTCGGCATGGCCAATGTGGAAGCGATCGCGCAGAGCTCGAAGCGCGTCGAGGCGATGAGCTTCGGCGTCGCCGACTATGCCGCCTCGACCCGGGCCCGGACCATGGGCATCGGCGCGCCGCATCCGGATTACGGTATTCTTTCGGATAAAGACGGCGACAAGCCGCGTGAGTTCTACTGGAACGACCCGTGGCACTACGCGCTGTCGCGCATGATGGTCGCCTGCCGGGCTTACGGCTTGCGCCCGATCGACGGGCCGTTCGGCGATTTCTCCGATCCCGAAGGTTATCTGGCGGCTGCCAAGCGTGCCGCGGTGCTCGGCTTCGAGGGTAAATGGGCGATCCATCCGAGCCAAGTCGAGCTCGCCAACCAAGTGTTTACGCCGTCAGAGGCTGAAGTCACCAAGGCGAAGCGCATCGTCGAGGCGATGAAGCAGGCCGCGAAGGAAGGCAAGGGCGCGGTCTCGCTCGACGGGCGGTTGATCGATATTGCTTCGATCCGCCAGGCCGAGGCGCTGCTTAATAAAGCCGCCGCGATGGGGATGTAATTCGTTGCGATAGAATTTCCTATTCCCAGGCGTCATGCCCGGGCTTGACCCGGGCATCCACGCCGTTACCGCACAGCGTGCGAAAGCGCCAGTGGAATGGATCGCCGGATCGAGCCGGCGATGACGCCGTGGGCGGGGAGAGTTTGGAGAGCACCATGACTATTAGCGGCGGATGCTTGTGTGGGGCGGTGCGATACGAAATCGAGGCGGAGCCAATCACCACGCGGGTGTGCTGGTGCAAGCTCTGCCAGAAGATCGGCGCCGGCAGCGGCACGGTCAATGTCGCTTTCCCCTCTGACAAGATCAAAGTCACGGGCGAGCTTCGCGATTATCAGTGTATCGCCGATAGCGGCAACAAGATGCACCGGCAGTTCTGCCCGCAATGCGGGACGCCGGTGTTCACCGGATCGGAGGCACGCCCGCATATTCTTGCTGTCAGGGCCGGCACGCTCGACGATGCGGAGATAGGCAAGCCTGCCATCACCATCTGGACGAGCGCAGCGCCGAGCTGGGCAGTGTTCGATCCCGATCTTCCTCAAGATGAAAGGCAGCCTTCAGCTGCGGTGCTGGCGGGAAACAAATAGGCGGACCAAAAGATGATGATTGCGCCACGATTGCTCGTTCTCGTCGTCGCCCTTCTTTGCTTCGCGCCTCACGCCGAGGCCGGGCAAATACGGAGCAAACACCAGCGTCAAGAGAGCAGCGTCGACTTCTATATTTTCGGCTTCACCAATAGCCCGCCGGAATGTAGGCCATTGCTGAAGCAAGCCATCGAGATCGACACGCCGGACCCGCGCTATTGGAACGCCTATTACGACTGCATAGGATTTTGGTGAGCGAACAAAGACTCATGCTCGCGCGTTACTGAAGAGTGTGAGCTTAGCCGAGCGACCTCATCGAGTGCATGGTTATTTGCGCTACCGCTTCACTGCTTGAGCGCATCTGCCGAAATATGGCCCCGGCTTTGCATTAATTTTGACTCTGGAGCCAAGCCGAGTCTTCGCGATCAGCCCCCCGCTGGTCGATTTCGGCGAAAAAAAGGGGAATGCAATGGCAGAACGCAAGTCAGGGAAATCGAAGAAGGCGCACAAAGAAAAGGCAGAGAAGGTCAATCTCCGCGAAGCCGGGGACGCGTTGAAGGCGGCCGAGAAGCAGGTCGAGAAGACGACAGTCTCGCTGAGCAGCGCCGCCAGAGCAAGCGAGCACGAGGCGGAGGTGATCTACGCGCCGGAGCCGATGCCGGAGCCGATAAAGCAGCCGGCGCCGGAACCTGCGCCAACGTCACGCGCGCTGGTGACGACGGCGAAGATCGAAAGCGACGATGCCGCCGAGACCTTCAAGCAATCGTTGAGCGCCGCGCAAAAAGGCGCATCCGCCGTCAACGCCAAGCTGCTCGACATGGCGCAAGAGGCGATGAACTCGAGCCTCGAACATGCGCGCGATCTCACCGGAATCACCAACCCGATGCAGGCGCTGAAGCTGCAGATGAAGCATTGGCACGAGACGATCGAGAGCTTCACGGCGCATTCGCACGAGCTTCGCAACCTCACCGCCGAGCTGGTCGCCACCACCTCGGAGCCGATCCGCAAGCATCTCCGCGCTCGAGCAGCGAAGCGGTAGCCTCGACACTTGCTGCACCCCTCCCCTTGACGGGGAGGGGGTCCGAGCGAAGCTAGGACGGGTGGGGTGGGCCGCTTCCGAACGTGATCGCTTCGCGATTGCCCCCACCCGGCTCGCTGATCGTGAGCCAACCTCCCCGCGAGGGGGAGGTGGGAGTTTGAGGATAGCGTCGTCGCTTGCACGAAGGCAGCTGGATTGGATCCCACACGCGCCGGAACGACGCGGGCGCGCAAACACAACAATGTCCCCACGGAACGATCTCCCCCTAAAAAAGTTTATCTCCCATGGCCAGGGGAAATTCTCTAGCCATGTGTGTTGGTACGAAGATAAAGAGAGGAGGTCGTCATGACCCGATTTCTCGTCTCAACGGCCACAGCAGCGCTTCTGCTTGGTCTCACGCCGGCTCTTGCTGCGGAACAACTGGACTCCTCGTCCAAGCAGCAGCTGAACCCGCCGACGCAGTCAGGCACTTCGCATGAGGCCGCGAGGGCTGCAACCGAGCCGGATGCCGGCTCGGCGGACAACTCGACTGGCGCCAAGGAGCAGAGCTCCGCGCCTCCAATGTCTGGCGCCGCTAGCGCCAAGCCAAAGTCCTCGGACGCACTCGCTGAGTCCGGTGACGTAGACAAGTCTCGCGGCGCCAAGGAACAAAGCTCGGCGCCTGCCGA
>DATBSU010000112.1:0-11636 GCA_036559585.1 Methyloceanibacter sp.
CTGCCGCTCGCCCATGGCTGAGGGCGTGTTTCGGCGCCTGGTCGCCGAGCGGGGCTTGAGCGATTGTTTCGAGATCGACTCTGCGGGCCTCGGCAACTGGCACGAAGGCCAGGCGCCGGACAATCGCGCGCAACAAGCTGCGATGCGACGCGGCATCGACATCTCGACGCAGAGCGCGCGGCAACTGCGGCCGGACGATTTTTCCCGCTTCGACTTGATCCTGGCGATGGATGCCTCCAATCACGGAGATCTGCGACAGCTGTCGCCGAAGCGCGGGCACGGAAAGATCCGCCAGTTTCTCGAGTTTGCGCCGCAGACCGGGACGCGCGACGTGCCAGACCCGTTCTTCGGTGAAGCAGAAGGGTTCGATCATGCGCTCGATCTGATCGAGGCGGCCGCGGAGGGTCTGCTCGAAGCTCTGGCGCCGAGAGACAGCGTCGCCGCCAAGCCGGACGCTCAACGCTCCAGCGGATAGGCGGCTTCGACGACATAGGGTCCGCCGCCCACGGAATCTCGGGACGAAAATAAGACGAATTCGCTTACGGGAAATGGACTGCTCAGGAAAGCGCCTTGCAGTTCGAGATACCGGGCAACCTGATCGGCGCGCGCGCCTCTTAGCCGTGCCAGCGTGACGTGAGGTTTGAAGTTCCGCGGCTCCGGCGGCAGGCCTGCTTCGCGCGCGGCCCGCTCGGTCGCGCGCTGCAGGATCTCCAGCGCCGGCGACGATGCGATGCTGGCGAAGATCGCGCGCGGCTTGTTGCCGCCGAAGCTGCCGAGACCGTCGAGCTTGAGTTCGAAAGGCGCCGCTTCGATCTGGCCCAAACTCTGGATGAAGTCGCGCGCGGTGGCGCCGTCGACATCGCCGATGAAGCGAAGGGTGAGGTGATAGTTTTCCGGGTCGATCCACCGGGCGCCAGGGATGGCGGCCTTGGCGAAGCTCAGCCTGTCGGCAATAGGTGTTGGAATTTCGATGCCGGCAAACAGCCTCGGCATAGCGGACCCCTTGAAGACTTGAAGCTTGGGTGGAAAAAGCTAACGCATGTGAACCCGATACGCTCTATTTGCTGTCGGGCAGAGCAGCGCCGGCTTGAGGCGCCCCAATCTTCGATTCGGATTCGCCCTGCCACCACGAGCCCACCACCAGCCAAAACAAAAACGCGCCAATGGTGAGGAGCGCTAGAAGCGCGAAGACCTTGGTGTAGTGCAGCGGCATGGGCGCCTCCTTGACAAGGGGAGCTACCACGCCTCGTGCGGGCGAAACTGTCAAGACGTGAAAGAGGCCCACCTGCCGCGAAGCGAGTTGCCAAAATCCCTTACGTTTTGGATTGCGAAACTAGTGTTCCGGCGTTTCGCCCTGAGTGATCGTGATCGCTTTTTGAAAGCGAAACAGCGCAATTCTTTAGGTGGCTGACCAAGCCTTGGGCTAGCAAATTTGCTGCTTTTCCCGATGGACCATGACGGCTCAGCCGCCTCACGGTATCGATATTGCTCTCCCACAGGCTGAAGAGGCCTTCGACGTCAGGGGCATCGCTGATACATTTGCGCAGGGCCTCCGCAAATTTCTGCGGATCGTCGAAGACTGAGCCTGCGTCACGGACATTGGTATGCAACATCCATTGTTGGGCTTCTGCCTCGGCGCGGCCTCTCGACTTTCGTACTCCTGATTGCTCGCGATCATAAAGGGCAAGACCAAATGGATTTCCGAAGGTGGCCAAAGCGCGTTTGGTAGCGTCGGTCTCCGCCCCCTTGAGCGCAAACTCATGAGCCTGTCCCGGCGTATAAGCTGTACCCTCGGCAGTCCCGGAGCCTTCCCGGACAATCGTGACATCGCCTGCACGCACGCTCACTCGAACTTTTGCCGTGTAAGCCGCGGAGTAGCGTGCGTTGCTCTTTCCGGTCCATACACAAGTGGTTGAGATCGTCCGCCGATCCCAGGCGTCGTGCCCGAAAATCCGGTTGGCTTCGGCGATGACATGCCACCCCTCCACATAGTGGAGCGTCGTTCCCTCGGCCTTGCGCGTCCTAACGTGCTTGCCGTCAAGCTTGGCATTGAGCAGCCGCAGTTGGGCATCGGTGAACTGCATCACTTTGTCCTTACGACGAGTACGGGTTTTGGATTGCTCAGGAGAGCGCCGGGAATTTCGAGGCCTCGTTTGAGGCTCGCGAGCATTGATTGCCGATCGATCTTGGGGGGCTGCGGGATCCAGTAGGTTGCCGGGATCGCATCCTCAGCGCTGATAATAAGCGACGGAGTGCCCGGTCTTGTCGATGCGGTAAAATCCGGCTGTTCCAATTTGCTGAGTCCGGCTTCTTGCATCGCGTCAAGCGCCAGCTGCCGTTTCTTCGTGCCCCTGATCTCGATCCGCTCAAGCCGGAACTTCATCTCCTCGATGCGCTCACGGAGACCCAAAATGAGCGCCTGATCGATCAACGCCGACCGGATCACGCCGGCCAAAATCTCGGGAAGATCGGTCAGCCCCTCGAGCGTATCTTTGATTGTCTCGGCATCGGCGTCGGGAAACTCGTGCAGAAGCCGGTCGCGAATCCAGTTATGGAGCTTTGCTTGGTGTTTGACGGGATGCATCTGACCACTCCCTACTAATGTGTGTACACTGTACACACAAAGGAATGGGGTGTCAACTGTGAGGGGCTCCTTTGGCCATGATTACTCGTGAACAGGTGCGGATGGCGCGTGCGGCTCTCGGCTGGGGGGTCCGTGATCTGGCGAAGGAAGCTGGGATTGCCGCGAATACCGTGAGCAGGTTTGAAAACGGCTCAGGTGCCAGGCCCGAGACGCTCAAGGTCATTCAGGAAGCCCTGGAGAAGGCCGGGATCGTGTTTATTCCACCGGAGGGGAGACACGGTTCAGGAGTGCGGATCAAGGCCAGGTAGCTACAAAAGCGAAACGAACCCAATTGCTGCGTTGCAATAGGATCTAATTTCCGCGCGCAGGTGATTGATGTAGCAGCGCTCAGTAATAAGACGCGGATTGTGAGGCAGGCTCGGTGGCGCCCGGCAGCGCCGGCGCCGCGGAAATATTGGGTTCGGCCGGAGGTTTAGGTTTCGGTCGCACTGCGGGAGCCTTCGGCGCGGCGCCTTGCGTCGCTTCGCCTAACCTCGGCGGCACTTTCCGCCACGGATAGCCAGCCTTCGCGGTTCTGAAGCCGAGATCATAGAGCGCCGTCATATATTTCGGATCGAAAGCGCTCGTACTGGTATCGGGGAAATCCCCGGGAATGACGGCGAGGTTATAGTCCGCGCCGTTCCGCTTGGCTAATGCGTAAAGCTCATAGAGATCGCCGATGCCCTGGTTCTTGATCAGGGTTGAGACGGCGCGACCGGCGATCGAGAGCGTCTTCGCCTTCACCGCCTTCCATTCCGGGGCGACGCGACCGTTGCGGATGATATAGACGCGGCGGATGGGTTTGACGCTGAGCGTTGGGTCGATTTTCGAGGCCACAAATTGCGTCGGCAGAAGGAACACTTCACGGGTGGCGCCGCCGTCGACATGCATCTCGTCATAGAGGGAACCCTCGGCGTCAACCTTGATGAAGCCCGGCGGGAACACGGCCGGGATCGCCGCGGAGGAGAGCAGCACTTTGCGGAACAGGTCGAGCGCCTCAGGCGTGCCAATCAGAGCGATCTGGCCCATGTCCCAAGTGACCGGACGCTGCGCATCGAGATTGGTGGTGCCGATCAGGAGGCGGCGGCCTTTCCTGTGTTCAGCTGCGACCTCTTTCAAAAAATCCTCGGTCACGTAGGAAGCGATGACTCCGGCGAGTGGAGCATTGCTTGCAAGTGCGTCGCCGCCGAGCAGGCCTTTGATGGGATGCGCGTCGGCGATGTCTGCGGTGGTCGATTGCGTGTAGACGTCTTTCAAAGCCTGATCGTAGCGCGGCCCGAGGAAAACGAAGGGCGCCGCGAGCGCGCCGGTGCTGACGCCGGTGACGACATCGAATTCGGGCCGCTTGCCGCTCGCGGTCCAACCGGTGATGAGGCCGGCGCCATAGGCGCCGTCGCTCCCGCCGCCGGAGATGGCGAGGAAATTCACAACCGGGTGGCCGTTGGCGAGATATTTGGGCCTAGTGGCGCGGACTTGCGCCCATTTTTCCTTGACCATGGCGTCGGCATTCGGGGGGAGCTGATCGCCCCAATAACGGATCGGGCTGGAGCCCATGCCGAGGACGGTCGCTTGATTTTCAAGGGCCAGGGGGACGGGATTGCGAGGCGCACCCGCACAACCAGCAAGGCAAAACGCTGCCGCCCCGGCCAATATTAGGCCCCCAGACCAACGCAGGCGCACAGCGAACCCTCCCCCACGGTTCATCGTTAGCGCCCTTATAGAGAAGGAACAAGGCTTTGATCGGGCGGCGCCCAAGAGGCTAGCCAAGCCGCGCCATCCGTCTAAGTGACAACAGCGCGGCTTGTCAGTCTTGTTTGCCGGGCCCGGCTGCTATCGCTGCCTCGATTTGCTCTTTCACAGCCGCCATGTTTCAGTGCGGCAGGGACGCCGCAGGCGTCGGCATAAGTCGCGCCGACTCAATTCATCCAACAAGGAGCAGACCGATGAGAACGACTTCGAGTCCTCAAGGCGAAGCCCAAACGAGAAGACGCCGGCTTTCGAGCGCAGCAGTAGTTACAGCCGCATGTCTCACTGTCGCGCCGGCAGCATTATTGAGTGTTCCGGCGATTGCTCAAGAAAAGAAGCCGAACATTCTCGTAATTATGGCGGATGATATCGGTTACTGGAATATCAGCGCCTATAACCGAGGCATGATGGGATATCGGACACCTAACATCGATCGAATCGCCAATGAAGGCGCGATTTTCACAGACTATTACGGTCAGCAATCCTGCACTGCTGGTCGCGCGGCTTTCATCACCGGCCAAAGTCCGATGCGAACCGGACTGCTAAAAGTTGGTTTGCCCGGCGCCAAGGAAGGACTGTCGGACAAGGATCCGACTCTAGCCGAGCTGCTCAAGCCTCTCGGCTACAAAACCGCACAATTCGGCAAGAACCATCTCGGAGACCGAAATGAATTTCTACCGACAGTACATGGCTTCGACGAATTCTTTGGCAATTTGTACCATCTCAACGCCGAAGACGAGCCGGAGCATCCTGACTACCCAAAAAACACCGAGTTCAAACTCAAATTTGGACCGCGTGGCGTCCTGCGATGCACCGCGACAACGGTTGAAACTCCGGGAGGAGATCCCCGCTTCGGCGAATGGGGAAAACAAAACTGCGAGGACACCGGCCCGCTTGATAAGAAGCGAATGGAAACGGTCGATCAGGAATTTCTCGATGCGACCTTAAATTTCATCGACCGCGCCAACAACGAGAAGAAGCCATTCCTTGCCTGGTTCAATTCGAGTCGCATGCATATCTGGACCCGACTAAAACCGGAGTCGGATGGAAAAACCGGACTCGGTATTTATCCGGACGGCATGGTCGAGCATGATGGCCAGGTGGGACAGCTTCTAAAGAAGCTCGACGATCTCGGCATCGCCGACAACACGATCGTGATCTACACCACTGACAATGGAGCGGAGACATTCACTTGGCCAGACGGCGGCACCACGCCCTTCCGAGGCGAAAAGAACACCAATTGGGAAGGCAGCTACCGCGTACCGGCGATGGTCCGCTGGCCCGGTCTGGTGCAACCGCGTACCGAGTTGAATGAGATCTTCTCTGCCGAAGACTGGGTGCCGACGTTGGTGGCGGCAGCAGGCGATCCGGGGATCAAGGATAAGCTGCTTCAGGGCTACAATGCCGGAGATAGAACTTTCAAAGTTCACCTCGACGGCTATGACCAGCGTGAGCTGCTCTCAGCCCATGGTCCCGACAAGCGCCGCGAGTTCTTTTATTGGACCGACGACGGCAATCTCGCTGGCCTTCGTTTCGATCAATACAAGATCGTCTTCATGGAACAGCCCGCTCACGGCTTGGAGGTCTGGATGCAACCTTTGATTCCGTTGCGTGCGCCCAAGGTTTTCAACCTTCGTTCCGATCCCTTCGAGCGAGCCGAACACGAGGCGGGCGGATACGACAAATGGTTCATTGAGCACGCGTTCGTCTTTGTTCCGGCTCAGTCTATCGTGGGCGGGCACCTGAAATCGTTTCAGGAGTTTCCACCACGGCAAAAGCCCGGCAGCTTCTCTGTGGATCAGGCGATGCAAAAAATGATGGAGCAGAAGATCAACAATTAGTACTTCCGGCTACGGGGCGGCGAGCTTCAACTTCTAAAGTTGGCACGTCGCGGACGTCGATTTTGCCGCCGAGCATGACTGCTCTCGGGAATCGACGGGCATTTCCGATTTTGAAAATACGTTGATGACGATCACCCCTGAAGTGATGAGCGCCATTCCAACAAGGGCTGGAAAGTCCAGCTCCTGCTTGGCCCAGACCCAGGCAACGGCCGTTATCAGCACGATCCCCAATCCCGACCAGACGGCATACACGATCCCGGTTGGCATCGTCCGAAGCGGGAAGGAGAGGAGCCAGAACGCGGCGACGAAACAGACGACCGATATGATGCTCGGGACTGGTTTCGTAAGACTTTTGGATGCCGCCAGTGAGATCGTGGCGACCACTTCAGTGAGGATCGCCCCTGCCAAGCACAAATAGGTCGTGACGAGACTCATCAAGTCCCCGCGGGTCATGCGAAGGGCTTTGCATAGCAGGATGAGATTGACCTGGCCAATACTACCAGATCAAGCAGACGGCGAGACGCCGCCGAGGGAGCCAATCAGGTGATCGAGCCGATGACGCCCTCGATCAGATAGTTGGTCTGCTGCAGTTCGTCGGCATAGGGCCCATATGTCGTGCCGGCCGGCACCACAAGCTTGCCGGTGTTGTCCTTGATGGGGCCGACGAAGATCGCGTCCCCGTCCTTCATCGCCTGCATGGCCGTCTTGGCGGCTTCGATCGCTTGCGGCGTCGTGCCCGCCCCGAACGGGCTCGACCGGACATAATCCTTGTCGTAGCCGCCGGTTACGAAGTTCGGCAGGCTTCCGCCTTTCTGCAGCGTTTCGATGAATGTCCCGAACATGTCGGTCCAGTTATAGTCGGCGCCGGTGATATAGCCCTTCGGCGCGAGTGGACCCTGATTGAAAGCGTGACCGCAGGTCTTGACGCCGCGCTTCTCGGCCGTCTCGATCACGACCTGCGGGGCGTCCAGATGACAGGTGATGACATCGCAGCCAGCGTCCACTAGCGCGTTCGTCGCCGCGGCGTCGTGCTCCTCATCCTCCCAACCGCCGGTGAAGATCACCTGGACGGTCGCCTTGGGATTGGTCTGGCGGCTGCCGAGCAAAAATGAGTTCACATTGAGCAGGACGGGCCCGAAGGGCAAGCCGGCAACAAAGCCGAGCTTGTTCGTAGTCGTGCAGAGGCCAGCGGCGACGCCGTTCACGTAGTGGCCCTGATTGATCAGCGCATTTTGGCTGCCGACATTCGGCGGAAAGTTGGCGTTTGCGTGTGCCGTGGCCTGGCGGAACAGAACCTTTGGATATTTCTTCGCCAACGCCAGCAGAAAGGGATCGTCGTCGAACGACGTCGAAAAGATTAGTGAGGCGCCGTCGGCGATCAAGGCTTCCATCGCCTTGGTGTAGGCTCTGGTCTCGGCATCGTCTTTGCCGCTACCGTAATTGGTGCTCTCCGGAAGGTAACCGGCCTGAACGACCCCTACGTTCGGAATTCCCTTCAGCGCTTCGGCGGCGGTCGCAAACGATTGGTTCCAGCCCCAATCCAGGCGCGGGCCGATATAGACGAAGCCAGCGATGAGATGGGCGGCCTGCGCCAACCGAATGGGGAGGACACTCGTGACCAGGCCGGCGGCGCCGAGCAGGGCCATGCCTTTGAGCGTCTCGCGCCGATTGGGATCGAATCCGGACATACCGCCTCTCCGGTCATGGGAAGATTAGAGTCGCGTTAGGGCTCGTGCGCCGACCCTAGTTACTCAATGGGCGGCAGTTCACCGCGATTGTCTTCATGGTTCGCCCGGCTTTCCCGTCACACCCCAAACGCGTCTTGTTGGCATAGGGCGGGTCTAGAAAATATTCGTAGTCGTCCGGATCGTCGTTCTCGATGAGTCTGTACAATTTGTAGGGGCCACCGTCGCAGATCAGTTGCTCGCTATCGACGAAGAGCGAGGCCGGCAGCACGAAGATATGCTCGACGTTCGGATTTGCCGCACACCATTTTTCTTTGAGCTCGGCTGAGGTGTTCGCCTGGATGATCAACGCGTCGGGGCCTTCGGCGACTGAAGCCGGTTCGGAAAATGCGGGCCCCGCGACCGCCAGCACTGCCGCGATCGCCACTGAAACGACAAGTCGATTCATCTTCCGTCTCCCTAGGCCTCAGCATTGTTGAACGACGATGCCTCGCAGCGAGGCTGATGCAGGATGGCATACAGAACGAACATTAAGGAGGTCCTTAGGCTCAAAACCTAACGCAGCGACAACGATACGGTGGGGTGGATTTGCTAACCGAGCCGACTAGCTGCGTTCCCGAATGGCGCTTGAGAGAGGCGCGCACCTGCCTTGGCGTGCGCACTAATGTGCTTTTTTGTGGTAGTGCGAGCGCGACTTGCTCGAACTCTTATGTTTGCTGCTCTTGTGCCTGGCGCTCGCTTGCGCTCGCGTCATTTCGCCGGCATCGACGAGCGCGTTGACGCACGCATTCGAGAGCTTCCGGATCGACCGGGACATGCATTTGCGAAGGTCTCCGCTGCCGACCGGATAGATTTTGCAGTAACGCTGATAATCGGCGCGGCAATCCTGCCTTTCGCGTTCGGTCACGCCGCCGGCCGCGACGGGAGGGGTCAGGGCGGTTAGCGCGACCAGGCACAAGGCTACCGTGTAACCGGCGATCCAGTAGTTGAATTTCATAATTTTTCTCACGAGAGCGCGGCGCTCTCGAGCCTTCTAGTTTGTTGAGGAATTTAGCTGTCGGTGCGGCTTCGAATGTATGTGATTAGCGCGTTGATGTCGCCATGATTGGCTTTCAAAACTTCTGCGTAGGTATCACGCTCCTCGAGCATCGCGCTTTTTCCGTCGATCAGCACATCGACGATTTTCCAGCTATCGCCAGTGGGCCGCAATTTCCAAATCCAGGTTTGCTCCTCCTTGCCGGGGGTCGAGACCTTGTTGGCCGCGAGCAGGTCGCCATGATCTGGAGCGCGCATGCCGACGAACTCGATTCTCGCGCCGTCCTTCATACGGCGAAGATATTCGGAAACTGCCTGACTTTCGAAAGTTCTGAGATAGGCTTTACGGTCTTCTTCGCTGGCGGAGCCCCACGCCTTTCCGAGCGCAAACTCTGCCATCGCCGGCACGTCGAAGGAGGAGGCTAGAAGTGAACGGGTGCGATCGCGGGCGTCGTCGTCGGAGCCGGACTCAAAAAATGTCATCGAGGTGCGGTTGACCTGCTCGACAAATTGACGGACGGCGTCGCTCGGTTCCGCAGGCGCAGAATGGACAGGGCAGGCGCCCAGCGCAGCGATAGCAAAGGCAAAAGCCATAAGGTAAGCCCGCATATCCACTCCTTTACGCAATAGTGTGCCACGCCGTTTCGTCATCTGTTGTTTGGCCAACGCCGAAACCCTCTCATTATTTATTTCTCTCGCGATGGGCAAATCCATAAAGGAGTTAGCATATATGGCCGCATCATTGCGCAAGAGCGTCCGCGCACTTACGCCATTTCCTATGGGCTGACCATGGCCAAAAGTTGTGCCGTCTTGGAGCAAAATGCTCCGGTCAATAAAGCCTGTCGGCCGGTTTGGCTGGTTTTCTGCGGAAATTGGTGGTGGTGTTTCGCTTCCTCAGTCTTCAAGGAGACACGACCATGTCCCGGATCGCAGGCGCAAGTTTCGGCGTGGCTTTGATTGCGGCCCTTGCTCTCATCTGCGGCAGCGCGCTTGCCGTTGGCGGCGCCAGCAAAGATGAGGCCGTGGCGATGGTGAAGAAGGCGGTCGCCTATATCAAATCGGAGGGACCGAAGACTGCTTATCCGGCAATCGACGATCAGTCGGGCCAGTTCGTCGACCGCGATCTCTATATCGTGGTCTACGGCATGGACGGGACCGTGCTCGCGCATGGCGCCAATAAAGCGCGGATCGGCACCAACCAGCTGGGCGACAAGGACCCGGATGGCAAGGCGTTCGTCAAGGAACGCGTGACCCTCGCCGAGACGCAGCCGAGTTTCTGGCACTCCTATAAATTCATGAATCCTGCGACCAAGACGGTCGAGCCGAAGGACATGTATTGCGAGCGGCTGGAACAAACTGTTGTTTGCGGCGGCGTCTATCAGTACTAAGCTCCGAATGCGCTATAATGGCGAGTCTCTGCGGAGGGAGACTCATGCAGCACAAGCCATCGCTCGGACTGGCGGCGTCTGCGCTCCTGCTGGCCGTGTTGTCGCCTTACCCTGCTTTCGGTGAGGAGCCGATGTCGAAGGAGATCATCGCGGCGAAGGTTCGCAAGCAGGGCTATGTCTGCGAGGCGCCGAAAAGCGTCAGTCGCGATCCGGAAAATACTGTGCCAGGCGAGATCGGGTGGATGCTTGAGTGTCAAAACGCAAGCTACAAGGTGATGCTCAATCCGCATGCAGCCGCGAAGATCGAGCGCGTCGATGAAGGGGGCCGTTAGAGATGCAACGCAACGCGATCGTCGGTCTCATAGGAATGACGGCGCTGCTTTTCGGCGCAAGCGCCGCGTTGGCGCTCGAGGGCGACAACCCGACCGACATCATCGCGGCGCAAATTCGCGCACAAGGCTATACATGCGACAATCCGAAAGGCGCCACGAGAGATCCGGATTTGTCGCAAGGTGAAGATACGGGATGGATTCTCGATTGCGGCGACGCGACCTATAAAGTGAAGCTCGTCCCTGACATGGCGGCCACGGTCAAAAAGATCGACAAGAACGACAAGACTCAAGATCAGAAGAACTAAGCGAATTAGTCAGGTCGCAAGTTCTCGCAGCAGTGAGCTTGCCTCTTTGAGATCAGGAAAATCAAAGCCTTCACTATAACCACCACAGGCTTCCGACAGGACGGAGACCGCTTCGCTTGGCCGGCCTGTTGAACGATAGAGACGTGCGAGGCTGACGCTGGTGCGAAGCTGCCATGCCTTGCTGTGTTGCCGCTTTGCCGTCGCCAGCGAGCGGGAAAAATGTTCTTCCGCCTTGGTGAGATCGCCCCCAGCGATAGTGACAATTTCGCCTCTTAGCCGATGCAACTCGGCTTCCTGGCAGCGTTCGTCGGTCTTGTTGGCGATCGACAGTCCCTCGCTCAGTATTTTGTCAGCCTCTTCGTATTTCGACTCGGCAGCGCAAGCTTCCCCGATGAGTGAAAGATAGAACGGCAGAGCAAGTCCGGACCCAATGGCGCGATACCTGTCGAGACCATCGATCAGCAAAGGCAGAGGCACGGCCGCCGTGCCTTGGAGCAGTGAAGCGGCGCCCAGATAAATCGATGCTGTGGCCTGAAATAGCGGGAAGCCGTGCTCGGTCGACAGGCGGAGCGTGTCGTCGTTGATCGCGAGCATTTCGTTTGGCAGCTTCAAACAATGATACAGCCAGCTGGTGTGGTGACCGGCATAAGCCAAAGTGTAGGGGTGGCCGATCTCACGCGC
>DATBSU010000113.1:0-9054 GCA_036559585.1 Methyloceanibacter sp.
GTGGTCGTGCCCGTCTACGGCACGCCGTCTGCGCCAGAGGCACTGCAAGCCTTGCAGAAGCTGTTTCCCGACCGCAAAGTGATCGGCCTTCCCTCGCACGGCCTGCTCGGCTCGGGCGATGCGGGCGGCGGCTCGTTCCACTGCATCACCCAACAGGAGCCACTCTAGATGGAGAAGCGCATGCTCAGCGTTGCCGCGCTGCAAGCGTCGTTCGGCAACGACATGGCGGCGAACATCGCCAAGGTCGAACGCCTCGTGCGCGACGCCGCAAAACGCGGCGCGCAAGTTGTGCTGCCGCCGGAGCTGTTTCAGGGCATCTATTTCCCCACGCGCCAGGACCCGAAATGGTTCGCGACCGCGTACCCCGCGACCGAGCATCCTTGTGTGCTGGCGCTGTCGAAGCTCGCTCATGAGCTGAAGATCGTGATCCCAATCTCCTTCTTCGAGAAGGATGGGCCGCGCTACTACAACAGCGTTGCCATCGCCGACGCCGGCGGCGCCATCCTCGGGCTCTACCGCAAGAGCCACATTCCCGACGGACCCGGCTATCAGGAGAAATATTACTTCCGCCCTGGCGACACCGGTTTCAAATCCTGGACCACGAAGCAGGGTCGGATCGGCGCCGGCATTTGCTGGGATCAATGGTACCCGGAAGCCGCGCGCGCCATGGTGCTACAGGGCGCCGAGATCCTGC
The DNA here is from genome assembly GCA_036559585.1 of Methyloceanibacter sp. Taxonomy (GTDB): domain Bacteria; phylum Pseudomonadota; class Alphaproteobacteria; order Rhizobiales; family Methyloligellaceae; genus Methyloceanibacter. The sequence continues at coordinate 695 of DATBSU010000113.1, forward strand.
TCTATCCGACAGCGATCGGCTCAGAGCCCTACGATCTCAGCCTCGACACCCATCAACGCTGGCAGCGCGTGATGCAGGGTCACGCCGTGGCCAATGCCGTGCCGGTGGTTGCCGCGAACCGCATCGGCGAGGAAGTGAACGACGGCGTGATCCAGCGCTACTACGGCCATTCCTTCATCGCCGACCAGACCGGCGAGATCGTCGCGAGCTTCGGCGAAAGCGAGGAGGGGGCGCTGGTACACGGTTTCGATCTCGGCGAGATCGAAGCCTATCGTGCCGGTTGGGGCTTCTTTCGCGACCGTCGGCCCGATCTTTACGGCAAGAGCATCGTCTAGCAGCATAATCCCGAAAAGTTGCAGACTTTTCGGACAAGATAATGCGTCAGCTGCGGTGCCTACTCCGCGGGCACCCGCGCTCGCGTGGCCCGGCGCGGCGCTTTCTTGCTGCGGCCTAAGTTGTGTTGCAGCCGCGCCAGATAAAGATAGACGATCGGCGTGGTGTAGAGCGTGAGCAACTGTGAGAGCGCCAGGCCGCCGACCATGGCGTAGCCCAGCGGCTGGCGAAGCTCCGAGCCCGCGCCATGGACGAGCATCAGCGGCACGCCACCGAGCATGGCCGCCATCGTCGTCATCAGGATGGGCCGGAAGCGCAGCAGACAGGCCTCGCGGATCGCCTCGAGCGGAGTCCGGCCCTCGCGCTCGCGCTGCACGGCAAAGTCGACCAGCATGATGCCGTTCTTCTTGACGATGCCGATCAAGAGGATGATGCCGATGATGCCGATCACCGAAAGATCGAATCCGCCGAGCATGAGCGCCAGCAACGCGCCCACGCCCGCCGATGGCAGCGTGGAAAGGATCGTCAGTGGGTGGATGAAGCTCTCATAGAGAATGCCGAGGATAATGTAGACGACGACGAGCGCGGCGGCGATCAAGAGCGGCTGGTTGGAAAGCGAATCCTGAAACGCTTGCGCGTTGCCTTGGAAGGTGCCGATAAGCGTCACCGGTGGAACCATATTGGCAACGGCCTTTTCGATCGCATCGACGGCTTGCCCCAGCGCGACCCCACTCGGCAGATTGAAGGACAGCGTGATCGCCGGAAACTGTCCCTGATGCGAAACCGAAAGCGGCCCCACTTGCGTATTATCCATGGTGACCAGCGTCGAGATCGGAACCGACGCGCCGCTGCTCGGCGATTTCATGTAGAGGCGGTCCAGCGTGTTGGGATCGCCCTGCATCTCCGGTGGCACCTCGAGAATGACATGATAGGTGTTGGTTTGGGTGTAATATTGCGCCACTTGGCGTTGACCGAATGCATCGTTGAGCGTGGCGTCGATCACTTCGGGCAGAATACCGAAGCGTGCGGCCTGGTCGCGATTGATACTGACCATTAACTGCGGCGCATTGCCTTGCTGGTCGCTCGACACATCGGCGAGTTGCGGCAGCGTCTGGAGCTTGGCGAGGATCTTCGGTGCCCACTCGTTGAGCTCGGCAATATCGGCGTCCTGCAGCGTGTATTGGAATTGTCCGCGCCCGATGCGGCCGCCGACGGTGATGTCCTGCGAGGGCTGCAGCACGAGCTTCACGCCTTCGATGTGCTCCAATTGCGGACGCAAGCGATTGATGATGTCGCTGGCCGTGGCCTTCCTCTGGTCGCGCGGTTTCAGCCCGATAAAGAAACGCCCGGTATTCGCCGTCTGCGCGCTGCCGCCGCTGCCCATCGCTGAGCCGACCGATTCGATATCCGGATCCTTCGCCAGCACCTCGCCGAGCTGCATCATCAGCCGCGACATCTCGGAGGGCGAAATGTCTTGGCCGGCTTCGGCGAAACCGGTGACGAGCCCGGTGTCCTGAATGGGGAAGAAGCCCTTGGGAATGACGACATAGAGATAGACGCTCGCCGCCATGGTGGCGAAAAACACCATGAGGGTGGCGAAGGGATGTTTCAGCACGCGGTCGAGCGTGCGGCGGTAGGCAGCGAGCATATCGTCGAAAACAGATTCGATCGCGCGCCACACAGCTCCGTGATGCTCCGTATCGCGATGCAGATAACGCGCGCAAAGCATCGGCGCGAGGATCAGAGAGACAAAGGCAGAAACGGCAATCGCGGCCGTCACCGTGACGGAGAACTCGCGGAACAACCGCCCCACGATGCCGCCCATCAACAACAGCGGGATGAACACCGCGACCAGCGAAACGCTGATCGACAGCACGGTAAACCCGATTTCGCGCGAGCCTTTGAGCGCGGCATCGAGCGGATCCATGCCGTCCTCGATATGCCGGTAGATGTTCTCCACCACGACGATGGCGTCGTCGACCACGAACCCGACCGAGATGGTGAGCGCCATCAGCGAAATATTGTCGAGGCTGAAGCCGCACAGATACATCACCGCGAGCGCGCCAAGCAGTGACAGCGGCACCACGACGCCTGGAATCAGAGTGACGCGTACATTGCGCAGGAACAGCAGGATCACCAGCACGACCAGCGCGATGGTGACGGCAAGGGTGACTTCGACGTCATGGACCGAGGCGCGAATGGTCTCGGTGCGGTCCGAGAGAATATCGACGGAAATCGCCTGCGGCATCACCGCTTTCAGCTGCGGCAGCGCCGCATTGATCTTGTCCACCGTCTCAATGACATTCGCTCCGGGTTGCTTCGACACGACCAGAAGAATGGCGCGCTCATCGCCGTCCCAGGCTCCAGCATAAAGGTTTTCCGGCCCCTCGATCGCCTGGCCGACATCTTTGACCCTGACCGCGGCACCGTTGCGATAGGCGACAATCACCTCGCCATAGTCCGTGGCCTTGGAGAGCTGGTCGTTGGCGGCAAGCGTCACGCTGCGATTGTCGCTATAGAGCGTGCCCTTTGCTGCATTGGTGGTTGCCGCGCTGATTACGGCCCTGATGTCCTCGAGCGTGAGGCCCTTGGCTGCAAGCTTGGCGGGATCGACCTGGATCCTGATCGCCGGTTTCTGCTCGCCGCCAAGCGAAACCTGCGACACGCCGTCGATCTGCGAGATCTGCTGCGCGAGAATCGTGTCGGCGTAATCATCGACGACGGTGAGCGGCAGCGAAGCGGAGTGCACCCCGATTACGAGGATTGGAGAGTCTGCTGGGTTCGTCTTGCGATAGGTCGGCGGCGACGGCATGTCGGTGGGAAGTTGCCGGCTTGCCGCAGTTATTGCCGCCTGCACGTCTTGCGCCGCCGCGTCGATGTCGCGATTGAGGTCGAACTGCAAGGTTATGGAGGTCGAGCCCAGCGTGCTAGTCGAGGTCATCTGAGTGACGCCGGCGATCTGGGCGAATTGGCGTTCCAGCGGCTGCGCCACCGCCGAAGCCATGGTCTCTGGGCTCGCGCCGGGAAGCCTGGCGGACACGCTCACAGTGGGGAAATCCACTTTTGGCAGCGGCGCCACGGGCAGCATCGGAAACGACGCGAGGCCCGCAACTGCAATCGCGAGCATAATCAGCGTTGTTGCGACCGGGCGCCGGATAAACGGCGCCGAAATGTTCATGGCTTTGCCGGCGGATCGGCCGGTGTCTGTGGACTTGCGATGTCGACCTTGGTGTCAGGCTTCAGGCGATATTGCCCGCTGACCACGACGCGCTCGCCTGGCTGCAAGCCGCTGCGGACCACGGTCATGCCGTTCTTGGTGGGGCCGGTTTGGATCGGCCGGTTCTCCGGGGTGTTGTCCGCCTTGATCACCCACGCGAAGAGACCTTGCGAATTCCGTTGCACTGCCGCTTCCGGGATCGTCACGGCATCTTTCAGAGTTTCCACCAGCACTTGCGCCCTGACGAACTCGCCGGGCCAGAGTTGCTCATCGGTGTTGGGGAAAATCGCCTTCATCCTGATCGTGCTCGTGGTCTGATCGATCTGGTTGTCGATCAAGAGCAGCTTGCCAGTCTCCAGCGCGCGCACATTGTCCTGATCCATCGCCACCACGGTGACTTCGCCCTTCTTCATGGCTTCCTGCACCGCGACCAAATTCCGTTGCGGCAGGGTGAACACGGCATTGATCGGCGTGACAGCGGTGAGCACCGTGATCGGCGTTTCATCTCCGGCGCGGATAATATTGCCGGCATCAACCTGGCGGAAACCGACGCGTCCGTCGATCGGCGCGATGATCGTCGAATAGCTCAATTGCGTCTCGGCGCTCTCGATGCCGGCTTGATCAGCCGCGATGGTCGCTTTCAGCGCGTCCACCTTGGCCTGTTGCTGATCGACGGCTTGCGATGTGCCCGCGCCTCGTTTCATCAGATCCTGAAACCGCGCGAGGTCCTTGGCGTCGGAGACGAGCTGCGCCTCGTCTTGCGCACGCCTCGCCTTGGCCTGGTCGAGCGTGGCCCGGAACGGCCTGGGATCGACCACGGCCAGGACGTCGCCCGCCTTGACCATTTGGCCTTCGGTGAAATTCACGTTCTGCAGCTTGCCGCCAACCTGGCTGTGGATCGCGACCGTGTTGGAGGCCTGTACCGTGCCGAGGCCTTCCAGATAGATCGGCACGTCTCTCACGCCGACCTCGGCAATCGTCACCGGGACGGCGAGCGCCTGTTTTTGTCCTGGAGCGGCTGCCTTCTCTCCAGAGGGACGCGCATAGACGAATACCAATGCGGCAATCAGTGCGGCTAAGCCGAGCAACCAACCGATGCTTCGGCCTTTGCGCCGGATCATGGGTTCGTTCTCGTCGGCGGGCGAGCGCGCTTCCGTTGGCGCATCATGTGCCTCCAGCACGCGTCCGGCGGACCGCTCATCAAGCTCCGCTCCCCTCATGGCTTCGCTCTGCTTGACGTGGCGAGTCATCAGCTACACACCTCTTCGGAAACCCCGCGCGAATAGACAGATAAATCGTGTCTGCTCGTGGGCCAAGGCACAACGCTGCAAATTATTAAATTTCGGCAATGCGGGGCGTCCGAAGCGGGCAGTTGCCCTATTTCAGCGCTTTCGCCGCCTCCAACACCGCCTCGACATGGCCCGGCACTTTCACCTTGCGCCAGACCCCGCAAAGGATGCCGTTCCTGTCGATCAGGAAGGTGGAGCGCTCGATACCCATATATTTGCGGCCATACATGCTCTTCTCCGCCCAAACCCCATAGGCCTCGCACACCTTGCCGTCTTCGTCGGACGCGAGCGGGAAGGGGAGCTGGTACTTCGTCTTGAATTTGTCATGACTTGCGGCGCTATCGCGCGAAACGCCGATCACCGCCGTCTTCAGCTTGGAGAGATCAGGGAGATGATCACGGAAGGCGCAAGCCTCCGCGGTGCAGCCGGAGGTGTCGTCCTTCGGATAGAAATAAAGCACGACCGGCTTGCCCTTAAAATCCTTGAGCGAGACTTTGCCGCCGCCATCCGTGGGTAGCGTGAAACTCGGCGCCTTGTCGCCAATTTCGACGCTCATGAATCCTCCTTTGCACGCGTCTCGAGTGCGGCTCTGCCTTTGGCGACGGCCTCCGAAGCCATGCGCAACAGGATCGGCGCCAGCCCGATCGCGGACATGAACCAAGTCTGCCACATGCTCCAGGCAAACGCGCCGATCGCGAGCACGACCGCGAAGCACGCCGCGCCGTAGGGTTGCGCAAACACCGGCAGCAATCCGATCCGAAGCGCGACGAGCGCGCCAGCGATTGCCGCCAGTAGCACGCCGATGGCGCCGATCTCGTACCAGCTCTGCAGGAAGATATCGTGGGCGTGCTGTCCCGTGGTGCGCTTGAACACGAAGCCCTCGGGCCGGTCCTCCGGACCTTTCATCATCGCCTTCACGGCCGGCGTGGAATTGACCCCGATGCCGATCCAAGGATGCTCGAGCGCGCGCTCTGCGGTGTATTGCCAGATGATGACCCGCGCGCGCGCCGAACTCGGCAGCCAGGACACGAGATGCAGTCCCTGTTGGTAGGCGAGACGATCGAGCGGAATCACCAGCGCGAAGCAGAGACACCAAATCACCGCGAGCGTGCGGATGATTCCGAGGCGCCAAACTGAGGCCAGTGCGAACACAATGGCGGAGAGCACGAGCGCGACTTGCGAGGAATCGTGTTCCGACAGTGCAATCGGTACGGCGAGCGCCGCCGCGAATAGCGCCGTCAGCGCGATCCGCCGCGGAATAGCATCGAGCGCGCTCAAGATCAGCACGCCCGGCCAGAAGCTCAGCATGACGATTGCGGCATTCTGATTGAATTCCGAAAGGTTCAACCGCACGATCGTGCCGTCGACCACCTCCATATGCTTCGCCGTCGTCGGCTTGAGCACGGCAGTGAAATTCATCGCGGCGCGCGTGAAGATGCCGTCGCTTAAGAGCTCTACCAAAAGATAGAGCGCCGCGCACGCTGCGCCGACCACAAAACCGAGCGCGCATCCCCTGAGCTCGCTCGCGCTTACAGCAGGAATTGCGCGTGTGGAGGCGAAGGCGACCAGAATGACGCCGAGAAATGCACCGGTCTTGCCCAGTGCCTCGTCTTGATCGACGGCAAGAATAGAATTCGCGAAAAGATAGGCCGAGAGCACGAGGCAGGCGGACAGCGCCGCATCGAGTTGCAACAGGGCGCGTAACCTCACGCCGCGCCGGATCGCGGTCGCGATCAGTGCAATCGCAAGCAGGCCGAGCATGAGCGGGCTAAGCCTTGGCGTAATACCGGCAATGACCGGCGTTAGGAAGCAAAGCGTCGGCAATGCCCGGTAAAGGCCAAGTGTGCGGCGCTTCTTTTGTTCGATTGCGTCTGCCATGACCGATCCCGCCTTTTCGGCGGGGAGGGTATAGCCAAGCCGAGGCGGCACGCCAGCCCCCCGCGACTATTCCGCAGCCCTCCCATGCTATAGAGCCTCGCCATGACCAAGCTCGTTTATATCGGCGGCTACGGCCACAGCGGCAGCACGCTGCTCGAATATCTGCTCACCGGCTGCGCCGAGCTGGTCGCCTGTGGCGAGGTGGCGAGCGTCATACGCGACCGCCTGAAGAAGCAGCAATGTACCTGCGGACGGCGAAGCGAGGCCTGCCCGATCTGGAGCCAGGTTCTCTCGTCCGACGCGCCGCTCGCCGAAAAGACCCATGAGGCGCTGACGCTCGCGCTGCTGGCTCGTGCGGGCAAACGCTATGACCTCATGGTCGACTCGACGAAGACCGCCTTGGGTCATGCTCTTGCCCCGTTCAGACTACGTCGCGCGCTTGGAGCGGATTTCCTGCTCGTTCATCTGGTGCGCGATCCGCGAGCCGTCGCCTGGTCGGCGATCAAAAAGACTGAGCGGCGGAACATGATTGTGAACCGGCCGCTTTATTGTGCTCGCGTCGCGCTCGCCTGGTCTGCCGCCAATCTCGCTTGCGAGACTTTCGGCCGTTTCTATCCGACGCAATATCTCCGGCTCCGCTATGAGGACTTCGTCGCTGCGCCGCGCGAGACCCTGGAGGAAATTTTCCAACGCGCGTCACCGGGCGCGAAATGGCGCTCGGAGACCTTGGGCGTCACCGACAACCGCCATCAGCTCTATGGCAATCGGATGCGCGGGCGGCCTCTCATGCTTGCCGACGTCAAACAGGACCGCGCCTGGGAGGCGGAGATGCCTGCGTCGTATCGCAGCATGGTGTCGCCGCTCAGCGTGCTCCTGCGCCGCCGCTACGGCTATTCCTGAGCTCCGAGCCGTTTCGTCATTTTGACGTGGGGAATGGTGTTCTCCTCGAAGATCGGTCCTTCGCCCTCATAGCCGAGCCGGGCATAAAAACCTTCGGCCCCGATCCGCGCATGCATCATCATCTCGCTGATGCCCCGGTCGCACGCCCAAGCCTCGGCTTCAGCGACCAATGCGGCCCCGATGCCCTCCAGACGCCGCTCCTCCTTAACCGCCATCTGCTTCAGCTGGAGGCTCCCGTCCCCGACTGGCTTGAGCGAGACGCAAGCCACCACGTCGCCGGCCTCAACGGCGCAGAAATGGGTCCGGAGCGTGTCATCCTCCAATTCCTCCCCACTCAGCGTGAGCCCGAGTGGTTGGCGTAAGACAGCCTCACGGAGCGCGAGAGCCTGGGCGTAGAGTGCAGAGCCAATCGGCGCCTCAATGACGAGTATGGCGTCCTCACGGCCCATCTAGGGCCGCTCCGCCAAACGCTCGACCATCGACCAGACCGCTTTGATCTGCGGCGCGTCCTTGCCGAGATAGTCGAGCCCCGTGTAGCCCCACCAATCCCAGCAGCCTCGCGGATTAACCAAGCTCGACGCCGCGATCTGAGGAAACAGCACGATCAGCCGGTTGGTGTCGGCGAGCTCGGCAAAGCCGGATTGCTTGATCAGAGCGTCGCCGACAGTCTCCCGCGCCTGCTCGCAGCCATGGAGCACGACATGCACGCGGCAGCCAGGAGCGTCCGCGCAAGCCTGCGGCAC
>DATBSU010000114.1:0-3492 GCA_036559585.1 Methyloceanibacter sp.
CTGCATAATCGCTTGCCCGGTCTTGCCGAGATCGAGATCGCGCGAGATTCCTGTCACGAGGGCTGCGTCTATCGCGGGCCTTCTCCGATGATGCGTGCGGCGGAATAGCCATGGCGAAGAAGATCAGCGGCCTAAAGCAGCTCGGCGCCAAGTCGCCGCTGCCGAAATCGCCAAGCGACGCAGTGCTCGAGCGAGTCGCCAATCCGCATCCCGATACCGTCTATGCCGCGCGCTTCACCTGTCCGGAATTCACCTGCCTCTGTCCGGTGACCGGCCAGCCGGATTTCGCCCATCTCGTCATCGACTATGTGCCGGAAGGCTTCTTGCTCGAATCGAAATCACTGAAGCTCTATCTCGCCAGCTATCGCAATGTCGGCGCCTTCCATGAAGACGCGACGGTTGGAATCGGCAAGCGCGTCGTCGAGCTGATCAAGCCGCATTATTTGCGGATCGGCGGCTATTGGTATCCGCGCGGCGGCATTCCCATCGACGTGTTCTGGCAATATGGGGCCGTACCTGAAGGCGTCTGGCTTCCAGACCAGGGCATCTCGTCTTATCGCGGCCGTTAGCGCCGCTTCACCAGCGCGTCGATCGCTATCAGCTCTCTCAGCAAGGGCTCGAGCTCTTTCAGCGGCACCATATTGGGGCCGTCAGAGGGTGATTGGTCCGGGTTCTGGTGCGTCTCGATAAAGACTCCCGCGACGCCGACCGCGACTGCCGCGCGCGCAAGCACCGGCACGAAGCGCCGTTCTCCTCCACTCGTCGCGCCCTGCCCTCCGGGCTGTTGCACCGAGTGCGTCGCATCGAAGATCACGGGTGCGCCGGTCTCGGCGAGGATCGGCAGCGCGCGCATATCGGACACAAGCGCGTTGTAGCCGAAGGAGACGCCGCGCTCGGTGACGAGCACGTTGGGATTGCCGGCGCCAACCAGCTTCGCCACCACGTTCTTCATGTCCCAAGGCGCGAGGAACTGACCCTTCTTGACATTGACCGGCTTGCCGGTCGCGGCCGCTGCGAGCAGCAGATCGGTCTGGCGGCAGAGGAAGGCCGGGATCTGCAACGCATCGACGGCTTCGGCGACCGCCGCGCATTGATCTGGTTCGTGCACGTCGGTGATAACGGGAAGGCCGACGCTCTCTCTCAATTCGGCAAAGATCGATAGCGCAGCCTTCAGTCCCAATCCGCGTGCGCTTGACGAACTGGTGCGGTTTGCCTTGTCGAAGGAGGATTTGTAGATGAGCCGGAGCTTGAGCCTCGAGGCGATCTCCTTCAGCGCCGATGCCATCTCAAGCGCATGCGCGCGGGATTCGAGCGCGCAAGGTCCCGCAATCAGGGCGAGCGGTAGGCCGTTGCCGAAACGCGCGGCGCCTATGGTCACGAGCGAATTGGGAACAGGTGTAACCGCTTCGTTCATGGGGCGGACCATGCGGCTCCCCTGCCCAGGCGTCAACCGCCTCCCATGGGGACGCCGCAAAGCCGCAGATTTTGGGGCAGACCTGACATCGCGTCGCACAACCGTCGTTCGTGAATCGTAATTGTCGCAGGCTGGCAGCGGCCCGGTCGAGCTAAAATCTTTCGAGACATGCCGTCCCATGCTCGCAGTCGGAAGGCCGCTTGATGAAGCTCGTGCTCATGCTCGTCATCCGCGACGAGGAAGATATCATCAAGGCAAATCTCGACTATCATCTCGCGGCAGGTGTCGACTTTGTCATGATCGCCGACCACCAATGCCTGGATCGAACGATGGACATCGTTCGTGACTATGAGCGACAGGGCTATGCCTCGGTTCAGTCTAAACCGGAGCCCGGTTATTATCAGGGCCGGTGGCTAACGCAGATGGCGAAAGACGCGTTCGAGCGTCATGCTGCCGATTGGATTGTTCCTGGCGACGCCGACGAATTTTGGTGGATCGAGAATGACGGCACGCTTAAGCAAGCTCTTGAGCAGGTGCCCGCCTCAGTGCCGGCTGTTGGCGCAAGACGACATAATTTCGTTGCCCGATCTGGTCAAAACGGCGCCGGCTTCTTGTCATCGATGACATTCCGGGAAGTCTCCTCACTTAACGCCTTGGGCGACAAGTTACCAGGCAAGGTCTGCTTTCGCGCCAGGAGTGACATCATCGTGCGCCAAGGCAGTCACGACCTTATCGTGGGTGGGGAAGTGGTGAAGCCCGCTGCCGCAGCCAATCTAAAGGTTTTCCATTTTCCGATCCGTACCAAAGAGCAATTTGTGGCCAAGGTAAAAGTCCACGGCGAAGCTTATCTGCAGACCGATTTGCCCGGCGTTGGCGGAGCGAAACGTAAGCTGTACGACCTCTATAGAGACGACGGGCTCGAAGCTTATCTCAGCGATAAAGTGCTGTCGGATGATGACCTAGCGGTCGCGATAGCCAAGGGCGAAGCGGTGGAAGATACGCGGTTGCGCGACTTCTTCGCGACCCGTGGCCTTAGGCAACCAGCCATGGAAACTATGGCTCAGTCCGGCTCCAGCTTGGACGGTCCTCTTCATAGCGGCGAATGACACTAGGGAACTCCGGCAGCCACGGCTCGCGTCGTCGGGTCCATAGCTCGTAGGTGGGCTGCCACAATCCAGGCTCGTCGAATGATCCCCCATAGAGGTCGATCTCATCCGGCTTGTCGTAATGGGAGTAGATCGGCGAGCCGCAGTCTTGGCAGGAATATCGGCGGCCGTGCTCGGAGCTATTGAAAACCTGCACGTCGCCGCTGACCGTTACCGACTCGGTGGGGAACACGACGTAGAAATTGAAGGGTGCTCCGAGCGCCTTCCGGCATGTCATGCAGTGACAGACGCCGACGCGATAGGGCTCTCCCCTCGCCTCGAATCTCACCTGGCCGCAAGCGCATCCACCCGTCCGCACGCTATTCGACATGATGGCACCTACACAGTTAGACGAGCCGGCTCTGCTCCACGGCGGCGCCGATGAAGGACGCGAATAGCGGATGCGGCTCGAACGGCCGCGATTTGAGTTCCGGGTGAAACTGCACGCCGATGAACCAAGGATGATCCGGGCGCTCGACGATCTCCGGCAGAAGCCCATCCGGCGACAAACCCGAGAAGCGCAAGCCCGCCCCTTCGAGGATATTCCGATAGCGCGTGTTCACCTCATAACGATGACGGTGGCGTTCTGAGATGTGCGTCGTGCCGTAGATCTCGGCGACTTTGCTGCCTTTGGCGAGCACCGCCTCGTAAGCGCCCAGCCGCATCGTACCGCCGAGATTGCCGTTGATTTGGCGACGCTCCAATTCCGAACCTTTCATCCACTCCGTCATCAGGCCGACGACTGGCTCTTCGGTGGGGCCGAACTCTGTCGAGCTTGCGCCCTCGATGCCGGCGTCGCGGGCGGCTTCGATCACCGCCATCTGCATGCCGAAGCAAATGCCGAAATAGGGCACGTTGCGGAAGCGCGCGAACCGCGCGGCGCTGATCTTGCCCTCGGAGCCGCGCTCGCCGAAGCCGCCGGGCACGAGGATG
>DATBSU010000115.1:0-15847 GCA_036559585.1 Methyloceanibacter sp.
TGGATGCGAGAAATCTTCGAGCAGCGCCTGCTCACCAATTTCAAGGGCAGCCGCCAAGCCGCCCGCCAGTGGCATGAGATGGAAGAGAAGGTTCGCGCCGGAGAGCTATCGCCTGGAGCAGCGGCCGAACAGCTTTCGCGCCTCACTACCGGCGACCCCAAGAAGAGTTAGCCAAGATCCCGAATCCGCTTCCCTCTCAATCCTCTAGCGGTAACAATGCGGATCATGTCTCATACGCGGATCCTTCTCACCGGCTTCGGTCCCTTTCCCGGAATCGCCGACAATCCCTCGGCTCGGCTGGTCGAAACGCTTGCTGGCGCCGGGAACTTTGCGCCTCGGGACTGTGAACTGCACACTGAGATACTACCGACCGAATGGGGTGCCGTCGGGACGTTCATTCCGCAACTGCTGAATTCGCTGCAACCCCATGTAACGATTCATTTTGGCGTGAGCCGGCAGGCGCGTTCGCTGCGTATCGAGCGGTGCGCCCATAACAACATCCTGCCTCGTGTGGACGCCGCCGGCGTACTGCCGGCGCGACGTAGGATTCATCTCGCTGGCCCCACCCGCCTCGATAGCACTATAGCTGTTCCTCGCCTCGCCGCGACGCTTCGGGAGAATGGGGTGCCGGCGAACAGTTCGGCCCATGCCGGCTCCTATCTTTGCAACTTCCTCTACTACCACTCGCTCTCCTGGGCGATGTCGCGGGACGAAGCTGCCCCCGTGCTGTTCGTGCACATTCCGGTGGCGCGAGCCGACGGCGGTCCGATTGACGACGCCGATCTCTTGCGCGGCGCACAGACGATTCTGAACTTCATGCTCAGCGCGGCGCGCCAAGATCAAATCTCAGCCGAGAGCGTCCGCACCGCATCGAGGGGACGATGGTGATGATCGGACGCCGGCAATTGATGCTCGGCACGCTCGGCCTCGGTGCGGCGCTCGCCGCCGGTCTCCGTGAAGCGAAAGCTCGCGACGAGGACCAACCAGGTCCGTTCAGCACCTATGGCGTTGTTCCCGGTAACGGACCCGACCAGACCGTAACGCTGCAAGACGCGGCGGACCGGGCTGCGTCGTCCGGCACGCCGTTCTTCATGCCGCCCGGCAATTACACGACCAATGCACTGAAACTAAAATCCGGCACGCAGATAATGGGCGTGCCCGGCAAGTCGGTGCTGCGATATACCGGCGGGGGCAGCATCATCAACATCGAGGATGCGACCGATGTCAGGCTCTCCGGCCTTACGCTCGCCGGCGAGGCCAAGCCTCTGGACGGCGGTGCATTGCTTATCGCGAAAAATGTCAAAGGCCTCGATCTCTCCGATTGCCAGATCATCGGCAGCACCGCCGACGGCGTCGTGCTGCGTAAAGTCTCCGGCAAAATCAGCGACTGCGAGATCGGCGATATCCGCAACGGCGCGCTGTTCAGCGAGGACGCAGCAGGCCTCGAGATTGCCAACAACCACATCCGCGATTGCGGCGATAACGGTATTCTGGTCTGGCGCTCCGAGACCGGCGAAGATAGCACCCTCGTCACCTCGAACCGCATCGAGCGCATCGGCGCCAAGAGCGGCGGAAGTGGCGAAAACGGCAATGGTATCAATGTGTTCCGGGCCGGGTCGGTGCTGGTCAGCAATAACCGTATCGCCGACTGCGCCTTCTCCGCGATCCGCTCGAACTCAGGCTCGAACTGCCAGATGATCGGCAATTCCTGCGCCCGTCTCGGCGAGGTCGCGCTCTATGCCGAGTTCGCCTTCGAGGGCGCGCTGATTGCCAACAATCTGGTCGACAAGGCGGCGATGGGAATCTCGGTGACCAATTTCAAACAAGGCGGCAGGATCGCCATCATCCAGGGCAATCTCATCCGCAATCTCTTCTTCCGCAAGGCTGTCGACGCGCGCGGTGTTGGCATCGCCGTCGAAGCGGATAGCGTCGTCAGCAGCAATGTCATCGAGGGCGCGCCGGCTTACGGCATCATGATCGGATGGGGCAGCTATCTCCGCGACGTCAGCGTCACCGACAATCTGATCCGCGACTCCCATATCGGCATCGGCGTCTCAGCGGATTCCTCCGCCGGCCCAGTGCTGATCACCGACAATTTGATTACCGGCGCCAAGGATGGAGCGATCCGCGCGCTGAACGGCGCCGTGCCGGTCGGGCCTGATCTCGCCAAAGAGAGCGCGGAGGCCTATCGCAACCTCGCCGTCTACGCCAACGTCGCGTGCTGAGCATCATCCCGAAAAGTTGCAGACTTTACGGACGACGATGCGTCAAAAACAAAAGAGTTACTGACCGCGATAGACCAGATCGAGATCAGCAATACCACCGGCGAGATTGATGCCGACCGCGGCAGAGACGCTGAGCGGATTGAGCACAACCTTATTGCCGCCGACGAGCGCATTGGCGCCTGCCCCGACGCCCGCGACGACTTCCGCCGTCGCACCAACATAGTTGCCAGCGAGCGCGCCCGGCCCCCTCGTCAATCCTGGCGACAGCACCGCCCAAGCCAGGACGCCACCCCTCTTCCAACCAAGATCGAGACCGATCTTGTTGATGCGGCCCGTGTAGAGCTCAGGATACCCGTCAGTTGGCGTGAATTTGCAGTCCACCGAACGGCTCGATCCCACGATAAAGCCGAAGCCGCCTTCGACATGGCACACCAGCTGACCGCCAGGCGGCGCTTGCGGGCCCTGTGCCACCGCGTCGTCGACCGCCGCTACCGATACGATCATGGCCGCGGCAATCGCCGCGATCACGTTGTTAAGCAGGCTTGCAGTCATGGCTTGCCTCCCTCTCTTGCCTGGAGCTGTAACCGCTCCACTTAAGGCATTGTGACCGAACGGGTCTAACCAATCAACGTGGCGCGGAAGCGGCAAACCCACGAATAGCGCCTGAGAACTCGGCGCATGCCGCAATGCTACCCACACGCTGCCCATGCCAGTTGCTGATTTCGCCTGCAAATCTTTCACCGAGAATTTTGTCTGCGCCCGGAATTAAGGCCGCGAGAATTTCGGTCAGCACCGCGTCGGCCCCACGTTTGGCGCCGTCGTCGATCTTGACCGCGATCCCCAATCCGAGATCAGGCAGGACGGCACAATGCACGCCCTCCGCGCCCCCTTTGACGAACACCTTGGGCCCGAAGGCGCGCATGACGATCGTGTCGAGCCGCCCCTCTCCGGCGACAAGCTCGGGATTCGCAAAGCTACCGTCCATCAACCGCCGCACCGCGACCGCGCGCGAGATGGGTAGATCCTGACCGGTACCGAGCCTCGCCATGCCGCGTGCCAGCGCCCGAAGCGGCACTGCAAATGTCGGCACCGAGCAGCCATCGATGCCGATCGACTCAGCTCCGATTTCGACGCCGCACGTCTCTGAAATGACTCGCCTGATAGCTTTTTGCACCGGATGATCCAGGCGTTCATAGCCTTCGAGGTCAAGACCGAGATACTTCGCCGTCGCCAGCATGCCGGCATGCTTTCCCGAGCAATTATTGTGGACCGGAGACGGACTCCGCCCGGCGCGCTCGAGCTCCCGCGCCGCGCGGTCGCTCATAGGCAGATGCGCGCCGCAAGCCAGGCATCTTTCCTCAACGCCCGACTTGGCCAGCAGGCTTCGCACGGCGGCGAGATGTTTCGCCTCCCCGCTATGCGAGCCGCAGGCAATGGCGAGTTCGCCATCGTCGAGACCATACGCATCCGCCGCACCACTCTCGACCAGCGGAATGGCTTGCAGCAATTTCACCGCCGAGCGCGGAAACACTGGAACCTCGATATTGCCGAGGGCGAACGGAACATTGCCGTCTGTATCCGCGATCGCGATGGCGCCGCGATGGATGCTTTCGACCAGCGTCCCCCGTTTCACCTCGACGAGGATCGGATTTGCCGTAGTCGCGCTCAATGGTCCTGCTCTGCGATCTCGATCGGAACGCCGGTCGCATGCTTCGAGGCGCGAATGACGAGCGATGTCTTCACGCTGGCAACGTTCGGCGCCGCCGTCAGCTCGTGGATGATGAAATCTTGAAACGCGCTGAGATCCGTCGCCACGCATTTCAGCACGAAATCAATCTCGCCGGAGAGCATGTAGCAATCGCGCACGATCGGGGAGCTTCGCGCCCGCTCCTCGAAGGCAATGAGATCGGCCTCGGCCTGGCTATGCAGACCAACCATGGCGAAGGCGGTGACATCGAAGCCGAGCGCCTTCGCGTCAAGTAGCGCCGTGAAGCCCTTGATGATCCCGGCCTCTTCCAGCGCGCGGACCCGCCGCAAGCAAGGGGGCGCCGAGATGCCCACTCTTTGCGCCAGCTCCACATTGGTGATCCGCCCATCCGCCTGTAGCTCGCGCAGGATTCGCCAATCCGTGACATCCAATCGGGCAGAACGCATGGTGCTTGGCTCCTGGACGGTCGAGGCAGGCTCGGGCTAGAAGCAGCCGGACTGGCCGCTTGCCGCGCCTATGACGCAATCTTAGGTCCTCAAGCCAAAAGAATCGAAAAGAAATTGACTGCTTTCCATTCCGAAAATTCTGGGGAGACATGGATCGTCACCGATGGGTCGGTCGGCATGGAAGCCCAAGGCATCGCCGTGGCCAAGGCGGTCGGCCTGCCCTACCGCCTGAAACGCGTCCAGGTCGAAGGCGCGATGCGCTATCTGCCAGCCCCGTTACAGACATTAATACCACCGCCCCTGCTCCTCAAAAGCGTTGCGTCGAATGAACCCTTACAGGCGCCATGGCCGCGTCTCGTCATCTCCATCGGACGCCGCAGCGTGCCCGTTGCCATCGCTCTGAAGCGGCGCGCCAAGGCGTTCGGACTCCATATCCAGAACCCGAAAGTCCCGGCTTCTTTGTTCGATCTCATCGCGGCACCCGTCCATGACGGTTACATCGGACCTAACGTGGTGAACACGTTTGGCGCCGTGCATAGCGTCACCGAGTCGCGCCTCGTCGAGGCCGCGGAGAAATTCCACGACATGATTGCGCCTTTGCGCCATCCTCGTGTCGCTGTGCTGCTCGGCGGCGAGAGCCAGGCCTTCAGCTTCCCTCCCGAGGCAGCTTCTTCGCTCGGCGCCTCATTGGCTGCGCTCGCGCGCGAGCATGGCGCCTCGCTGCTCGTCACGCCTTCGCGGCGCACTTCCACTGAGTCGCTCAAGGCCTTGGCGCGCGCAATCAAGGACGTGCCGCATGTCGTCTGGGATGGTAGCGGCGAGAATCCTTACTTCGCCTTTCTTGCCTTCGCCGACGCCATCGTTGTCACCGAGGACTCGGTCAACATGGTGACCGAGGCTGCCGGCACCGGCAAACCCGTCTATGTGCAATCGCTGCCCGGCAAGTCGCGGCGCCTCTCCCGCTTCCACCAATTGATGCACGAGCGGGGCGCCACCCGGCCCTTCGAGGGCAAACTCGAATTCTGGACCTACCCGCCCATCAACGACACGGAAGTGGTGGCAAGCGCCATCCGCCGGGCCCTTGGGTTGAATTAGGGTGGGTTGCGGAAAGGGCGTCGAACGCTTACCTGTTGACCCCACCCAAGGCTAAAGCCATGACAACGCGCCATTCCAAACTGATCATTGTCGGTTCCGGCCCTGCCGGCTATACCGCCGGAATCTATGCCGCCCGGGCCATGCTGAAGCCGCTGCTGATCGAGGGCATCCATGCCGGTGGCCAGATGACCACCACCACGGATGTGGAAAACTATCCCGGTTTTGCCGAGACCATTCAGGGCCCTTGGCTGATGGAGCAGATGCGCGAGCAGGCCGCCCATGTCGGCACCGAGCTCGTCTCCGATCATATCGATCACGTTGACCTGAAGCGTCGCCCCTTCCGTCTCAAGGGCGACAGCGGCACGGAATATACCGCCGATGCACTCATCATCGCGACCGGCGCCCAGGCCCGCTGGCTCGGCCTCGCCTCCGAACATCGCTTCAAAGGCTATGGCGTCTCGGCCTGTGCCACTTGCGACGGCTTTTTCTACCGCGCCAAGAACGTGATCGTGATCGGCGGTGGCAATACTGCGGTCGAGGAAGCGCTTTATCTCGCCAACATCGCCACCCATGTCACCCTGGTGCATCGCCGCGATGCGCTGCGTGCCGAGAAAATTTTGCAGGAGCGCCTGTTCAGCAATCCGAATATTTCGGTGCTGTGGAACACTGCGCTCGACGAGGTGCTCGGCAACGAAAATCCGCTCGGGGTCACCGGCGCCAAACTGAAGAACACCGAGACTGGCGCCATTACCACCATGGCGATCGACGGCATCTTCGTCGCCATCGGTCACACGCCGCAGACCGAGCTGTTCAAAGGTCAGCTCGAGTTGAAACCCTCCGGCTATATCCTCACCGCTCCCGGTTCAACGCTGACCAACGTACCCGGTGTGTTCGCCGCGGGCGACGTGGCCGACGAGATTTATCGCCAGGCCGTCACCGCCGCAGGGCTGGGCTGCATGGCCGCCCTCGACGCGGAGCGCTATCTCGCCAAAATGGAGTCGTTGCAGAAGGCTGCGGAGTAGCGCTCAGCTATTCGTTTGCCGGCCATTTCATGATCGGCACTACGCTAATCGCGTTTGCGGGCGACCCGTCAATCAATTTCGAACTCACCGCAAGATAGATCAGCGTGTTGCGCTTGAGGTCGGGCATCCGGTAGATACGAGTCGCCTTGAAGAAGATGCTGGTCTTCTCGCTGAACGCCTCCTCGCGCTCGGGCAGTTTGGAGAGATCGACGCTGATCGGGCCCATCTGCCGGCAGGATACCGAAAAGTTCGACGGATCCTCATTGAGACCGAGCGGCTGTCCCCATCCGCCCTTCCGTGCTTGCGAGATATAACAGGTGACGCCCGGCACTTTCGGGTCGTCGAAATCGCTGATGCAGACTTTGTCGTTCGGCGACAAAAGATTGAACGTGGTGCTGACGCAGTCCAAATCGTCGGCCCGGGCCGCGCCGGCCATGCCCATAGCGGCCACAACCGCCAATCCGAACCCCATTCGCCAGCGCCACCTGGTGTTGTCGCTTGGTTTGAACCGCATCTTCTGCTCCATTGTTCGTTGCCTGGCGCAGCCCCTATGCACTCCGTGAGCCAGTTTCCACACCTACCGAGATCACCAGTCGCCAAGCTTTGTTCAATCGCGTAGTTTCCCCAACCATGCTGCCGACAGAAATCACCAAATGCTTTCGCGTCCACAAGGGCAAGAAGTTCGCGCTCGCCGATTGCGACCCCAAGGACACGTGCGGTCTGGACATCGAGAAGGCGGAGGCCAAGGAACTGCTCGCTTCGGGTGTTAAGCGCCTCGCTAAATTGCAGGAGAAGCTCTACGCCGAGCATCGCTGGTCAATCCTCATCATCGTGCAAGGTCTGGACACAGCAGGCAAAGACGGCGTCATCAAGCACGTGATGTCCGGCGTCAACCCGCAAGGCTGCGAGGTGCATTCCTTCAAGGTACCGAGCCAGATCGAGCTCGACCACGATTTCCTTTGGCGCTCCACAATCGCCCTTCCCCGCCGCGGCCATATCGGCATCTTCAACCGCTCCTATTACGAGGAGGTGCTGGTGGTGCGCGTGCACAAGGAGTTACTCGACAAACAAAACTTGCCGCCGCAACTCGTCACCAAGAATATCTGGAACGAGCGCTACGAAGACATCAACGCCTTCGAACGGCATTTGCTGCGGAACGGAACCGTCCCCATCAAATTCTTCCTCAACATCTCGAAGAAAGAACAAAAGAAGCGGCTGCTTGCGCGCCTCGACGACCCCGACAAGCAATGGAAGTTCAATCCGGGCGATGTCGAGGAACGCAGACTCTGGGACCAGTTGACCTCAGCCTATGACGAGATGATCGTCGGCACAGCCACCGACGAGGCGCCCTGGCACGTGGTTCCCGCCAACAATAAATGGTTCACCCGGCTGGTGGTTGCCGCCGCGATCGTCGAGCGCATCGAGGCGATCGATCCGGAATATCCAACACTCGACGACAAGGCCAAGGCCGAGCTCGAAGCCGCCCGAGTGACCCTTTCCCAGGAATAGCGGCGTGCCGATCCAAAATTGCCCGAATTGCGACGCATGTTGGGCTCAGGATTTCGAATCGAGGGAACCACCATGATCAGGACCAGCCGCGCATTCTTCCTTGCCGTGCTAATTGCGACCGCATTCCTCGTTGCGAGCCTACAGCGCGCCGAGGCTACGGCCGCCCAAATCAACGCCGACGCCAACAACGCACTTCACAGCTTTGTCGGTCAAATCGGTGGCGCCAAAGAGCTCGCCAATAAGGCCGCCGGGGTTCTGGTGTTTCCCAGCATTGTGAAGGCGGGGTTCGGTCTTGGCGGGGAATATGGCGAGGGCGTCATGATCATCCATGGCCAACCTGCCGACTACTACAACATTGTATCGGCCTCGTTCGGCTTCCAGCTTGGCGTGCAAGAGCGGTCCGTTATCATCATGTTCATGACGCCGGAATCTCTCCGGAGCTTTGACCACACAGCCGGCTGGAAGGTCGGCGTCGACGGATCGGTGGCAATCATCACGGTCGGTGCTGGCGGCTCGATCGACAGCAACAACATCAGTAATCCGGTGATCGGCTTCGTGCTCGATCCCAAGGGGCTGATGTATAACTTGACGCTCGAAGGCTCGAAGATCAGCCGCATCAATCCATAAAACCCGCTTCTGGCTGCGGCACGACAATCATTGCCAAGTCAAGAAGGCCCGCTATAGGCTGCCTGCCGACGCGAGGGATCGGCCCGAACGGCGTGAAAAAGCGTGGGAGTTGCCGCATGACGGGGTGGCGGATTGCCGGGGCTGCGTCCATTGCCGCTCTGTTGATGTTCATTTGTAGCCAGGCGCACGCCGCCAAATGCGGCAGCAACAGCGCGGGCTTCGAGAATTGGAAGCAGGCCTTCGCCCAGGAGGCTCAAGCCAAAGGCGCCGGCGCCCAAGCCATCGCCGCTCTCATGAGCACCACCTATTCGACCGGCACGATCAGAGCCGACCGCGGGCAACATTCGTTCAAGCTCTCGCTCGATCAATTCATGGCCAAGCGCGGCGCCTCCGCCATCGCCGCCCAAGGACGGAAGATGAAAGGCGCTAATGCGGCCCTGTTCAACGCTCTCGAGAAGAAATACGGCGTACCGGCTGGGCCGCTAATCACCATCTGGGGCATGGAGACGGCGTTCGGCAAATTCATGGGCAACCAGCCGACCGTCTCCGCCGTCGCCACCCTCGCTTACGATTGCCGCCGACCGGAATTTTTCACCGACCAGCTTCTTGCCGCGCTCACCCTCGTCGATCACGGCGTGATGAGCTCGGGCACCAAGGGCGCCATGCATGGCGAAGTCGGCCAGACGCAGTTCCTGCCGAAGAACATTCTGCTTTACGGCGTCGATGGCGACGGCAACGGCGCGGTGAATCTCAACGTCAAGGCCGACGCGCTCGCCTCCACCGCGAACTTCCTTAAAGGTCATGGCTGGGTTCGCGGCGCCGGCTATCAACCCGGAGAGCCTAACTTCGCCGCAATCGAAGGCTGGAACGCCGCGCAGGTCTATCAACAAACCATCGCCATCGTCGGTCGACAAATCGACGGCAAGTAGTTACCGCGTCATGTCCCGGCGCGTGCCGCTCGACGCGAAAGACATTAGCTTGGACAAGAGCGACGTCCGAACAAGTTCCATCTCCGGATGCTTCTCCATATAACCTTTGTCATCGCCGCTCGATTTGTAAGGCATGGCAAAGCCGCTTGCTGTGGCAACCGCGCAACTGATTTCTGTCTGTTGGCTGTTCATGGTCGGCACCTCCGCGTTTCCCGTCCCAACGCCGACTCGGCCAAATTGGTTCCCGTCTATAAATTCTTGGCGGTTGGAGCGATTCTGCGCTAGCTGCTTAGTGTGACCGCTGCAAAGGACCAAAAACCCCTCACCGAAGCCCAGTCATCCCGCGCGCTCGCGCAAATGCTCGGCAAGTTCGCGGCATTGGTAATCCTCTTGATCCTGGCCCTGCTCATCGAGCGCTATTGCAGCATCAAGCCCGAGCAATTCGGCCCGGACGCCAAGATTGTGTCGATCGATGGGGACACGCTCCGCGTGGGCGATGGCAGCGAGTACCGCCTGTTCGGCATCGACACGCCGGAATTGCATCAGACCTGTAAAGAGTCGAACGGCAAATCCTGGGCGTGCGGCCGCGCAGCGAAGGCACGACTCACAACGCTGATCAAAGGCGGCAATGTGCAATGCCAAGAGCGGAGCAAGGATCGCTACGGCCGCGTCGTCGCCATGTGCAGCGCACAAGGCGTGCCCGATCTCGGCCAGGCATTGGTCTCCCAAGGGTATGCTATCGATCTCGGTGGTGAGACCGGCAATCCCTATCAGGCCGACGAGGAACAGGCCAAAACCGCCAAGCGCGGCATCTGGCGCGGCACGTTCGAGCGGCCCTCCGATTGGCGCCAGGCCCATCCGCGCCTGTAGCGAAAGAGAATAAAATGGATTCCGTATTCAATTTGGATCTCGCGCTTTCCGTCGCGCTTGGCATCGGACTTGCCGCGGCAACGGGCTTTCGCATTTTCCTGCCCATGTTGGTGACCAGCATCGCGGCGAATACCGGACATTTGCCGCTCGCGGAAGGTTTTGCTTGGCTCGGCACGCCGTCCGCGCTGATCGTGCTTGGCGTCGCCGCGACTGCAGAAATTTTGGGCTACTACATTCCCGGTGTCGACAATCTGCTCGACACGCTGGCCACGCCTGCAGCCCTTGTCGCCGGCACGGTGATTTCGGCTGCGGTCATCACCGATCTCCCGCCAATGGTGAAATGGGCAACCGCAATCATCGCCGGCGGCGGCATCGCCGGATTGATGCAGAGCACGACCGCCCTGCTCCGCGCCAAGTCCACGGTGATGACCGGCGGCATCGGCAATCCCGTCATCGCCACAACCGAGCTCGGCTCCTCGCTGATCGTGTCGCTGCTCGCCCTGGCAGCACCGTTCGTAGCACTGCTGCTGGTCGTGCTGTTTCTCTGGCTCGCGCTCCGCTTCCTGTTGCGGCTGACAAGGCGAGACCCAAAACCGCTGAAGGAGTGACGGATGAAGGGCAAGCGGGTGCAATTCGACGACGAGATTTTTGCTGCGCTCGAAGCGGTCGCGCAACAGCAACGCGTGAGCTTTCAGGATCTTGCCGACGAGGCCTTCAAGGATTTGCTGAAGAAGCACCACCAGCCTGTCGGCTTCAAAGCGGCGCTGGAGGAAAGTCTGTCGGACAAGGACAAGCCGACGGGGGCGAAGGTCGTGAAGCTCAATCCTCGCAAAGGCCGATGAACTCGAAGCCGAGATCCTCGCAGAGATCCCGCGCATCGTCCTCGCTCGAAGCATCGATATAGACCCGGGCAGCACCATCGCAGGCGCAGAACAGCACCCGCGGACGGGGAGCCCGTAATGGCCTCGCCCTCACCTCGACCAGATCGACGCTGACACGCATAGCGGATGTAGCTGGCATGACTCCGACCTCAACACAGTTCCTATTCTGTTCTTCTACCTGATTCGCTGCTTCGGGTCGATGCGTGCGGTTAAACTGCCCCCCGCAAAGTCTGCGGCCTGCCCGCCAAGCACGGCTTCGGTCGCGGTTGCCACAAAGAAAGTTCCCCGTTTTTTCTTGATTTCATTGATTTTTTTGCCGGAATCACCCGTTTTTTGCCGGAACCACCCCTGGGGCCTGCCAGTTATCCCGGTTCGAAGAGACCCCGAAAGGAGAATAACAATGGCCAAGAACGAAAAACCCAAGGACCCCACCTCGCCGATCAGCGCCGGTGGCGGCCGTGAGCAGCCTGACAAAGGCGGCCAGCGACCGGGCCAGGGCAATCCAGGCCAGGGTAACCCCGGCCAGAATCCCGGCCAGGGCGGGCAGCGGCCCGGACAGGACAAACCGGGACAGGGCGGACACCGCTAAGCATCCCGGCATGTGTCGCGCGGACGGTGGAGTTTGAGCCCGGCCGCGCGTGAAAAGGCCCGGCCCTGGACGCCGGGCCTTTTTTCCGCTCAAGCAGCGAAAAGGTAGCGCATAAAAAATGCCTCTCGCGTTCAAGCAGCGAAGCGGTAACGCGAATAAAGGCGCGCTCAAATAGCGGAGCGGTAGCGCGGATAAAAACGCGCTCAAGTAGCGGTAGAGCATAAAAATTCATCGCCATGACATGAACCGGGCTTACCGAGCTTTGCCCCGGTTGTGACGCTCGCCAATGAGCTGCCAATAAGCCTTGATCTCGTGTATAAATCCGCCCACGAGGTGTCATGCGTTTCCTGACGTCGCTGCATCATTCCAAATTGATAACGCGCTTGGGCAGCGCTTTTGCCGAGGCCTATATCCGCCTCGTGTTCCGCACCAGCAAAGTGGTGCGCGATCCCCCCGACATCGACGCCAAATTGTTCTCCGAGCACCCGCAGATCTTCGCCATGTGGCATGGGCAGTTCTTGATGGTGCCGATGATCAAGCCGGAGACGGAAGCCGACATCGCCATCATCGTCTCCCGCCACAGAGATGCGGAGATGCTCGCGAGCATCCTTGGGCGCTTCGGCATGAGCGTGGTGCGGGGCGCGGGCGATGCGGGACGGACGCAGAAGAACCGCGGGGGCCCTGCAGCACTCCGCGGCGCGCTCCGCGCGCTGAAGGGTGGCGCCACCTTCGCCATGACGGCTGACGTTCCGCCTGGTCCGGCGCGACAGGCGGGCCCGGGCATCGCGCTGCTGGCTAAGCTGTCCGACTGCCCGATCGTGCCTTGCGCCATGGCCACCAGCCGCGCCTTCTCGATCAGGACCTGGAGCGCCTTCACCTTCAATCTGCCGTTCTCCAAGCTCGCCATCGTGGTCGGCGATCCGATCCGCGTGCCGCGGCACGCAGGCTCGATCGAATTGGAGAAGGTGAGGCTCGCGGTGGAGCGCGGCCTGAACGAGGTGACGGCGCGCGCCTACGCGCTTGCCGGCGGCAAGGACCCGCTGCCGAGAGTCGCCTGAGGCGAACTGCGTCATTCCCAGACACGACACGGCGTTATTTGCTAGAGTGCCGCGCGGCGCAAAGGACGGCACATGGATCTCTCTCACATCAAGGTCGGCGAAAATCCTCCGCACGAAGTCAATGTCATCATCGAGATTCCGCAAGGCGGCGTTCCAGTGAAATACGAAATGGACAAGGCATCCGGCGCCATGTTCGTCGATCGCTTCCTGCACACGGCGATGTTCTATCCCGCCAATTACGGCTTCATTCCGCACACGCTTTCCGAGGATGGCGATCCGATCGACTGCATGGTGATCGCGCCGACGCCGGTTGCGCCCGGCGCCGTTATCCGCGCCCGGCCCATCGGCGCGCTCTTGATGGAGGATGAGCACGGAGTCGACGAGAAGATCATCGCCGTCCCCATCGACAAACTGCATCCATTCTACAAGAAGGTCGGCTCCTATCGCGATTTGCCGGAGATCCTGCTCGAGCAGATCGGGCATTTCTTCCAGCATTACAAGGATCTCGAACAGGGCAAATGGGTGAAGCTGCTGCGCTGGGCCGAGCCGCACGAGGCCATCGACCTGATCCGCGCCGGCATCGAGCGCGCTCAAGTAGCGGAGCGATAGCGCGAATAAAAATGCGCTGGGACCTGAGCAAGCCTGATCGATCGACACACACTCTTTCCTCACCGCGACCCAGGCGGAGCCCGGGCGCCGCCCGAGTGCCTGATCTGCGTGACCAGGCCCGCGGGCGCCGCGCCTCATCCCGCTTTCACGAACGCCTCATGAATGCGCCCTTCAGTCGGATGAGGTGACGCGAATGATAATGGAGGTTTTGAGCGCGGGGATAAGTTTTGGAACCAGCCGCATCATCGCGACCGGTTCACGATCTGTAACGCGATCCACGATCCCAGCAGCGCCAACAGCATCATGCCGCCGGACGCGATATAGCGCAGCGGGTGCTGCGACTCTGCGAGGGGGACGCCCAGACTAAGGTATGACAGCAATATTTCGAGGATCGCGCTGGCCACCGCAACTCCGAAGAACCCGCCGATGACCGAGGCAACGATGCTCACGAGCCAGCCCAGCACGCCGCGCTTTTGCGACCAAGCTTCGTAGAGCCCGAGGGCCAGCACGGCGAGAAAGACGATCATCATCATGGCCATCGGGCCGCCGACGCTCGACTTGGGGAGCGCGTCGCTCAACTCCAGCAGCAAGATGGTTGTCACCGCAATCAGGATGATGAGTCTCATGGCGTGCTCCCTCGCTCTAATTAGGGGAGATTAGCCACACGCAAACGCGAGGCGCCACGGCCAATCAGGATTTGCGCATCATCTTCTTGGCGATGCCCTCGGCCTCCCGCAAATCCTTCTGCGAGATGATCGGCTTGCTGTTCCAACCCGGCCGCGACGAAGACGGGGTCCGCTCGCCGGGCTGGCACTTGGTCACCGGATGGGCGGCGATCTCTGCTGCCAACCGGGCGGCCTCTGCTTCCCGCGTCTCGCCGATCAACACCCGCTTGCCGGGCTTCCGCACAGGATAAGGCGTTCTCTTCTCAGAACTCATCTGGTCATCTCCTGATGTCTATCTTGCCCTGAGTCTAGCACGGGGGAAAGATGCGTGGCGGCTAATGTTATTGCGGCAATCCGCGCTTGAATCGGTCCTCGCACGCCCCGTGAAGCCCCTTCAATCGGAGTCAAAAAGGCCCGGCAAATTGCCAGGCCTTTTGCATTTCTTCAATGAATTACGTGAGGCGGAACTAAGCCGCCTTGGCGTAATACGACTTCAGCGCGTTCATCACCTTGGCCTTGTCGAACTCCGCCCCCATGCCGAGCATGGCGTCGGCGAAGCGGCTCGTGATCTCGCTGATCTGCGCCGGCGAAAGCTGGTTCAGAATGCCGATGCGGACTTGCACCGGCTCCGACAGCGTCGGCCAGATGCCGAAGCCTTGCGCGCGGGCGCCTTGCACCAGCTCCTTCTCCTTGCCCTTCAGCTTGCCGGGCAGGTTGAGCACGATGAGGCTGGTCATGTTGGAGGTGACGTCGCAGCCCATGGCCTCGACGGCGGCGCGGAGCGCCTTCTCGTGATAGGCGTAGTCGCTCGCCTTGCGGCGGCGGCCGTAACCGAGAATGATGCGAAGCGCCTCGTGGAACGCGGCGACCGCGTAGCAGGAATGGGTCTGGTGATAGCCGGGCGTCTCACTGTCCTTGCCGTCGATGATGCCCCAATGCCGCGCGTCGAGGATCGGGTGATGCACATAGGTGCGGCAGCCGCGCTTCTTCAGTATCTCGATCGCCTTGTCGGTGAAGCTGACCGGCGCATAGGTGAGCGGTAGGCTCAACACACCCTTCTGCGGACACGACGCCCAGGCCACCACGCCCGGATAGTCGTCGATGTTGAAATCCGCAACGCCGAGCGACGACACGGCATCGCAAATGCCCATGACGCCATGTTTCAGGCAAGCATCGGAGAAGCCTTTGAGGTCGTTGATGCGGCCCGAGCCCGTTTCCCAATGCGCCATGAACGCCCACATCGGCTTATGCTCGGCGAGCGCCTTGTCGATGGTCTCGGCGGTAACGGATTGCCCGTGCGGGGTGTCGATCACGGTCACGCTTTTCGGCTTCGGGTTGAGGCTGTCGGCGGCGAGTTCTTCCGCGGTCGAGGCCTTCATGCGGATGGTGAGGGTGTCGATGCCGGAGAAGGTGCCGTTCGGGAAGCACACCACCTTGTCGCCGGGCAGGATCAGCGACAGCACGCAATCCAGGCCGTCGAAGCCGGTGCCGGCGACGCCATAGGTATAGACGTTCTTGGTGCCCCACAGCTCGCGCAGCATCTTCTTGGCTTCCTGCATGCCGCGCAGCACGTCCTTCTGCATGTGGTCGGCAACGCCCGAGGCGGCGAAGCGT
>DATBSU010000116.1:0-4994 GCA_036559585.1 Methyloceanibacter sp.
CGGCGAGGTGGCGAAGCAATTTCAGCGCATCCTGACCAAGCAAGGCATCGTGTTCAAGCTCGGCACCAAGGTGACAAGCGTCGACGCCTCGGGCGCGGACATCAAGGTGACGCTCGAGCCTGCCGGCGGCGGCGCCTCCGACACCGCGAGCTTCGATGTGGTTCTCGTCGCTGTCGGGCGCATTCCGAACACCGAAGGTCTCGGCCTCGGCGAGCTCGGGGTCAAGCTCGACAATCGCAAGCGAATCGTCGTCGACCCGCATTTCGCCACCAACGTACCCCGCATCTACGCCATCGGCGATGTTATCGACGGGCCGATGCTCGCGCACAAGGCAGAAGAGGAAGGCGTGGCCGTGGCTGAGATCCTCGCCGGCCAGGCCGGTCACGTAAATTATGGGGCCATTCCCTCCGTGGTCTACACCGCGCCGGAAGTGGCCTCTGTCGGCAAGACCGAGGAAGAGCTGAAAGAGGCCGGGATCGCCTACAAGATCGGCAAGTTCCCGTTCACCGCCAATGGCCGCGCCAAGGCGAACCGCACCACCGAAGGCTTCGTCAAGATTCTGGCCGACGCCGCGAGCGATCGCGTGCTCGGCGTGCATATTCTCGGCGCCGACGCCGGCACCATGATCGCGGAGGCCGTGGTTTTGATGGAATTTGGCGGCTCGGCCGAGGATCTAGCGCGCATCTGCCATGCCCACCCGACCCTCAACGAGGCGGTGAAAGAAGCGGCCCTCGCTGTAGATGGCCGCCCTATCCACCTCTGATCGCTTCGGCTGTCATTCAGCGCGAAGAGCGACGACGCTTGCTCCGAGACGCAGCCTTCGCCGGCGCCGCCCGAGATTGAGGATCGGTATCTTCAAGCAGCGACCACACCAATGCGGCGAAGCCGGCGAACTCCACCAGTGAAATGATGGCGTGCCCCCACTCCCAACGCGAGCGGACTTGCGTCCAATCCGCCGGCACCGGGCCGTTCACCCATGTCGCCAACTCAACATTCGCCGGGTAGACCAACACCCACCACAAAGCGAAGGCAGACGCATAAAGAATTGCAGCCGCGAGCGCGAAATTGAATCCCGGCCGCCCATGCTCACGCACGATATAGGCGAGGAGAAACAACACAATGATGGCGACGAGGCCGATGATCGCGCCGATCGAGCCGAACAAATGATAGAGCCCGCCCTGCACCGTCGAGCCGACCCAGAGATATTGGTCCCAAGTCATTCGCGACGGCAGCTGCATCAGATGGCATATGCCCATCGCCAGGGTGAGCGCGGCGAGCATCACCGCGACGAAGCGTAAAGCCTTAAGCCACATCTCTCTTATCCCTCTCTGTCAAACTTGATTGAATCACTTTAGCGCCCCGTAACCCATGGGAGGGTAGACGTGCCGGACCACGAGATCGGTCTATACGCCGCCAGGACTGGAACCGAAGCATCGCTTCCGAGGTTTTCCACATGGACAGGAGTTTGCAATGACGCGCATTTCCTATGGGTTGGTGATCGGCGCCCTCGCCGCGCTCGTCCTCGGCACGATCCCGGCCAACGCCCAGCTGATGAACGAAGGTTCCCAAGTCATCGCCATGCCGGGCAATCCCCAGCTTGGCGAACCCGGACTCGGCATGTCGGATGTCGTGAAGGAAACCGGGCCGCCGCGAACGCTGTTCGGCTATTTCCGGCACGACAACGGCCCGGCACGGAATCGCAGAATTATCCGCGAAGATTGAGTTCGACTCAACTGTCGAGCCAGTCTTTAGCGTCCTCCGCGGTCTCCTCGATGACGCGCAATTTGTGCACCGTAAGATCATCGACCTCCAGTTTGCGAAACCGCGCAAGCTCGACGCACAAGACTTTCAGGTGACGCTTGCGGGCGTCAACCACCTGGTCAACGGCGATCTCGTTCTCGTCTAGAGCGTTTCGGGAGCGCGCGCCGGTCACGCCCGCGGATGCGCCTTGGCGTAGGTCTTGAGCAAGTGCGCGCGATCGACTTCGGTGTAGACCTGCGTTGTGGAGAGGCTCGCGTGCCCGAGCAGCTCCTGGATCGAGCGCAAATCCGCGCCCGCGCCGAGGAGATGCGTGGCGAAGGAGTGACGGAGCGCATGCGGCGTTGCCGTCTCAGGCAGGCCAAGCGCTGCACGCGACCTCGCGATCAGAAGCTGGATGATGCGGGGGCTGAGCTGCTTGCCGCGCACCCCGACGAACAGCGGATCGTCGGAGCCGAGCTCGATCGGACAGAGTTTGAGATACTCCGCGACCGCCTCCCGCGCGAAGGGCAGCACCGGCACCACTCGGGTCTTGTTGCCTTTGCCCTTCACCCGCAGCATGTCGCGGCCCTTCAGCGGCGCGTCCTTGCGTTGCAGCGACAGCGCCTCGGAGATACGCAGGCCCGAGCCGTAAAGTAGCGATAGCACCGCTATGTCGCGCGCCGCGATCCAGGGTTCGGCGTCTTCGGACGACGCAATGTCCGGACTCTCGACCAGCGCGGTGGCTTTCAGCGCCGTCAGCGGCTTCGGCACCGAATGCGGCAGTTTGGGCAGCGAGACGCCGCGGATCGCGTCATTCTTGCCGTAGCCGCGCCGTTCGAGGAATTTGTAGAACATACGGAGCGCCGACAACGCGCGCGCCAGACTCCGGCTGCCGACCTCGTCGTTTCTGCGCGCCGCGAGGAACCCGCGCACGTCCCGCGCACTAAGCCCAAGCAGCTGCGTCATATCCGGCAGGCGATTGAAATGAGCGGCAAGGAAAGCGAGGAATTGGGAGATGTCGCGTGCATAGGCTTCGGAGGTATTTGCCGAGAGTTGCCGCTCGGTCGAAAGATAGTCGAGCCACGCCTGGACCGCCTCGCCCACATAGGGCGAGCCCATCACTTGCGGCGCTTCGGCCTTCTCTGCCACGCTCAAATGTCCCCGATTCGGGCCACGCCCCATCATCGGCCTCTGGGCTACTATATGGAAGCAGAGTTCCTTCTCGTCCCTTAACTGAAGCCTCGCGACCTTGGCCAAACTGAAACCGGACCCTGAAACCGTACCCGTGCTGCTGCCGCTCGCACTGCCTGCGGCCTACGACTATCTCGTGCCGAAGGGCATGAAGGTCGAGCCTGGCCAGTTCGTCGTGGCGCCCCTAGGCACGGTCGAATATCTCGGCGTGGTTTGGCGCTGTGGACCCGACGAGCCCGCGCCGAAGATCAAGCGCGACAAGCTGAAAGCCATCGTCGAGGCGATCGACGATGTGCCGAAGCTCCCCCCTGTCTCGCTCGATTTCCTCGATTGGGTGTCGAGATACACCCTCGCGCCCCCCGGGATGGTGCTCCGCATGATGATGAGCGCGGGCCGGGCCTTCGATCCTCCGGCGCCGCGTTATGGCGTCCGCTTCGCCGGCGACACGCCGTCGCGAATGACGCCGGCGCGGGCTCGCGTCATCGAGCAGGCGAAGAACGGATTGATCTGGACCAAGTCGAGCCTCGCCGAAGCCGCGGGCGTCAGCACCGGCGTGATCGATGGCCTCGTCGACGCCGGCAGCTTCATCACCGAGCCTCTGCCCGACTGGCATGCAATGCCGCTCGATCTGACGCGGGAGCGCGCCAAGCTTACGCCTGAGCAGGCGCAAGCCGCGACCGGACTGGTCAAGAACACCAATGACGGCTTTACCGTGACGTTGCTCGACGGCGTCACCGGCTCCGGCAAGACGGAAGTCTATTTCGAAGCGATTGCGCAAGCCCTGAAGCAGGGCAAGCAGGCGCTGGTGCTAATGCCCGAGATCGCGCTCACCAGCCAATTCATCGCCCGCTGTCAGGAACGCTTCGGTGCCAAGCCCGCCGAATGGCATTCGGGCATGACCTCGGCGACGCGCGGCCGTGTCTGGCGCGCCGTCGCCGAGAACAAAGCCAAGCTCGTGGTCGGCGCCCGTTCGTCACTGTTTCTCCCCTTCCCCAATCTCGGTCTCATCGTCGTCGATGAAGAGCACGACCAGAGCTACAAGCAAGAAGATCGTGTCGCTTATCAGGCGCGCGACATGGCGGTGCTGCGCGGCTCTCTCGGGCAGATTCCCGTCGTGCTGAGCTCTGCCACGCCCTCAATCGAGAGCCTGGTCAATGTCGAGTGGGGACGCTATCGCCACGTCAGGCTTGCCGAGCGCTACAAAAACGCATGCCTCCCAGACATCAAAGCGATCGACATGCGGAAAAGTCAGCCGGAGCGCGGCCGCTTTCTCTCGCCAGCATTGATCGAAGAGGTGGCGGCAACTCTGGCCCGCGGCGAGCAGGCGCTGCTGTTTCTCAATCGCCGCGGCTATGCGCCGGTCACGCTCTGCCGGAAATGCGGCTTCAAATTCGAATGTCCGAATTGCTCGGCCTGGCTGGTCGAGCACAGATTCCGGAAACGGCTCGAATGTCACCATTGCGGCAAGTTCACCCCGCTTCCCGAAATCTGCCCGAAATGCGGCGCGGAGAATTCATTGGTGCCATGCGGACCCGGCGTCGAGCGCATCGCCGAGGAAATTGCGGAGCTGTTTCCTGAGGCGAGGCGCACCCTGCTCTCGAGCGACCTTGTCGAGAGCATCGCCGATCTCCGTGAGACCTTGCGTGAGATTGAGGCGCGTGAGGTCGACGTCATCATCGGCACCCAACTCGTCGCGAAGGGCCATCATTTCCCAGGGCTGGCTTTGGTCGGCGTGGTCGATGCCGACCTTGGCCTCGCCCAGGCCGACCCGCGCGCCGCCGAGCGCACCTTCCAACTGCTCAATCAGGTCACGGGCCGCGCCGGCCGCGAAACCGTGAAGGGGCGCGGCCTGATCCAGACTTACATGCCGGAGCATCCGGTGATCGCGGCACTCGTTTCAGGCGACCGCGACACCTTCCTTGCCCGCGAGATCGAAGCCCGCAAATCGGCGCACATGCCGCCTTTCGGCCGCCTCGCCTCGCTGCTTGTGACCGGAAGTTCTCGCGAAGCGGCGGAGAGCTATGCGCGAAGCGTCGCTCGCGCCGCGCCCTCTGCGGCCAAGA
>DATBSU010000117.1:0-7211 GCA_036559585.1 Methyloceanibacter sp.
GCATCTCTTACCGCGGTCTTAAGTAGCTCGTAGTCCGCGTCCAGCGATGGCGCGGATTCTTTATGTTTCAAGGCTGTCATCGATCGGGAAGAATCTCTAAACCATGGCTGCAATTGTGCACTGCAAACCGCTTGTTAACAATGTCCATTAAGCGGTTTGGAAGGCTTGTCTGGCAGATTGGCCTCAATAAAGGCTGCCTCAAGGCAACGCCAAAAGGGAAGCTAACAGCAAGGCGTCACCGGGCCTCGGGGCTAAGCTCCGGGGCCCGATGCATTTTTGAGCAACCCGTCCGGCGCGGCGAGACGCCGCATCAGCTTAGAGGACGAAGTCGGCCTTGATGAGGTGCGTCACGTCGACCAAGGTGGCGTGAATCTCGAAATCTGCCTTACCGTTTCCGTTCACATCGCCCGCGAGCACACCACCCTTGAATGGAAGTTCGCCTTCGTGATGGCCGAACCCGTGCGAACCGATGAAGTGGAACTTCTGATCATGCGCCTTGTGCGTGTTGGCGTCGATCGATTGGACGTCGATCTGGTCGCCGTCTCCGTGATTGAAATTGAGAATTTGATCGCGCCCAAGCCCCTTGACGCTGTCGCGACCGATTTGAAGATAAAAAGATCGCTACCGTCGCCGCCAGTTAGTAAATCGTTGTCGGCGCCTCCGGCCAGGCGGTCGTTACCCGTGCCACCACTGAGATCATCGGCACCGTTGCCGCCGAACAGTTGGTCGTCGTTATCGCCTCCATTGAGACCGTCGTCGCCGGCATCCCCAAACAGAAGATCGCCCCCGGTCAAGCCAAGCAGGTTATCGTTGCCGATACCGCCTGACAAAATGTTCGAGAGACTGTTGCCGGTCAGGGTGTCGTCGCCCTGATCGCCCAGTGCGTCACGCCCGGCGGTGCTGAGATTGATGTTGTCGTCTCCGGCACCGCCAGAGTCGCGTTCGGTAGCGCCTGCGGTGATCCCGTCGTCGGTGGTGCCGAAAAAGGCGTTAAGCCTGCTGGCGACGAGCGACGTCAGGAGCAAGCTATAGTCGCCCCGCGCAATCGCGCTGTGAGAAGACATCGACGTAATATGTGCCGGTCGACGGCACGGAAAACTCGGCGAACGAGTTATGGAAGCCAGGCGCCACATCGTCATTGCCAACGCTTGGGCTTACCAGAGCCCCAGTCGCGTCGCGCAGCACGAACTCGGAATTCCCCTCCTGTGATCCGGCGGATTGGAGCGACAGAAATATATTGTAGTTGACGCCTTGGAGGAGGTTGACGCGGATCCAATCGTGATCTCCAGGCGCCTCGATGCGGCCCGAATAAGTGCCAATCAGGTCGGAAGAAAGAGCTGTCTCAAGCACAGCCTTGGTCGTCGTGTTGCCAGCAACGTCAGCCATGATGAATGTCCTCGCTGGTGATGGGCGCAATGGCGCTGGGGCGGCCCGATCTGCCCCCGGCCTTGCTGTGGCGCGATACTACCACAACCCAAGCGCAAGTCTGCCTGGCGGATTGCTCGAATTGGGTGTTTGCGTTGGCCTTACAGTGTCGCAGCGAGAAACATATCGAGCAGGATCGCGGCGAATACGATAAGTCCGAACTCGCGATTCGAACGGAATCGCCGCAGGCAATTCTCCGCATCGTCGATGTTGAGCGTCACCACCTGCCAGGCGAGCTGGGCGCCGGCTCCCACCATGCCGAGCAAGAACATTGTCTCGGCTCCAGCCGCGACGCCGGCAAATGTAATCGCCGACCACGCGACCGAGTAAAACAGCACGAGCCAGCCGCGAGTCGCGCGACCGAATTTAAGCGCGGTCGATTTCATGCCGATGAGCGCATCGTCCTCGCGATCTTGATGCGCGTAGATCGTGTCGTAGCCGATGGTCCAGGCGATGGCGCCGAGATAGAGGACGAACGCAGGCCAGCCGAGCCGTCCCTGCACCGCCGCGAAGCCAAGTAGCGCGCCCCAATTGAAAGCGAGCCCCAGCACCGCTTGCGGCCAGAAGCTGTATCGCTTGACGAAGGGATAGAGCGCGACGATCGGAAGCACGCCTAGCCCGAGTAGGATGGTGAAGCTGTTGAAGCTGAGCAGTACCGCAAGTCCGATCAGCGAGAGGATGCCCATGAAGATCGACGCTTGCCGCAATGTGACGGCGCCACTCGGCAGCGGCCGCGATCTCGTCCGCGCCACACCGGCATCGATCTCGCGATCGATAATGTCGTTATAGCTGCAGCCGGCGCCACGCATGACGATGGCGCCAAGCGCAAAGAGGAGAAGCGTGGTTGGATCGGGGTAGGCGGCGCCGGTGCCGCGATAGGCCAGCGCCACCGCCCAGAAGCAGGGCAGCACCAGCAACCAGATTCCGATCGGACGATCGATCCGCGCAAGCCTGACATAGGGCAGAATTGAAAACGGGGCGAAACGGTCGGCGACATTTTCGGGTTCTGCGTCCGCGATGGTTTTTCCTTGTGGTGCGAGGCGCGACATGTCTTCTGCTTGCACCTTGCTGGTTGGAATGTCCGATCCGAAGCCTTGCGCCATGTCGTCCAAACTCACCAGACTGTTCGTTGCCGCGCCATTGGTCTCAAGGGGAGAACTTGCCCTCGATCCCGCACAGGCGCACTACCTTATCAACGTTATGCGATGCAAGGCCGGCGACGAAGTCCTTGTATTTAACGGCATAGACGGCGAATGGCGCGCGAACCTTGCCGCGAGTGGCCGCAAATCGGCGAAACTCAACATTGGCAAGCAGGAAAGGCCCCAAACCGAAGGCCCGGATCTGCACTATTTGTTCGCGCCGCTAAAGCGGGCGCGCCTCGATTACATGGTGCAAAAGGCGACCGAGCTCGGCGTAAGCCGGCTGAGACCTGTGCTTACGCGCCGGACCATGGCCGAACGCATCAATGAAACGCGACTTCGCGCCAATGCCATTGAGGCTGCCGAGCAATGCGGCATTTTGCGCGTTCCCGAGATCGAGGCTCCCGAAAAATTGTCGAAGCTGCTCGAAACTTGGGACCAAGATCGCCTCCTCATCTTCGCCGACGAGCAAGCGCCAACCGCTTCGCCGCTCGCGGGCCTGGCGGCGCAAAGGCGCGGGCCGCTCGCTGTTCTGATCGGCCCCGAGGGTGGGTTCGAAGCCGACGAGCGCGCGCTTCTCCTAAAACAGACTTTCGTTGTGCCCATTTCGCTTGGCCCTCGCATCATGCGCGCGGACACGGCCGCAGTCGCCGCTCTGTCGCTCGTCAATGCTGTGTTAGGTGATTGGCGCTAGCACTTGCCAGGCGCTCCAGGGGAGCGTCATAAAGGCCGCGCTTCGCATGCGTAACATTGTGGCGAGACCGGCGAAGCGTTCCTTAGCTCCTGGCTTAGCAAATCATTCTCTAAAAGCGGAGTTCGTCTCATGTCGACGCGGGTAGGGGACGCGGACACCCCGTTCATAGACTCTCGCGACGAACTCGTCGCGGAGCTTGAAGCTGGCGTGAAGCCGGACAGCGATTGGCGGATCGGCACCGAGCATGAAAAATTCTGCTTCTATGAGAAAGATGATTCTCCGGTGCCGTACGAGGGCGAGCGCGGTATCGCCGCCTTGTTGACTGGCTTGCAACGGCGCTGCGGTGAACCGGTCTTGGAGCAGGGCAACATTATCGCTTTGCAGAGACAGGACTGTTCGAAAGGCGGCGTCATCAGTCTGGAGCCAGGCGGTCAACTCGAGTTGTCGGGTCCGCCACTGGAGAATTTGCATCAGACCTACGAAGAAACCCACCAGCATCTCATCGAGGTGAAGGAGGTCGGCGGCGAACTCGGCATCGGGTTCTTGGGCCTCGGCTTCTCCCCGAAATGGACTCTGGCAGAGACCCCGGTCATGCCCAAAGAGCGCTATCGGATCATGGCGCGCTACATGCCGAAGGTCGGCAAGCTCGGGCTGAACATGATGTTCCGCACCGCGACCGTGCAGGTCAATCTCGACTTCGGCAGCGAAGCCGACATGGTCAAGAAGCTCCGCGTCGGTTTGGCGCTACAGCCGATCGCGACCGCGATCTTCGCCAACTCGCCCTTCACCGAAGGCAAGCCCAACGGCTTTCAATCTTATCGAGCCGAGATCTGGCGCGACACCGATCCACATCGCACTGGCTCACTCCCCTTTGCCTTTGAGAACGGCATGGGCTTTGAGCGTTATGTCGACTACGCGCTCGATGTGCCGATGTATTTCGTTTATCGCGACGGTCGTTACATTGATGTTGCAGGAGCCTCGTTCCGCGATTTTCTCGGCGGCAAATTGTCGGCTCTCCCCGGCGAGCGTCCGACGCTGGAAAATTGGCGCGATCACCTCACCACGCTGTTCCCCGATGTGAGATTGAAGCGCTTCCTGGAAATGCGCGGCGCCGATGCCGGAACTTTGCCGGCGCTCTGGGCGCTGCCCGCCCTCTGGGTCGGGCTCCTCTACGACAACGACACGCTCGATGCGGCCTACGCCCTGATCAAGGATTGGACAATGCCGGAGCGCGAAGCCTTGCGCGATTCCGTTCCGCGCCTTGGGTTTGCGACACCGTTCCGCAAGTCGAACGTGCTCGACATCGCGCGCCAAGTCGCATTTCTCGCCGAGACTGGTCTGAAACGCCGCAACCGCCTCGATCAGAACGGCAACGACGAAAGCGTTGCCCTTTTGCCGCTGATCGAACTCCTGGAGCAGGGCCGCTCGCCGGCCGACCTCTTGCTCGCCGACTATAGGAACGACTGGAAGGGCAATATCGACAAAGTGTTCGAGGCGCGGGCGTTTTGACGCTGTTAGGAACCTGATCGTTTTCAAGTGCCAAAGCCTGCCTTGAAAACCCTAACGCCAGTAACCATCTCCGACTTAAGTGATCGTCTCTCCTGCTACCCTGCACGGGTGAGGCGTTCGTCCGTCCCCCGACGGATATATCGGCGGCAGATGCTCCTTTTCTGCCGCCGATTTTTTTTGCGCTGAATTACTTGAGTGCGGCCAAGGCCTGATCGAAACCTTGCAGCGAGATCGGGATGCCGATCCCGGCCTCCGGCGTGTCGAAGATGATAAACATTGCGGTGCCGCCGCCTTTCATCTTCTTGATGACCTCGTCTTGCAGCACGACCTCGGCGATGCAGCCTTTGCGGCTGCATTTCAGAAACGGCGCGTTGCCCACATCTTGATTGTTGATCTTGAGGCCGAGGCCGGTCGGTAACAGCACGCCGAGCGGGACGACGACGCGCAACAGCTTCTTGTCCTCGCTCTCGGCCTTGTAGAACAGCACGGTAAGACCGACATTTGGCCTGTCCTCGGCGGTGACGCTCTGCACCAGAGCGCATTTCTCTTCCTTGGCGCCCGCCGGCGTGCGGCAGCTGACCTGCCAAGCGCCATGTGTCGCGCGCACCACGCTTCCTGGCTCGGTATCCACAGCCGCTGCGGCTGCCGATGGCGCTGCCGTTGCGGCGGCGTCTGGTGAGGCACCTTGCGCGTCGACGGCACCGGTGCCGCCGAGCGCCAATAGCAGCCCGACGCAGAACGAGATCGGCGCGCGCAAGTTCGGAAGCTTTGTGTTTTGCGGTTGGATCATCGGTTGGGTTTCAAGCGCACACCAGGCCAAGCGAATCGCGCGCCCACACTAATCCGCGGGCAGACCGCTTGATAGTGTCGATCCACGCTTAGGAAAACCGCATCGCCGAGCATTGGGGCTAAAGTTCGACCTGTTGCCGAAATGCTTGGAACTCCTTGGCTTTACGGCTCCTCAAGCGTGCATATGCCGCAGCGCGGCCGCAAATCATGGCTGTTGCCAACTTTAAGCCTTTATGATTTGAACTGGGAAAAGAGCATCCAAATTTCGTTTACCCGCGGTTTGAATGCAAAAAACAAAAGCTGGGGGCGACGCCGGGACCGCGATCATTCTTTCGCGCCCCCTTTGCTTTGACCGGAACGATGGCGAACCCGGCTTGGGTTCGATGCACGGGAACGACAAGCCCAATGCCGCATCCAAGTGGATGCTGTCTTTGGGGGTCGGGAAGCATGGAGTGGGAGCGGATTGATGGCTTTTTTTGATCGAACGCTGAAGATTTTTGCAAGTATGGCCAGCCTGGTCTGGAGCACCTCGGCCTTTGCCGGCGACGGGCAGCCCTCGCCCTGGCAGATGACTTTTCAAAAAGCCAATTCGCCGATCATGGAACAGATCACCAGGTTCCATGACTACCTCACCATCATCATTATTTTGATTACGCTCTTTGTTCTCGGCCTGCTGGTTTATGTGATGGTGCGTTTCAACGAGCGCCGCCATCCGCAGCCTTCCAAGACCACGCACAACACAGCGCTCGAAATCGCTTGGACGGTCATCCCGATTCTCATTCTGGTGGCGATCGCGATTCCGTCTTTCAGGCTGCTCTTCGCCCAATACGACTTTCCGAAAGCCGACCTCACCATCACGGCGACGGGACATCAGTGGTATTGGACCTATGAGTACCCAGACCAAGGCATTCATTTCGATGCCATCATGGTGCAGCAGGCCGATCTGAAAGAGGGGCAACCGCGGCTCCTCACCGCCGATCACGACTTGGTCGTGCCGGTGAAAAAGAACATCATCGTTCAGGTGAAGGCGACCGACGTCATTCACGATTGGGCCGTGCCCTCGTTCGGCGTCAAGATTGATGCCGTTCCGGGACGCCTGCAGAAAACTTGGTTCCGCGCCGAGCGCACCGGCATGTTCTACGGACAATGCTCCGAACTTTGCGGTCGCAATCACGCCTTCATGCCGATCGCGGTTCGTGTTGTCACTGACGAGGAGTTTGCCGACTGGCTGGCCAAAACCAAGCCGGCTGCGCCCGCTGCCTCATTGGATGCTACCGGCAAAGTTGCAGCGGCACAGAACTAGACCGCACCCGATCGCAAAGCTCGGTAGGACCGAAACCAGATAGAGATGAGAAGATAAGGAAGACAGCTATGGCGAAAAGCGCTGCTCATGTCGAAGCCGCCCACCACGACGAACATTATCCGTCCTTTGTGCGGCGCTGGCTGTTTTCGACGAACCACAAAGACATCGGCACGCTGTACCTCATTCTAGCGATGATCGGCGGCATTATCGGAGGCTTGTTGTCGATGGGCATGCGCGCGGAGCTCATGGAGCCCGGCATGCAAATTTTCGGTAACCCCGAAATGTTCAACGTCTTCGTCACCGCTCACGGCTT
The DNA here is from genome assembly GCA_036559585.1 of Methyloceanibacter sp. Classification (GTDB taxonomy): domain Bacteria; phylum Pseudomonadota; class Alphaproteobacteria; order Rhizobiales; family Methyloligellaceae; genus Methyloceanibacter. The sequence continues at coordinate 7,173 of DATBSU010000117.1, forward strand.
GATCATGGTGTTCTTCATGGTCATGCCCGCCACCATGGG
>DATBSU010000118.1:0-9008 GCA_036559585.1 Methyloceanibacter sp.
CGGCAGCGCTTCGTCGCGCCGCACGATGGCCTCGGCGCGGCCCAGGTCGACGACGATATTGCCGTATTCGACGCGCTTGACGATGCCGTTCACGATTTCGCCGACGCGGTCTTTATATTCGTCATATTGGCGCTCGCGCTCAGCCTCGCGCACTTTCTGCACGATGACTTGCTTGGCGTTCTGCGCCGCCACCCGTCCGAAATCGAGCGGGGGCAGGGGCTCCGCGATGAAGTCGCCGGCTTGTGCCGCCGGATTGCGGCGCCGCGCTTCCTCGAGCGAAATCTGGGTGGCTTCCATGGTCACGGCCTCGACCACCTCGAGCAGCCTCGCCAGCCTGATCTCTCCCGTCTTCGGATCGACCTCGGCCCGGATCTCGTTCTCGCTGCCATAGCGCGATTTCGCCGCCTTCTGGATCGCATCCTCCATGGCGCTGATTACCACCTGGCGGTCGATCGCCTTCTCGCGCGCGACCGCGTCCGCGATCTGCAGGAGCTCCAGCCTGTTGGCGCTTACGCCTGCCTGAGCCATTGTCTAGTCCTCCGATTAATCCTCAGGCGCGGGTGTTGCCCGCATCCCACAAATTTCAATTCGCAGTTTTCCTGGCCGCAAGATCGGCGCGGACGATCTCCTTGCCCGCGACCAACTTCGCCTCGCCGATCAGCGAGAACGGCAGCCCGATCGTGACCGGCTCGTTCTCGCCGGGCAGATCGATCTTCAAGCGCACTTCGTTCTTCACCACGCCCTCGATCACGCCGCGGAACCGTTTCCGTCCATCGACCGGCTCGTTCAGCTCTATCTTCGCCACGTGACCGGCCCACGACGCGAAGTCGCTGGGCCGTACCAGAGGCCGGTCAATACCGGGCGAAGACACCTCCAGCCGATAGCTGTTCGGCATCGGATCGTGCGCCTCGAGCAACACCGACAGCTTGCGGCTGATCGAAGCGCAATCGGCGATCGTCAACTGCCCGTCGGGTCGCTCCGCCATCAGCTGCACCGTGCCGCCGTCGCGCCCCGAGACCAGCACCCGCACCAACCGAAAGCCAAGCTCGTCGAGCACGGGGGTCGCCAGATCGGCGATCTCGCGCGCCAGCCCGGTCTCGCGGAAGAAACGGCCGTCTCCGCTGTCGTTCAGGTCAGGCATATCTTGGACTTCGGCCTTCGCGACACAGCGAAAGCCATTGAGCCTAACAAAAAGGAGCGGGCGAAGGCCCACTCCTGACCAAATCTAATCATGAGTTCGACCGGAATATACGACCTTTTTCCAAGGTTTCAAGCGGGGTTTCGTCCTTATTGGCCCCCCAGCACGTCCTTTTTCATGCGCTCGAAATCGTTAATCCGCTGATAGCTCAGCGCGCACAGGCAGGACGAATAATTGCCGCCAATGGCCGTGCCCCCGAAGGCAAGGCTGTCCTCGAAGGTGCAATTGGCATCGCGATAGCCGATCCATTGCTTCTGCGCGTCCTTGAGATCGCCCAATTGCGCATCCGACGCCTGGCCCATGTCCTTGCCGGCCGCCCGGACCACCCCAAGCATGTCTTTATAAGCCTGATTCAGCGTGGCATCGGCCTTGTCGGCGGCCCGCGCCACGCAGGCTTTGTAGTCCGGGTTCGATGTGGTTGAGCTCTCGCAGTCTTTGTAGCAGGCGGCCTCGATATCCGTCACCGCCGAGGCGGACAGCGGAGACAGGCAGATCGCGAGCGCAAGAAGTAAGGATCGTGAGTTCATATGCGCAGTCCTATCAGACCTTGGTAAAGGTGAGGTAGACAGGCTTCCGCCCTGCCGCTAAGGCCTTCCGCTCGTAGCGCGTCTCCGGCCAATCGGGGGCACGGATGCGCCAGTCGTGGGCGGTTTCGGCTTGCCACTCGAACGCGCCGCTGCGTGACACGAGAAACAGCGCTTCCCCCGCGTAATCGGCATCGTCGCTGGCAAAGCGAAGCAAACCGCCCGGCCGCAAGCTGCGCGCGAGCTCGGCGATCGTCTCTTGTGAGACGAGCCTGCGTTTTTGTTGCCGCTTCTTCGGCCAGGGATCGGGAAACAGAATAAAGGCTGCGCCGATCGAGCTGGTCGGCAACCAGGGCAGCACCTCGCGCACGTCGCAATCATGGACGCGGATGGTCGTGAGCCTCCGCGTCTCGATGGCGCCGAGCAGGCTCGCAACGCCGTTGATGAAGGGCTCGGCGCCGATGAAGCCGATCTCGGGATGATGCTCGGCTTGCGCGAGCAGATGCTCGCCGGAGCCGAAGCCGATTTCTAGCCACACCTCTTGCACCGGGACTTCGAATAGCTGCGTGAGCGGTGCGGGCGCCGGCTTGCCAAGATCGAGACGAAGCCGTGGCAACAGCTCGCCGAGGAGCTGCTCCTTCCGCCCGCTCAACGGGCGCGCCTTGCGCCGGCCATAAGATCTTAAGCGCTGCCGTTCGCCAGTTTCGGTGCTGCCAGCAGGGGATCTCTTCTCCATCCCCACGTCATGCCCGGCCTTGTGCCGGGCATCCACGACTTTTTTGCATTAACGTGGATAGCCGGGACGAGCCGGGCCATGACACAACCCTTAAGCAAAGGCTTTTCGAAGCTCTAGCTCAACTCGCCCCGGATCGGCTCGATCAGGTCGAGCTTTTCCCAAGAGAACCCGCCGTCATTGTCCGGCTGCCGGCCGAAATGCCCGTAGGACGACGTCCGCTCATAGATCGGGCGGTTGAGGCCAAGATGCGTCCTGATCCCGCGGGGCGAAAGATCCATCACCTCGCGGAGCGCCGCTTCGAGCTTGTCCTCGGCCACCTTGCCGGTGCCGTGCAGATCCACATAGAGCGAGAGCGGCTGCGAGACGCCGATGGCATAAGAGACTTGCAGCGTGCAGCGATCCGCCAGTCCCGCCGCGACCACGTTCTTGGCGAGGTAACGCGCGGCATAGGCTGCCGAGCGATCGACCTTGGTCGGGTCCTTGCCGGAGAAGGCGCCGCCGCCATGAGGTGCTGCACCGCCATACGTATCGACGATAATCTTCCGCCCCGTGAGGCCGGCATCGCCGTCCGGTCCGCCGATGACGAAACGGCCGGTCGGATTTACGTAGAATTTGGTGTCGCGGCTGATCCAGCCTTTCGGCATCACCTCGTCGACGAAACCGCGCACGATGTCCCTGATGCGCTCTTGGCTGACATCCTCGCCGTGCTGCGTCGAGACGACGATGGATTCCGCACGCACCGGCTTGCCGTCTTCATAGGCGAGAGTGACCTGACTCTTGGCGTCGGGTCCGAGCTCGGGCGTGCTGCCGGTGTGCCGCGCTTTCGCCATCTCATGCAGGAGCCGATGCGCATAATAGATCGGCGCCGGCATCAGGGGCTCGGTCTCGCGGCAGGCATAGCCGAACATGATGCCCTGGTCGCCCGCGCCTTCATCCTTATCTTCTTCTTCCTTGGCGTCGACGCCCATCGCGATGTCGGCGGACTGCTCATGCAAATAGTTTTGGAACTCCGCGTTCTTCCAGTGGAAGCCCGTCTGCTCGTAGCCGATCTCGCGCACCGCGCGGCGCGCGACCTCCTCGATCTTGTCCTTCACCTCTTCCGGCCCGCGCACTTCGCCCGCGAGCACGATACGGTTGGTGGTGACGAGCGTCTCGCAAGCGACGCGCGCGTACGGGTCCGCCGCGAGATAAAGATCGACCACGGCATCCGAAATGCGGTCGCACACTTTGTCGGGATGACCCTCCGACACGGATTCACTGGTAAAGACGTAGTTGCGCCGAGACACCGCTTTGCCCTCTCGAATGCGAAAAAGCTCCGACCCTGGCCTCCGATCGGACGCCAAGGGAGCCTTCTTGCAACGTTTAGGGAGCCGGTCAAGCCCGCCACGAGGGGCGGTCAAATTTTATGACGAGGATTCGCTGGCGCTCAGCGCCCGCACCAGATCGACCACGCTCTTGCGGACTTTGGAGTTGGCGATTTTGACGAAGGCGCGGTTGAGCTCGAGCCCTTCGCGGCTGTTGAGAAATTCCAAAATGAATGTCTCGGAATCGGCTTCGGCCATTCCTCTCGCCGGGGCACCGTCGGCGTGCGGCGCTTCCTCGAAAAAGAACTGTACCGGCACATCGAGAATTTTGGAAATTTGGAACAGCCGGCTCGCGCCGATCCGGTTCACGCCCTTCTCGTATTTCTGCACCTGTTGAAAGGTGAGGCCCATACTCTCGCCGAGCCGCTCCTGACTCATGCCGAGTAGCATCCGGCGTAGCCGCACGCGACTTCCTACGTGGGTGTCAACCGGGTTCGGTTTCTTACCTGCCATGCGCGTGCTCGTGAGATTCATTGTTACCAGTGGAGATTGTATCGGATGAAGTACTTGAGTGCCCTTCGAAATTCATAGGAGGGCCTAGTTTCCTCGTCAAGCAAAGAGAGTCGGCGCTGCAATAATGCCGCGTCGTTAGGCGAATCGTTGCACGCGATAGGCGAACCACGACAGCAACGCAAGCGCGAGCACGGAGAGTTCCACTTTGGGCCCGTGTCCCACGAAGACGGTCGGCGGAAGCGCGCGCGGCAGCAATCCATCGACCACGCCTCTCTCGCCGAGACCAAGCTCCGCAACGATGCGACCATAAGGATCGACGATCGCCGAGATCCCGGTATTGGCGGCGCGGACCAGCGGCAGACCCTGTTCTACGGCCCGAATCCTCGCTTGTTGGAAGTGTTGATAGGGACCGGCGCTGGTGCCGAACCATGCGTCGTTGGTAATGTTCAAGAGCCATCCGGTTCGTTCCCCCGGCACCATGATAGCGTCAGGAAAGATTATTTCATAGCAGATCAGCGGGCTTGCCTGTGGCGCGCGGGGCACGGTGAGAATTCGCGGACCGCTGCCTGCACTGAACCCGCCGCGAACGCCAGTCATTTGCATGAAGCCGAGGCTCTCCAACAAATCTTGGAACGGGAGATACTCGCCGAACGGGACAAGATGGATCTTGTCGTAGACGCTGACGACGTTCGCCTTGTCGTCGATGACGAGAAGGCTGTTATAGACGCGACGCTCGTCGATCGCGCCTGACTCGTCTCTCGTCTCGATCAATCTCGCCGAGCCGACGAGAAGCGACGCGCCTTCCGGCAACAGCTCGCCGATCGCGGCAAGAGCATCGGGAGAATCGGCAAGCAGAAAGGGCACTGCCGTCTCCGGCCAGATCACGAGGTTAACCCCCTGGAGTCCTCGTGTGCCGCCGGCGGACTTACTCAGATCGATATATTCGTTGAAGATCGGAGCCGCGTTTTCGGGACGCCATTTATTCGCCTGATCGATATCGGCCTGGACGATGCGCAAGCGAACGTCCGTGGTGGCGACGCCGGCATTTGCCAATCTCCGCTCGCCCCAGGCGTAACCGAGCGCCAAGAGGATAAGGAGGAAGACTGCCATCGCGGCGGCGCTTTTCGGTGCTGCAAGGCGCGATCCCGTCTGCGTCACGATGCAGGCCGGACTGGCGAAAATCAGCACAGCGATCAGGCTGAGCGCATAGACACCGAACAGGGACGCAAGTTGCATCAGGCCCGCGTTTTCCGTGAGGCCATAGCCCAGTAGATTCCACGGCAGACCGGTCAGGACATGGCCGCGAGCATATTCCGCGAGTGCGAACGCGATTGCCAGAGCCAACGCCCTTGCACCCCCAGGGCGCCACAGCAGGATGGCGAGTGTGGTGGCAGCCGCAAAGAACAGCGCCATGCCTCCAGGCATCGCGGTCATGACGAACGGAAGGAGCCAGGCATGGCGTTCCGGCTCGACCAGAAACGCTTCGGCGATCCAATAGAGGCTCACGAAAAAATAGCCGAAGCCGAACCAGAAGCCGATGAGCGCGGCTTCTTTGAGCCGTGCTTTGCGCATCCGATTGGCGGCGTAGCAGCCATCGAGCAGCCAGACGAGGGCGGCAAAGCTGAGGAAGAGAACCGGCCAGAGCCCGAACGGCGCAAAGGCGAGCGCGGAGATGGCGCCGGCGAGAATTGCTGTCAACGCGCGTCGCGCGCCGGTAAGACCGGCCACGAAATTCGCGGGCGCCTCGATCGCGCTTCGTGCGCGCACGGCCTAGTCGCGTCCTTGCGAGGGTATCGGGCTCATTCCGCTTTCGCCTTCGCCGGCGGCGCGTCGTCGCGCGAGGTTTGCAGTCTGTGCACGCGGAGCTTGGTGATACGTCTCGGATCGGCTTCGAGCACTTCGAACTCGATGCCGCTCGGATGCTTGACCAGCTCTCCGCGCGAGGGGATGCGGCCCGCGAGTGAGAACACCAGGCCGCCCAGAGTATCGATATCTTCTTCTTGCTCTGGCGTGATCAGCGTCACGTTGAGATGAGTCTGCAGCTCCTCGATCGGCGTCCTCGCGTCGGCGATCAGTCCGCTCTTCGGGTCGTCGATCAGCATCGGTTCTTCGGCCACGTCATGCTCGTCGTCGATCTCGCCGACAACTTCCTCGACGAGATCCTCGATCGAGACCAGCCCGTCCGTGCCGCCATATTCGTCGACGACGAGGGCGAGGTGCAGCCGCGTTGTCTGCATCTTGAGCAGGAGATCGAGGCCCGACATCGAGCCCGGAACAAAAAGCAGGTCGCGCGAGATGCCGATGGTGCCGACGCCGCGATTGAGGTCGACAGCGCCGAGCATGAGGTCCGATGCGCCCGCGATCTCCGCTTGCGAGGTGATCCACGACATCAGATCGCGAATGTGGATCATGCCGCGCGGGTCGTCGAGCGTTTCGTGATAGACGGGAAGTCGCGAATGCTCCGCCTCGCGGAACACGCGCATCAGCGCATCGATGGTGATGGTGTCCTCCACCGCGATGATGTCGGCGCGCGGCACCATCACGTCCTCGACCGTCATCTTGCCGAACCGCAAGATATTGCGGAGCATGGTCCGCTCTTGCGTCGAGAGCGATTGACCCGTGCTCTTGGCCCGCGCCAGCGCGTCCTCGATCAGCTCGCGCAAATCCGGTTCTTCCCCGATGCCGAGCCGGCCGAGCAGCCTTTCGAACCAGGACTGATCCTCATCGCCCTTGTCCTCCGGCTGGGGCGGGGCCGCGTCTTCGTCGAGCGGCGCATTGCTCATGGCGAAACCCTTCTCAAGCCGGCAGCATCGCCGTTCCCGTAAGGATCGGCGATGCCGAGCGTGGCCAGGATTTCGGTCTCGAGCGTTTCCATTTTGACGGCGTCGTCCTCCTGCTCGTGGTCATAGCCCAAAAGATGCAACATGCCGTGCACCACGAGATGCGCGGCATGGTCGGCGATGGCGATGTTTTGCTGCTCCGCTTCCCCCTCCACCGTCTCATAAGCGAGCACAACGTCGCCGAGATGGCCTTGTTCCTCGCCACTTGGGAAGGATAGCACATTGGTGGGCGCATCTTTGCCGCGCCACTTGAGATTCAGCGCCTGCATTTCGGCGTCGTCAGTGAGCAGGATGGCAACCTCGCGGTCGCTCTCTATTCTGGGCGATGCGCCCACGAAGGCCGCCATGGCGGCCTGCGAGAGAAGATCGTCGCCGATCTTGGCGCCGTCCCAGGCGTCGGACTGGCGCATGATCTCGATATCGAGATGCGGGGTCGCGGCACCGATCTTGGCGCCGCTCCGACTAGGGCCACCTTCAGCCATTGCGCTCATCCCGCTTAGGCTGAGCCTCGTAGGCGGCGACGATCTTGCCGACGAGCTCGCGGCGGACCACGTCTTTTTGCGTGAAGGCGATATGGGCGATGTCCTCGATGCCTTCCAAGATTGAGACCGCTTCGACCAGTCCGGAATCTTTGCCGAGCGGCAGATCGACCTGCGTCGGATCGCCGGTGACGATCATCTTGCTGCCTTCGCCGAGCCTGGTGAGAAACATCTTCATCTGCATCGGCGTGCAGTTCTGCGCCTCGTCGAGAATGATCACCGCGTGCGAGAGCGTGCGGCCGCGCATGAAGGCGAGCGGCGCGATCTCGATCACGCCCGTGGCCAGTCCGCGCTCGACGCGCTCCGCCGCCAGCACATCGTAGAGTGCGTCGTAAAGTGGACGGAGATAGGGATCGACCTTCTCGCGCATATCGCCCGGCAAAAAGCCGAGCCGCTCGCCCGCCTCGACGGCAGGACGCGACAGGATCAGCCGGTCGCAGCCGCCGGCATCGAGGCAGGCAGCGGCAAAGGCGACCGCGAGATAGGTCTTGCCGGTTCCGGCGGGTCCCGTGGCGAAGACGAGATCTTTGCCCTGCATCGCGGCAAGAAACGCGCTCTGCGCCGGCGTCCGCGCCGTGATCAGCCGCTTTCGCGTGCGGACCTGCTGCGCTTCCGGCGCCTTCACGGTCTCGTCGTTGACCTCAGGCTCGAAGTTCCGCGCATGGCGGATGGCGCCGACGACTTCTCCCACGCCGATCATCTCCCCTTGTCGCAATCGCGCGTAAAGTTGTTCCAGCACGGCGCGCGCGGTCTCGCGGGCGGCCTCGGGCCCCCGCAAGCTGACGGCATTGCCGTTGACCACGGCCTCGATATTGAGCCGGTCTTCGAGTACGGCGAGATTGGCGTCGTAATCGCCGAGCAGGTCGCGGACGAGCCGCGTGTCGTCGAAATAGACCACAAGCGCGTTCTCGCCGTTCGATCCGGCGTCATGGGCGCGCTTCAAGGCCGCGCCACGCTTGCGCGCCATCGAAGGTCTGGATTCACTGGCGTTGGTTTTCACCCGGCCGCCTGATTTGGCTCGCGCCATGCAAACTCCGATTTGATGACACCGGTAAGACTGTTCGGGCCGGAAGCCACGATGTCAACCTCTGCGATCTGGCCGATCAGGCTCATCGGCCCTTCGGCATGCACGGCTTGGAGATAAGGCGAGCGCCCGGCGACCTGGCCGGATTTGCGGCCCTTCCGCTCGAACAGCACCGGAAGCCGCTTGCCGATCTGCCCGGCGTCGAAGCAGCGTGCGTTAAGTTCGATTGTAGCTTGCAGCCGTTCCAGCCGCGCGGCCTTTACGTCCTCGGGCACCTGAGTCATTTCCGCCGCCGGCGTTCCCGGCCGCGCGCTATATTTGAAACTGAAG
>DATBSU010000119.1:0-2437 GCA_036559585.1 Methyloceanibacter sp.
GTCCTTCTCGCCGAAATAGTGGTAGTCCTCCGGGTAGGTCACCATCAAATAATGCGCGAGCATGGCAAGCTCACGCGCCGTCATCACATGGCCTTCGGCCGGAAGCCCCGTCGAATTGACGAAATGCGACTTGGTGAGACCGATCTCCTTCGCGTACTCATTCATCTTCTTGGCGAAGGCTTCTTCGGAGCCCGCGATGCCCTCTGCCAGAATGATGCAGGAATCGTTGCCCGACTGAACGGTGATGCCCTGGATCAGGTCGGAGACGGAAACCATGCTGTTCAGCGGCGCAAACATCGCCGACGATCCGGACGGTGCACCGCCGGTGCGCCAGGCATGCTCGCTGACCTTGAATTGATCTTCCAGCTTGAGCCGCCCCGCCTTCAGCTCGCGGAACACGACAGCAAGCGTCATCAGCTTACTCATGCTCGCTGGCGGCATCAGCGTGTCGGGATCTTTTTCGAAGAGGACGAGATTGGCGTCCGCATTCATAAGAATGGCGTGCTTGGCCTTGGTCTCAAAGCCGCCCGGGGCCTGGGCCGGAGCCGCAAACGAATAGGCCGCCGCCCCCACCGCGCCGATCAGCACGGCGCAGGCGAACGCAAGCCTCATAGAATATTGGCGGCGCAAGGCGGACACGGCGGACAGACTCTTAACCGAATGGATCGACGGCCGGCGCCCCCTCAGTGCCGGCCTCTCGCCACTATCGAACCAGCGGCGGCAAAAATCAACCTTGAGTAAGAAGCGCTTAGTTTGAAACGATCTTGGCGCCGGAATAGCCGGCCTCATTCGCCCTTGCGAGCGCCGATTGCGCATCCATGTCTGTGCTGAAGGGGCCGATGCGGACGCGGAAATAGGTGTCGGCGCCGACCGCGATCGGAGCCACGTCGACCGGCGCTATTGCAGCCAGCTGAGACCGCGCTTTGTCGGCATTGTCTTTGCTCTTGAACGAACCGGCCTGGATCAGAATCCGTCCCGTTGCGGCGGCAATTTCAGCAGGCTTTACCGGTGGCGGATCGTGTCGAGCCACCGTTTCGGTCGGCTTCGTCTCCGCCTTCCAGCCGGAATTTTTCACGGGCGAAGCCGGTTTGGGTAGGCTCCCGACTGACACTGGGTCTCGCCTGTCTTTCGCAGCGTAAGTCATCCACCGTTGATTGGCGAGATAGCGCCGCTCGTAGCTGTCGTCGCCGTTGAGCGGGGCACGGGCGAGAAACTGCACGCGCACCTGCGCCGTGCCCTTGTCGCGATAACCGAGCAGCTCCGCCGAGTGCCGCGACAGGTCGATGATCCGGTCATTGGCATAAGGACCGCGATCGTTGATGCGAACAATGATCGAGCGACCGTTCTGCAGGTTGGTGACGCGGGCATAGACCGGCAGCGGCAGGGTCGGATGCGCGGCGGACAGCCGATCCATGTCGTAGATCTCGCCGTTCGCGGTGCGGCGTCCGTGAAATAGCTCGCCATACCAGGACGCGGTGCCGACGCGATCGTACGCCGGATCCTCTTTCGGCTGATACCAAACGCCATCAACTTGGTACGCCGAGCCGATCCGATAGACGCCGCCGCCCTTTGGCACCGGTTGGCCGAACGGCACCACGCGCTCGCCGAGTTTTTCGCCATTGCCCGAGCCGCAAGCGGTCAGCGCTGCGGCCAAGCCAGAGATCAGGATCAGGGAAACCGCCAGGCGAACGGTCGTCGGTCGCGAAACTCGACCCGCACGCGCAAGACTGGGCTCGAACCGACGCACCCCACCCACGCTTCGACCCCAACTCTACAAAGGCGGTCAGAGAAGGCGCCCCAACGCCCTCGGAGAAACGACTCTCAGGGTAAATCGGTTAGCAAAAGGTGAATCGCATGGATTTAGCCGCCGGGCGCCAGGCGGAGCTGCCAAGTTCTCGGCACCTGTTCGCCGATTTTGTCGAGGCACGCCTGGACCACTTGTTCCAGCGGCTTGCCGGCATCGACCACGGCAAAATTCTGTCTGCCGAGATCGAAGGCGAGTTGCTGGTCGACAATTTCGGGCGTGGCATCGGAAACGTCGCCCTTCCGCGTACTCACCCGCTGCCGCAACGTCATACGCGGCACTTCAAGCCAGATCCCGGTGAAGGCAACGCCGATCTTGGCGGCAAGGACAGCGAGCGCTTCGCGTTCCTCCTCTCTCGCTTGAACCGCATCGATGATCGCCGTCTGGCCGCCTTCGAGCGCAAGCGCCGCGCGTTTCCCGCAAGCCGCATAGACAAGGTCCGTAACCTCGAGCGCGTAAGCCGACGGCGGCAGTTTCGCATCGAATGGAACGCCGAACATGCGCTTGCGCTCGGCATCGCTCCTGATATGCACCGCGCCCGGAAACGATCCGATCCTTGGCGCAAGCATCCGAGCCACGGTCGACTTGCCGCTTCCCGACAGACCCCCAATCGAGATCAGCCGCGGGGCCCGT
>DATBSU010000120.1:0-14255 GCA_036559585.1 Methyloceanibacter sp.
TCGGCGGCCTTCTTCGGGATGGTCCCGAACTTCGCCATGGCCTCGGCCGCATAGGTCTCGATCCTGAGCCAGATCGAAAATTTGGACTCAGGCGTCCAGATGCGCGCCATTTCGTTGCGGCTATAGCGGGGGATCATGCGAACCAGACCTTGAATATCCCCGGCTGAGTCGGGGAAAGACTTGGTCTAGCAGAGCCGGGGGTTGGGCTCAAACCTTCGGGCAATCTCTAGGCCTCGACGGTCCGTGGACCCCTCGGCCCAAAGATGGCGATGTAGACCGCGGCGCCGAGGATCAAAGCCGCGTAGGCTGGCCGGGGGGGCACCAGCAGGAACAGCACGAAGGAGATCAGGTCGCTCTGCGAGGTCCAGTATAGCCCGGACGGGGACCAGTCGATCTGATTGGGATAGGTAATCATCAGATAGGCGACCCGGAAGAAGCCCCCGAGGCTGCAAAAGGCCACGACGAAGATAAAGAGCGCGAACAACATGCGGACGAGGAAACCCCGATTGGCCGCGAACCCTTGCATCCACCAGGCGATCAGGGCGGCGAGCCCTCCGGCAAAACCGACGATACGCACCGTCCGGTGGGTCTGCTCGTTCATGACGCTGCCCGGCTGCACGTAGTCGCCCGCGAGCACTGCCCAGAGCGAAAGGCCGATGACAAAGCCGAAGAGCATGGCAAGGATGAAGCCTACGCCCTTATCGATATTGAGTTCTTCACCCCGCACTGGCATCTAATGATCTCCCCGTTTTAACCGGGTGACTATGCCGGGGAATGAGCGCCGCTGCAATTGGTTCAACTTGAAGCATTCTCGCCTTTATGGTCCGATCCGGCTCAAGGACACAGGTTCAAGGAGTTCACGCCTATGGCATTCGATGATCTCAAAGCGGAGCTCGCGCTCCTGATCAACCAGATGGAGAACCAGCCGGAGGACCGGCACGAGCTCTATCTGCAGGTCCGCGAGAAGCTGAACGAGATGCGGGCTTTCGGCATGCCTTTACCCGACGACCTCGTCCGCATGGAAAAGGACCTCGAGAAGGAATTTGCCGCGGCCAAGCGCGAGGCGAAGGACTAGGGTCTTTTACTCCGTGATCTGGTCGTAACCGCCCTTCGACCAGCGATAGACGGCATAAGGCGGTAGGTTTGGGTCGCCCTTCTCGTTGAACTTGAATTTGCCAACCACGGTATCGAACTCGGTATCTTGCATCGCCTTGATCACGGCTTCCGCCTCGGTCGATTTGGCTTTCTCGACCGCCTGCTTCCAGGCTTGGAAGGCCGCGTAGGTGTAGAGCACATAGCCCTCGGGTTCGATGCCCTTATCCTTGAAGCGCTTCACCACTTCGGCGGCAGCCGGGTTCTTGCGTGGATCCGGCGAGAAGGTCATCAGCGTACCTTCGCCGGCGGCGCCCGTGATCGACCAGAATTCCTGCGTGATCAGCGCGTCCCCTCCCATCAGGATGGTGTCCATGCCTTGGTCGCGCATCTGGCGAATGATCAGGCCGGCCTCGGTGTGGTAGCCGCCGAAATACACAATGTCGATATTGGCCTGCTTCAGCTTGGAGACGAGCGCCGAGTAATCGCGTTCGCCCGCCGTGATAGCCTCCGACATCGCCTCCTTTTTGCCGGCCGCGTTCATCGCCTTCTTGGTTTCCTCGGCCAGACCCTTGCCGTAGGCGGTCTTGTCGTCGACGAAGGCGATGTTCTTGTCGGCAAAGTTCTTGGCGAGATAGGCGCCGGCGATGCCGCCTTGCTGATCGTCTCGGCCGCAGACACGATAAATATTCGGACCCGCGCGGTCGTCGGTGAAGGCGGGATTGGTCGAGGCCGGAGAGATCTGAATCATGTCGCTCTCGGCATAAACTTTCGAGGCCGGGATCGAGGAGCCGGAGCAATAATGGCCGGTGACCAGCGCCACGCCGTTCCCGGTCATCTGGTTGGCGACGGCGACCGCCTGCTTCGGATCGCAAGCATCGTCGCCCGTAGCGAGATCAAGCTTCTTGCCGAGCACGCCGCCCGCTTCGTTGATGTCGGCGACAGCCATTTCGCCGCCGCTCTTCATCTGAGCGCCGAATGAGGCATATTGCCCGGTGATTGGGCCGACGATGGCGACGGGAATCGTCTTGTCCTCTTCGCCGCCTCCGCAACCCGTGGCGAGAATGGCGGCGCCCACCAGGGCAACAAGGCTCAACAAGCGGCTCATTACAATCCCTCCATCGATGCGGCGTGAAACAGTCTAACCCATTTTTATCGCCGTATAGCGGGCGAAGATTACGAACGCGCCGCCCAGGTTACCGGGCTCGTGCGCCGGTAGACCCAGCGATATTGCGTCACCATCTGTGTGGTGCGCATCCAACGATAGCCGAGCAGGGCGGCACAAACGAGAATGACATAGGTCACGAGATAATAATGCAGCGAGAGCAGGGTGCCGTCGAACAGCGCGAAGTGAAAGAATCTGACCGCAGCCGCGAGCAGCGCCATATAGAAGAACACGCGCCAGTATGGCTTCCAGCCTCGCGCCAACCCACGCCCCGAGAGAAACGCGCCGGAGCCGCCGATGATCACGGTGAGCACGAGGAAGACCCAAAACCCATCGTCATAGAAGAAGCTCATCGGGCCGCTCCTTCCTTTGCCGCGCCGCCCTCAAGATACGCCGCTTGCACTTCCGGGCTTCCCAGCAGCTCGCTCCCCGTTCCGCTCATGGTGATGCGGCCATTGACCATCACGTAGCCTCGATGCGCGAGCTTCAGCGCATGGTAGGCGCTTTGCTCGACGAGGAACACCGAGACGCCGAATTCGGTATTCAGTTTTCTGATCGCCTCGAAAATCTGCTTCACGATCAGCGGCGCCAGCCCGAGCGACGGTTCATCCAACAATAGCAATTTCGGCCGCCCCATCAGCGCGCGTCCGATCGCGAGCATTTGCTGCTCGCCGCCGGAGAGCGTGCCGCCGCGTTGCTGCGCCCGCGCCTTCAACAGCGGGAACAGTGTGTAGACATGCTCCAGATCCGCGTTGAAGCCTGAGGGATTATCGGCGATGATCGCGCCCATCTGCAAATTCTCGAACACGGTCATGCGCGAGAAGATGCGCCGCCCCTCCGGCGATTGCACGATGCGCGCCCGCGCGATCATGTGCATCGGCAGCTGCGTGATGTCCTGCCCTTGAAACAGAATACGCCCCTCGCGCGCGCGGGGCCGGCCAAAGATCGTCATCATCAGCGTGGTCTTGCCCGCGCCATTGCCGCCGATCAGGGCTACGATCTCGCCGTCATTGATATCGAGACTGACGCCGTGCAGGATCGGCAGCACGCCGTAACTGGCGGTGACGTTCTGGATGGCGAGGAGCGGTGAGGTCATAGCCCGACCTCGCGCACGACCTCGGAGACTTCGACATCGGGCACGCCAAGATAGGCCGCGATCACTTGCGGATCGCCGCGCACTTCGTCCACGGAACCGTCGGCGATCTTCTTGCCGTAATCGAGCACCACGATATGGTCGGAGATCTTCATCACCACGCTCATGTCGTGCTCGATCAAGAGTAGCGCGATGCCTTCTTCTTTGCGGATCGAATACAGCAACTCGTTGAGCCCGTCGGTCTCGCGGGCATTGAGACCGGCGGCCGGCTCGTCGAGACAAAGCAGCAGCGGCCGCGTGCACATCGCGCGCGCGATTTCGAGCCGCCTTTGATCGCCGTAGGGGAGCGCGCCTGCGGCGCTATCCGCGCGGGCCAGCAACCCTACACGCTCAAGCCAATGGCAGGCGAAGTCGACCGCATCGCGCTCGGCTCGGCGGAAGCCGCCGAGCCCGATCATGGCGCCGATGGTGAGACCTGACGCGCGGTTCAACACCTTGTGTTGCGCCACCATCAGATTTTCCAGCACAGTCATACCACCGAACAGGCGGATGTTCTGGAAGGTCCGCGCCACGCGTGCGTCGGAATTGATATCGTGGTCGTCGAGCCGCTCCAGATAAAGCACCTCAGCCCCGGGCTGGGTGAGGGTGAGCATGCCTTCACTCGGCTTATAGAAACCGGTGATGCAGTTGAAGACCGTGGTCTTCCCAGCCCCGTTGGGGCCGATCAGCGCAGTAATGTCGTTCCGCCCGACGGCGAAGGAGACGTCGTCGACGGCGGTGAGGCCGCCAAAGCGCATGGTGAGATGCTCGACCGTGAGCAGGGGATCGTGCTGCCAGGGCTTCATCCGTGCCCCTCTTTGACCAGATCGCCTTTGATCGACGACGCCTTGCCGAGCGTGATCGATGGGTCACGCGTGCCGACGATCCCGCGCGGTCGCCAGATCATGATCGCCACCATGGCGACGCCGAACAGCAGCATGCGATAGAGCGCGGGATCGAAGCCTTCGCCGAAGATGCTCTGCAGATTCTCGGTGTGGCGCAGCGCTTCGAAGCCGCCGACCATGACGATGGCCGCGATGGCGACGCCGAGTTGGCTCCCCATGCCGCCGAGCACGACGATGGCAAGGATGATTGCGGACTCGATGAAGGTGAAGGATTCCGGGCTGATGAAGCCTTGCCGCGTGGCGAAGAAACATCCGGCGATGCCGCCGAACATGGCCCCTGTTGCAAACGCGGTGAGCTTGGTGATCGTGGTGTTGATGCCGAGCGAGCGGCAGGCGATCTCATCCTCGCGCATCGCTTCCCAGGCGCGGCCGATCGGGAGGCGCCGGAGCCGCAGCGTCACGAAATTCGTGAGAAGCGCAAGCAGCAGGATCACGTAATAAAGAAAGATCACCGCATAGAGGTGATCGTGTTTCAGCCCGAAGAACGCGGCGAAACCGCCTTCGCCCGTCTTGAAGGGAAGTCCGAAGAAGGTCGGCTTCGGAATATCGCTGATGCCGTTCGGGCCATTGGTCAACGAAGTCCAATTGATGAGAATAATGCGCACGATCTCGCCGAAAGCGAGCGTGACGATGGCGAGATAATCGCCGCGGAGCCGAAGCACCGGAAAGCCGAGCATCACGCCCCAGAGCCCCGCCAGAAGACCGGCGAGCGGCAGGCAGACCCAGAACGACCAGCCGAAGGTCGTGCCGAGCAGCGCGAACGTATAGGCGCCGACCGCGTAGAAGGCGACATAGCCAAGGTCGAGCAGGCCAGCGAGGCCGACAACGATATTCAATCCCCAGCCAAGCATCACATAGGTCAATACGAGGATGGAGAGATCGAACAGATAGCGAAGCGGTAGGCCGAGGTGAAAACTCTTGTCGAGGGCGTAAGCGACGATGGGGAAGAGCAATGCGGCGATGGCGAGGATCAGGCCGGCGCGCTGCGCCACCCCGCCGTCGCCTTTCAGCGCGTTCGGCCACGGGATCGACGGCAGCCCCCAGTCTCTGTCCCACCAGAGGAGACTAAGGAGAAAGCGCCCGACGAATACGATGCCGACCACAATCGCGAGCAGAACGGGGCGAGGTGCGAGCGTGAGCCCGGTCACCGTGTCGACGGTTTTGACGCCAAGCGTCAGGCAGAACAGCGCAAAGGCAATCCAGGCGGCAATGATGGCTTCGGCGAGCGCGGTCTTGAAGCGCTCGGTCGAAAACGCTTTACCCGTCTTGGCCAAGGATCAAACCTTCTCGACCTCGGGCCGCCCGAGCAGCCCGGACGGGAAGAAGATCAGCACCAGCGCCAGCATCGAGAAAGCGGCGACGTCTTTATATTGAATGCTGAAATAGGCCGACCAGAACGTCTCGATCAGCCCGATGATGATGCCGCCGAGCATGGCGCCCGGAAGCGAGCCGATGCCGCCGAGCACCGCCGCTGTGAACGCCTTGATGCCAGCGACGAAGCCAATATAGAAATCGATCACCCCGTAATAGAGCAAATAAAGCAGCCCGGCGACGGCGGCGAGTGCCGCGCCCATGACGAAGGTGAGTGAGATCGTTCTGTCGACATCGACGCCCGACAACGCCGCCATGGTCCGGTCCTGCTCGCAGGCGCGTTGCGACCGCCCGAGCGACGTCCGGGTGATGATCAGCCAGAACACACCCATCAGCACGACGGTCGTCACTATGATCAGTATCTGGATATTGGAGAGGCTGACCTCGAAGCCGTTCTGCACGAAGAGCTCATAGCCGCCGGTAACGATGGGCGGCAGTGGCTTCACGCGCGCGCCCTGCGCCACCTGAATGAAGTTCTGCAGAATGATGGACATGCCGATCGCGGTAATCAGTGGCGCGAGCCGGAAGGATTCGCGCAAAGGCCGGTAGGCGATGCGCTCGATGGTCCAGCCCCACACCGCCGTGAGCAGCATGGCGAGAATGAGCACGAGCACCAGCGCCAAGGGCACGAAGGTGATGCCGAAGCCCAAAATCGCCAGGAACGCGATCAGCGCGATGAACGACCCGACCATGAAGATGTCGCCATGGGCGAAGTTGATCATGCCGATGATGCCATAGACCATGGTGTAGCCGATGGCGATCAGCCCGTAGATCGAGCCGAGCGCGAGCCCGTTGATGAGCTGCTGCGTGAAGTAAGCCATGGAACGACGCCTGCCTCTCTCCCCCGACGGGGCCAGCGCTGAGCCCGGCGCAGGCGAAGACCAGCGTCAGGCCCTGACTTCATAGCAAGAAGGAGAGACCCGGCACAACGCCGGTGGAGGCTCGCGTCACAAGGGCTTAGCGGCCGGTGTTGAGCTGAATCGCTACAGGAGCATATGCGAGCCGTCGCAGAACGGCGGGTCGCCGGTATCCTTGCAACCACAAAGCAGGGCCAACTCGGTTCGTTCCGCGGTGAACATCAGGGGCTCGATACCCGTGCCGGTATGCGAGCCGTCGCAGAAAGGCTGTTTCTGGCTTCGCCCGCACCGGCACCACGCATAGCGCTTGCCGGCCTCGAGCTCGACTTGGTAGGGGCTGAGTTGTGGCCGTTCTGGCTCCGCCATGACCATTCCTTATGATTGCCCAGTCTTGGTCCAGGGCCTATTAGCCCAATTCCGCCCGACTGCACAAGGAAGGGGCAGGGTGGCTATTCGCCCGTTAATCCCCTCTGAATCACTTGCCGCCAAGATGACGCTCAAGTGATTCGCGAGTGCGGTACCGTCATGAAAGTCCTTGTTTCGCTTGCCCAGCCGGACCATAGAGTGGGCCGTGCCTTGGGTCCTCTTGCTGCGTCAAGAGTTCGACTCAAGTCTGCGTTAGGGATGGGCGTACAGAGGGGCGGGGGCTTTTTGGGAGACCGCCATGGCTGAGTTCATCTTTGCGTTCGTTGCCGCCGCGATCATCTTCGTGCTCGCTATGCGGCGGGCCCCCTTGCTCTATTGGGCGGCCGCGATCGCGCTCCTCACCATTTGCCTGCAGCTTGGCCTTGGCGCAGGCGAGTTGCATTGGCCTTCCTTCAAGCTCTGGGCGTTGCTGGGCTGGCTGATCGCCGGCGGCCTGTTCGCGCTCACCTTCCCCGAGATCAAACGGAAATATGTCGTGCTGCCCGCCTATCGCGCGCTGAGAGGCGCGATGCCGACTATCTCCGACACCGAACGCGAGGCGCTTGAAGCCGGCACTGTGGGTTGGGATGCGGAGCTCTTCTCCGGCACGCCCAATTGGTCGAAACTCCGCTCTGTCGCGCCGATCACGCTCTCGACCGAAGAGCGCGCCTTCCTCGATGGCCCGACCGAAGAGCTTTGCCGCAAGCTCAATGACTGGAAGATCCGGCACGAGCTGCACGACATTCCCGACGACATTTGGCGCTTCGTCTGCGACCACGGTTTTCTCGGCATGCTGATCTCCAAGAAGCATGGGGGCTTGGGCTTCTCGGCGCAAGCGCAGTCGCTGATCCTCGGCAAGATTTCTTCGCGCAGCCCCGACGGCGTCATCCTCGTCATGGTGCCGAATTCGCTCGGCCCCGGCGAGCTGATCGAGAAATACGGCACCGATGCCCAGAAGGATTACTATTTGCCTCGGCTCGCGCATGGTGAGGAGATTCCCTGCTTCGCGCTCACCGGTCCGTTCTCCGGGTCTGACGCTGCCGCGATGCGCGACGTCGGTGTTGTGTCTCGCGGCATCTATGAGGGACGCGACACGGTCGGGCTGAAGCTTACCTGGAACAAGCGCTATATTACTCTGGCGCCGAAGGCAACGCTGCTCGGGTTGGCCTTCAGACTGTTCGATCCCGACAATCTCCTGGGACGCGGCGAAGATCTCGGCATCACCCTCGCACTCATTCCCACCAATTTTCCCGGCGTCGAGATTGGGCGCCGGCATTTGCCCCTTGGCGCTGCATTTCCCAATGGTCCGACCTCGGGCAAAGACGTTTTCATCCCGCTCGATTTCATCATCGGCGGCGCAGATCGCGTCGGCCAGGGCTGGCGCATGTTGATGCAATGCCTCGCTGCCGGCCGCTCGATCTCGCTCCCCGCCACCAGCGCCGCCGCCGCCAAGTCGATGCTCCGCACCAGCACGGCCTATTCCCGCATCCGCAAGCAGTTCAATCTGCCGATCGGCTTCATGGAAGGGATTGAGGAGCCGCTCGCACGGCTCTGCGAGAATGCTTATGGGCTTGAGGCCGCGCGCGCCGTCACCGCTTCGATGGTCTCAGCCGGCGAGAAGCCTGCCGTGATCTCGGCGCTGCTCAAATATGTTTCGACCGATCGTATGCGCCAGAGCGTCAACGACGCGCTCGATATTCATGGCGGCAGGGGCATTTGCGACGGCCCGTCCAATTATCTGCAAGGCGCCTATCAGATGGTGCCAGTCGGCATCACGGTCGAAGGCGCCAATATCTTGACGCGCACACTGATCACCTTTGCGCAAGGCGCGCTCCGCTCGCACCCTTACCTCATCGCCGAGATCGAGGCGCTGCAGGATCAGGATAGCGATCGCGGCATCGCCAATTTCGAGCGAGCCTTCGATAGCCATATCGCGTTCACCGTCTCCAACGCCTTCGGGGCGCTGTTCCACAACATTACATTCGGCGCCTTTGCATCCGCTCCCGGCAATGCCGGCGCCACGCGCTATTGGTGGCGGCAGCTCGCGCGCGCTTCGCGATCCTTCGCGCTCGTCGCCGATCTCACCGTGGCGTTGCTCGGCGGCGCGCTGAAGACCAAGCAGAAGATCACCGGGCGTATGGCCGACGCGCTCGCCGAACTCTATCTGTTGTCCACGATCCTGAAGCGCTACGAGGATGACGGCGCGCCGAAGGCCGATCTCAAGCTCGTGAATTATTGCGCGCAGAATTGCCTCTATCGTTTCGATCAGGCGCTAGCCGGTGTCATCGAGAATTTTCCAGTAGTCTGGGCGTCGTGGCTCATGCGCTTCCTCGTCTTCCCGCTTCCGATCATGCGGCATCATGCCAGCGACAAAGCGGGAAAAGAGATCGTGCGAGAAGCGCTTCAGCCGGGAGAGTTCCGCGACCGGCTCACGCGCGAGATTTTCATTACCAATGATCCATCCGATCGACTCGGCCTGCTCGAGCACACGCTGATCGAGGTCGTGGCCAATGACGAGGCCGACAAGAAACTTGAGCGCGCCATCCGCAAGGGCGAGGTCAAGCGCTTCTACAGCAACGATTGGATCGCCGATGCCGAGCAGAAAGGCATCCTGACGCCCGAGGAAGCGCGCTCGCTGGCCGAGCTCCGTGACCTTGTCGCCCGCGTTATCGCGGTCGACGATTTCGATGCCGCCGAGCTCGCGCGCGGTCAAAAACCCGAGACCAAGTCCTCGCCTCTTCCCTCCTCTGAAACCATGGCCGCTGAATAATGCCGACCACGACTCCATTGCCGAATCTCAAGGACTGGCGTTTCTCGGTCGATTTCGAGGGTATCGCCTGGGCGCTGATCGATCGCGAAGGCGACCGCATGAATTCGCTCGGACGCCGTCCGACCGAGGAACTCGGCGAGATCGTCAAATGGGTGGAGGAGGCGCAAAGTCGAGGCGAGCTTGCCGGCCTCGTCATCATGAGCGGCAAAACCTCCGGCTTCATCGTCGGCGCCGATATCCGCGAGTTCGAAAGTTTGGCAACGACCGAGGCATCGGTAAAGGACGCTGTTCATCAGACGTTGGAGTTACTCGACCGTATTGACAAGCTCCAACTCCCCGTCGTCGCCGCGATCCATGGCTATTGCCTCGGCGGCGGTCTCGAATTGGCGCTTGCCTGCGATTGGCGCATTGCCGATCGCGAGGAGGGCACTAGGCTCGGCTTTCCTGAGGTGAAGCTCGGCATCTTCCCGGGGTTGAACGGCACGGTGCGCTCGATCGAAGTCGCCGGTCCCGTCGATGCCATGACCGCAATGCTGACGGCGAAGATGCTGCGCCCGACGGCGGCCCGCGCCATCGGCCTCGTCGATCAGCTGGTCCCCACCCACCATCAGCTTCGCTGGGCTGCGCGCAAGGCCGTCTTGCAGAAGCGCCGCTCGAAAGGCGCGCCTTGGTGGAAGAAGCTCATGTTGAAGCAGCCCATTCGCGGCCTACTCGCCAAGCAGATGCGCACGAAAACTGCCGCCAAGGTTCGAGAGGACCATTACCCCGCGCCGTTCCGGCTGATCGATCTGTTCGAGCGCTATGGCGACAATCCGGCGCGGATGAAGAAGGCCGAGACCGAGATGTTCGCGCCGCTGATGGCGGGTGACACCGCGCGCAATCTCCGCCGCGTCTTTATGCTGTCCGAGATGCTGAAGGACGAGGCGCCGAAGAACGGCTTCAAACCGCGCAAAGTTCACGTCATCGGCGCCGGCGCCATGGGCGGCGACATCGCCGCCTGGTGCGTGGTTTGCGGCATGCAGGCGAGCTTGCAGGATCTCGACGAGGCGCAGATCAAAAAGGCACTGTCTCGCGCCAAGGGTCTGTTCAAGAAGCAGCTCCGCGGCCAGACGACGATCGACTCTGCGGTCGCGCGGCTGATCGCAGACCCGCAAGGTCGTGAGATCAAGCATGCCGATGTCGTCATCGAGGCGATCGCCGAGAAGCTCGAGATCAAGCAGAGACTGTTCGCCGATCTTGAGACCAAGCTGAAGCCTGGCGCGGTCCTCGCCACCAACACCTCCTCGCTGAAGATTGAGGACATCGCGCAATCGCTTCGCGATCCTGGGCGCCTGGTCGGCATCCATTTCTTCAATCCCGTGGCCGCGCTTCCCCTGGTCGAAGTGGTCCGCGGCGAGCAGACAAGAGAAGACGAGGTGAAGAAGGCCGCGAGTTTCGTTACCGCGATCAAGAAGCTCCCGCTTGTGGTCAAGAGCTGCCCGGGTTTCCTCGTCAATCGCGTGCTTGCGCCCTATATGATGGATGCCGTGCGCCGCTACGAGCAAGGCACCGCGCGCGACAAGATCGATCAGGCCGCGGTCAAATTCGGCATGCCGATGGGCCCGCTCGAGCTGATGGACCTGGTCGGCCTCGACATTGCCAATCATGTCGGCGAGACGCTCGGCATCGCGCCCGGCAAGGACAATTCGCTGTCGCGCCTGGTCAAGGCTGGCAAACTCGGCAAGAAGACCGGCGAGGGCTTCTATGTCTGGGACAAGGGTAAGCCGAAACGCGAGGAAGTTACTTACGACCAGACAGAACTCGACGCCCTTGGTCGTGACCTCGTCAAGCCGATGCTCGATGAATGCGAGCGCGCCCTTGCCGACAACATCGTCGCCAATGCCGACCATATCGATGCTGGCGTCATTTTCGGTACCGGCTTCGCGCCGTTCCGCGGGGGACCGCTGCATTATCGCCGTGAAGCAGCCAGCGCCTCCGGCGCGGCTCAAGCAGCGTGACCTGAAGGAAGATTCAAAATGGCGGGACGGGAATTGAAGCGTGTTGCGGTGCTCGGTGGATCGAGGATTCCGTTCTGCCGCTCGCACACGGCCTACGCCGAGCTTTCTAATCTGGACATGCTGATCCAGGCGCTCGGAGGTCTCGTCGATCGCTTCTCGCTGCAAGGCGTTCACATCGATGAAGTGGTCGGCGGCGCCGTTGTCACCCATGCCAAGGACTGGAACCTTGCGCGCGAAGCCGTCATCGGCAGTGAGCTCGCACCCACCACGCCCGGCATCACCATGATGCAAGCCTGCGGCACGAGCCTGCAAGCCGCGCTGCAAATCGGCGCCAAGATCGCCACCGGCCAGATTGAATGCGGCATCTCGCTCGGCTCCGATACGACTAGCGACGCGCCCATCGTATTCCAGCGTGCCTTCGCCAAACGCCTTGTCGCCATGTCTCGCGCCAAGAGCTTCGGCGGCAAGCTTGCGGCATTTAAAGGAATGTCGCCGGCCGAGCTCGCGCCCGTTCCGCCGAATACCGGCGAGCCTCGCACCGGACTCTCCATGGGCGAACATTGCGAGCTGATGGTTAAAGAATGGGGAATCACCCGAGAGGCGCAGGACCTGCTGGCCTATGAGAGCCACAGTAAGGCGGCTGCCGCCTATGACGAAGGCTTCATGGACGACCTTGTCGTCCCTTGTGCCGGCGTGTTCCGCGACAACAACATCCGCGGGGAGATTTCCTTAGAAAAAATGGCTGAATTGAAGCCTGTTTTCGACCGATCGGGGAAGGGCACCATCACCGCCGCCAACTCCACGCCCCTGACCGACGGTGCCTCGACCGTCTTGCTCGCATCGGAAGATTGGGCCGAAAAGCGTCATATTCCCGTGCAAGCTTACTTAACGTTCGGTCGAACTGCGGCCGTGGATTATGTGGCGGGTGAGGGCCTCTTGATGGCGCCGGTCTTTGCTGTGAACGAACTGCTGAAACAGTCCGGTCTTGCGCTGCAGGACTTTGATTATTATGAGATTCATGAGGCTTTCGCCGCGCAGGTGCTGGCGAGTTTGAAGGCGTGGGAATCCGAGGAGTTTTGCCGGACGAGGCTGGGGAGGGACAAGGCCTTGGGCGAAATTGACCGCTCCAAGCTCAATGTCAAAGGCTCCAGCATCGCCATCGGTCATCCTTTTGCCGCAACCGGCGCGCGGATTATCCCAGTGCTCGCCAAGCTTTTGCAAGGTAAGCGCGGTGGAAGGGGTTTGATTTCGGTCTGTACGGCCGGCGGTATGGGTGTTGCGGCGATTCTCGAAGGGGTGGCTACGCAACCGGCACCGTCAGCTGCCGCAGCCAGCGGGATGGGCGCTTCTTAACCATGCGTTCCAAACCGAATGATATGAATGTTATAAAGGGCCGAAAAGGCCTATTAGGGGACAGGGGGCGAGAGGCAAACACGCACGGCGTCGCGGGCGCCGTGGATGACTTAGTGAGGAGGTGCTCATGAAGCATCGCATGTTCCTTTCGACGCTGGGCTTTGCGGCTCTCGCGTTCACTGCCACCCCATCTCACGCTGCCTCCGATCCTTCCGGCATCTGGCTGAACGACGTTGGCTCGGCCAAGATGGAAGTCACGAAATGCGGCAAGGGCATTTGCGCCAAGATCGTCTGGTTGAAAGACCCGAACGACTCTAAAGGCAAACCGCTGCACGACGTGCGCAATGAAATTACTTCGATGCGCGGCCGGCCGATCCTCGGCATGCCGCTGTTCGGCAATATGAATCCGGCTGGCCCGGGTGTCTGGGTCGGCAACGTCTATAATCCCGAGGAAGGCCACGTCTATACCGAGGTGAAGATCACACTCGCCTCGAGCAAGACCATCGTGCTTCGCGGCTGCAAGGCTTGGCTGCTCTGCGGCGAGAAGGCCTGGACCCGATCGAAGCTCGATACCAAGCCGGAGCCCGAGGCGATGCCTGAGGAAAAGCAGATCGAGGCCAAGGCGACGCCGGCACCGGAAGCCCCCAGCGCTGCGGCCCAGCCAACGCCGGTGAGCGCGCCTGAGCCGAAGCCTCAAGCCAAGCCTGTGCATGAAATTCAGGCGAGCGTGGGCGGCGCGCCGGACATCAGCGATCCGCTTCCCGCCGCCAGCGTCGAAGCGAAGCCGCAAGCTCTCACACCGGAAGTGCCACGAGGCCACGACGCGCATGAGGGTTATGGCATTGTCACCACTTCGGCGGCGCCAGAACCTGCACCCTTGTTCAGCAGTCAGACCCCGTCCAGCATGTTCGCAATGACCGCCCATTCTGCGGCGGAGAAGGCTGACACCGACACCGACGATGCTAACGCTGAAGACGGTGCAGAGACTGCCCAGGTGCCTTTGCCCGCGCTAAAGCCCGAAGCGAAACCGAAGGCGCAAGCCCCTGTTGCCAATGGCACGAGTGCTCCGGTCCCGGTTGCTACCAAGCCCGCTCCAAAGCCAAAGCCAGAGACCACGGCTGAAGCCGATACGACGGTGGCGGCTGCTCCCGTCGCAAAACCCAAGCCTAGGGTGGAAAAGAAGAGAGAAGATCTACCCTGGCTGCAGC
>DATBSU010000121.1:0-6047 GCA_036559585.1 Methyloceanibacter sp.
GCCAGCGCACCGATCGGGAATCCGGTCGAGGCGAAGCCGGCTCCGGAAAGGAAGAGCCGGCGCGGTAGAGCCGTCAAATGGGGCATTGCCGCTGTGGTTCTGATTGCGGCCGTGTGTGGGTTCTTGGCGTTGCGCTCGGATCCCGGTCTGATCGGCTTCTCGAACCCGTCGCAACCGGGCGCAAAAGCGGATAAACCCACCGATCCAGACGATCCGCGCAGCCATAAAGCAGACCGGCTGCCGAGCCCCAACGGTCTCTAACTTAAGTCAGCCCGAAAATGACGACGATCCCCGAGACGAGATTGAACCAGCTCGTTGCCCGTTGGCAGACGGTGCAAGGCGCGCTTTCCCAAGGCACCGATCAGGAAACCTACGTTAGGCTGTCGCGCGAATTCGCCGAACTCGACCCCATCGTCGCCACCATCAATGCGCTGCGTAAGGCCGAGCAAGAGCGTGGCGAACTCCAGCATTTGATCGACGATCCAGCTTCAGATGACGAAATGGCGGCGCTGGCCAAAGAGGAGTTGGTGGCACTCGATCCGAGGATTGAGGAGCTGGAGCAGCAGTTGAAGGTGCTGCTGCTGCCCAAGGACTCCGCGGATGAAAAGAGCGCGATTCTTGAAGTTCGCGCCGGCACCGGGGGCGAGGAGGCGGCGTTGTTCGCGGGCGATCTGTTCCGCATGTATCAGCGCTATGCCGATCAGCACGGCTGGAAGGTCAACATCATCTCGTCGAGCGAGTCGGCGACCGGCGGCTATAAGGAAATCATCGCGTCGGTAACCGGCAAGGGTGTGTTCGCGCGGCTCAAATTTGAATCCGGCGTGCATCGGGTGCAGCGGGTTCCGGCGACGGAAGCGCAAGGCAGAATCCACACTTCTGCGGCGACGGTGGCGGTGCTGCCCGAAGCCGAAGAGGTCGATATCAAGGTCGACGAGAAGGATTTGCGCATCGACGTGTTCCGGGCGAGCGGCCCGGGTGGGCAATCGGTCAACACCACCGACAGCGCGGTCCGAATCACGCATTTGCCGACCGGCGTTGTCGTCATCCAGCAGGATGAGAAGTCGCAGCACAAGAACAAGGCAAAGGCTATGAAGGTGTTGCGCGCCCGTCTTTACGATCTCGAGCGATCCAAGCTCGATGCCGAGCGCGCGGAAAACCGGCGTAGTCAGATTGGGACTGGCGACCGCTCGCAGCGCATCCGCACCTATAATTTTCCACAAGGCCGCGTCACCGATCATCGGATCGGGTTGACGCTGCATCAGCTTTACCTCGTGCTCGAGGGTGAGGCCCTGGACGAGTTGATCGACGCCCTGATTGCCGAGCATCAGACCGAGCTACTCTCTGCGATGCAGGAGGAAGGCCATGCGTGATGCAGCGTCGTTGACATTGCTTGACGCGGCAGAGAAACCGCGAATGAGGCGACAGGCGTTCGTGGGGGCAACGAGTGCTTTCCGCGCCGCCCGCATTGAAACGCCCGAGCTCGATGCGCGGCTGCTGCTCTGTCATGCGGCCGACCTGACGCAGGAGGCTTTTGTCGCGGCGCCTGAGACTCCTTTGAGCGAGAGTGCCGCATCGCGATTCGATGCAATGATTGCGCGTCGCCTTGAAGGCGAGCCGGTGTCGCGCATTGTCGGCGCGAAGGAATTCTATGGCAGGACATTAGCCGTTGATCGGCACACGCTCGATCCGCGTGCCGACACCGAGACCTTGATCGACGCCGTGCTCGACACGCTCGGGCGCGGAGGCCGTCGCGGGGATAGGCTTCGTATCTTGGATCTCGGTACCGGCACGGGCTGCATTCTGTTGACTCTGCTCGCCGAGCTGCCGCATGCGGAAGGCGTGGGCAGTGATGCGAGCGAAGGCGCGCTCGCGACCGCGCGGCGCAATGCGCGAGATCTCGGCGTCGGCGACCGCGCGAGTTTCGTTGCCGGCGATTGGTTTGAGCCGATCGAAGCCAGATTCGATATCGTTGTTTCCAATCCGCCTTATATTGCGAGCGCGGAGATCGCGGACCTTCCGCGCGAGGTAGGATACGACCCGCTGCTTGCGCTCGATGGCGGGGAGGATGGACTAGACGCCTATCGGCGGATTGCTTCGGGCGTGGGGCGGGTCCTTAACCCTGGAGGTCTAGTGTTTCTCGAGATCGGCGAAACGCAAGCAGAGGCCGTGCTCGGGCTATTGCGCGATTCCGGCCTCAAAATCGAGGCTGGTCGGTCGGTTTGGACCGATCTTGGGGGCAGACGGCGCTGCGTCGGGGCAAGGCTTGGCCAATAGTCGCAGGCAAAAAAGGGGCTTGGAAAATCGCCATATTCGGGCTAGTTTCCGTCCTAGCGGAATGATTTTACGGCGAGCGGCGTTGAAAAACGCCGGGCCGGGTTGCAGACGGCAACGAAGCGGACCTTTCTGAACCTCGATTGACTGGCCCCCAAAGCCTATCGGGATGTTCGGAAGGCGCTTAACCGCCCATCGACACTAGGGTTGACCCGCACTTCGAAAAAGACTGACAGCCTAGCGCTGGACAAAGACCATAGGTGCTTGCGAGAGCTGAGCTCGGCAAGCGCGCGTGGGTCATCAATGCAAAGCAGCATCGGTGAGGTTTGAGACAGTGATTGTGAATTTTAGAGTGAAAAGAAGGAACGCGGCATGGACCGCTTATTGGGGTTGAACACAGGCCAATGAGGCAAGGACAGCAGAATCGTAGGGGACGCGGCCGTGGTGGCCGTAAGCCCCAGAACCCACTCTCGCGCAGCTTCGAATCGAACGGTCCGGACGTAAAAATCCGCGGCACAGCAGCGCATATCGCCGAGAAATATACTTCGCTCGCGCGTGATGCGATGGCGTCGGGGGATCTCGTCGGCTCGGAGAGTTATCTTCAGCACGCCGAGCATTACATCCGCATCATCATGACGGCGCAGCAGCAATTCGGCCCGCAGGGCGGGCAGCCGGGAGACACCGCCAACGGCGCCGGCTTCCGTCCGCGCTTCGAAGGCGACGACGAAGGCGGCGAAGGCGATGGCGAGGGCGATGATTTTCGCGGCGGGCCGCAATATCAGGGGCGCGACCAGCAAGGCCGTGAACCGAATCAGGGCTACCAGGGTCGTGAGCCGTACCAGGGCCGTGAGCCGCAGCAGGGGCGCGAGCGCCAGGGTGCCGGCGGGCAAGACCGCGAGCGCCATACCGGCGACCGGGAGCACCACCCAAGCGGACGCGAACAGGGCCGCCGCGGCGCCAATGGGGCGCAAACGGGGAACCGCGAGCGCGACGATCAAGGCCAGGCGGAAGCCACGCATCAGGGCG
The DNA here is from genome assembly GCA_036559585.1 of Methyloceanibacter sp. Lineage (GTDB taxonomy): Bacteria > Pseudomonadota > Alphaproteobacteria > Rhizobiales > Methyloligellaceae > Methyloceanibacter. The sequence continues at coordinate 3,298 of DATBSU010000121.1, forward strand.
ACGAGCCAGCGCCAGACCGCGCCAGCTGATCTTTATCACCCGTAATTTGCGGCGCGGCGTTTGGCCGAGCGACCCGGCTTGGCTGGCCGATTCCCCCCTCTTTTTGTTGCAGCAAGCGCTCGCTATATCTCCATTAAGGAGCGCAGGGCTATGACGTGCCGCCGCCCGCGCCGATGAGGGGACGTCCATGGATTTCGAGAAATTTTCCGATCGCCTGAAAGGTTTCATTCAGTCGGCGCAGACGCTTGCCTTACGCGAAGGCAATCCGCAGATCACGCCGGAGCATCTGTTGAAGGTGCTGCTCGACGATCCGGAAGGGCTGGCGAGTGGCCTCATTCAGCGCGCCGGCGGCAAGCCTAAGGAGGCGCTGGAGCGCACGGAAGCTGCGCTCGGCAAATTGCCGAAAGTTTCGGGCGGCGGGGCGACGCAACCGCATATGGCGGCGACGTTGGGGCGCGTGCTCGACCAGGCCGAGCAGATGGCGACCAAGGCCGGCGACTCTTTCGTCACCGTGGAGCGGGTGCTGCAGGCGCTCGCCATGGCAAAGGAGGCGGACACCTCCAAGATCCTCACCGAGGCCGGCGTCACGCCGCAAAGCCTGAACAATGCGATCAACGATCTGCGCAAAGGCCGCACCGCGGACTCCGCCGGCGCCGAGCAAGCCTATGACGCGCTGAAGCGCTATACCCGCGATTTCACGGAAGCCGCGGCCCAAGGCAAGCTCGACCCCGTGATCGGACGCGACGAAGAGATCCGCCGCACCATTCAAGTGCTGTCCCGCCGCACCAAGAACAATCCGGTGCTGATCGGCGAGCCGGGTGTGGGCAAGACCGCGATCGTCGAGGGGCTGGCGCATCGCATCGTCAAGGGCGACGTGCCGGAAAGCCTGAAAGACAAGAAGGTGCTCTCGCTCGATCTCGGCGCGCTGGTCGCCGGCGCCAAATATCGCGGCGAGTTCGAGGAGCGGCTGAAGGCGGTGCTGTCGGAGATCGAGGCGGCGGGCGGCCAGATCATTCTGTTTATCGACGAGATGCACACGCTGGTGGGGGCCGGCAAGGCCGACGGCGCCATGGACGCCTCGAATTTGCTCAAACCTGCGCTCGCGCGCGGCGAACTGCATTGCGTCGGCGCCACCACGCTCGATGAATATCGGAAACATGTCGAAAAGGACGCAGCTCTCGCCCGCCGCTTCCAACCGGTCTTCGTGCCGGAGCCGACGGTCGAGGATACGGTCTCGATCCTGCGCGGTCTCAAAGAAAAATACGAGCTGCATCACGGCGTGCGCATCGCCGATAGCGCGCTGGTCACCTCCGCCACGCTCTCCAACCGCTACATCACCGACCGCTTTTTGCCGGACAAAGCCATCGACCTGGTCGACGAGGCGGCGTCGCGGCTTCGCATGCAGATCGACTCCAAGCCCGAAGCGCTCGACGAGCTCGACCGGCGCATCATCCAGCTCAAGATCGAGCGCGAGGCGCTGAAGAAGGAAACCGACAAGGCCTCGAAGGATCGGCTGGAGAAGCTGGAGAAGGAGCTGGTCAATCTCGAGGAGCAGGCCTCCTCGCTAACGAGCCGCTGGCAGAGCGAGAAGGACAAGCTCGCCGGCGCGCAGAAGCTGAAAGAGCAGCTCGACCATGCCCGCAACGAGCTGGAGCAGGCGCAGCGCAAGGGCGATCTCGCCAAGGCCGGCGAGCTTGCTTATGGCGTGATCCCGGACCTCGAGAAGAAGCTGAAAGACGTCGAGGAGGCCGAAGACAAGACCGGTACCATGGCGGCCGAAGTCGTCACGCCCGACATGATCGCCTCGGTGGTCTCCCGCTGGACCGGCATCCCGGTCGACAAGATGCTGGAAGGCGAGCGCGAGAAGCTCTTGAAAATGGAAGAGCAGATCGTAAAGCGCGTGGTCGGCCAGGACGAGGCGGTGCGCGCCGTGTCCACCGCCGTGCGCCGCTCTCGCGCAGGCCTGCAAGATCCGAACCGACCGATGGGCTCGTTCATGTTCTTGGGCCCGACCGGTGTCGGCAAGACCGAGCTTGCCAGAGCGCTCGCCGAATTCCTGTTCGACGACGAGCACGCCATCATCCGCATCGACATGAGCGAATATATGGAGAAGCACTCGGTCGCGCGGCTGATCGGCGCCCCGCCCGGCTATGTCGGCTATGAAGAGGGTGGCGCGCTCACCGAGGCGGTGCGCCGGCGCCCTTATCAGGTCATCCTGTTCGACGAGATCGAGAAGGCGCACCCGGATGTGTTCAACGTGCTGCTGCAGGTGCTCGACGACGGCCGGCTGACCGACGGCCAGGGCCGCACCGTCGACTTCCGCAACACGCTGATCATCATGACCTCCAATCTCGGCTCGGAATATCTGGTCAACCAGCCCGAGGGCGAGGACTCCGAACAAGTGCGCGACCAGGTGATGGGAATAGTGCGCGGTCATTTCCGGCCCGAGTTCCTGAACCGGGTGGACGAGATCATCCTGTTCCACCGGCTGAAGCGCGAGCATATGGGCAAGATCGTCGACATCCAGCTTGGGCGGCTGACCAAACTCTTGGCCGACCGCAAGATCACGCTCCATGTTGACGACAAGGCCAGGGGCTGGCTGGGCCAGAAGGGCTACGACCCGGCGTATGGCGCGCGGCCGCTGAAGCGCGTGATCCAGAAATATGTGCAGGACCCCCTGGCCGAGATGGTGCTGGCCGGCAAGATCCATGACGGCGAGACGGTCAAGATCTCAGCCGGAAAGGACGGGT
>DATBSU010000122.1:0-2233 GCA_036559585.1 Methyloceanibacter sp.
ACGCCTGGGCGCCTGATCGACCTTCTCAACCAGAACCATGTGCGGCTGGACAGGATAGAAATCCTCGTCCTCGACGAGGCCGACCGCATGCTCGACATGGGCTTCATCCGCGATGTGCGGAAGATCGTGGCCCAATGTCCCAAACAGCGGCAGACGTTGCTGTTCTCGGCCACCATGCCAAGTGATATTGCCAAGCTTGCCGCCGAAATCCTCCGCAATCCCGCTCGGGTCGAAGTTACGCCAGAGACGATTGCCGTCGACCGTATCGAGCAGGGCGTCTATTTCGTCCCGGCTCAGCAGAAGCGCACCCTCCTCACTCAATTGCTCAAGGATCCCGCCATGGATCGCGTCCTGGTCTTCACCAGAACCAAGCATGGTGCGGATAAGGTCTGCCGCTATCTTTCGCAAGCCGGAGAGACCGTCGAGGCGCTGCATGGCAACAAGGCACAGAACGCGCGGGTGCGTGCGCTCGATGCCTTCAAGGGCGGACGGGCACGCATCCTCGTCGCCACCGACATCGCCGCGCGCGGCATCGATGTGCAGAACATCTCCCACGTCATCAATTACGAGCTGCCGAACGAGCCGGAAAGCTATGTGCATCGCATCGGACGCACGGCGCGTGCGGGCAAGGGTGGCGCGGCGCTCTCCTTCTGCGACGGCAGCGAGCGGCCTTATCTCCGCTCGATCGAGCGATTGATCCGGCGCGAGGTTCCAATCCTGGCGCATGATCTGCCGAAGGTCGCGCCGGAGGCCGAGCAGGCTCCGGCAAACGGCCACTCACGCAACGGCGCGCCGAAACATCGCCGCCCACAACGCGGCCGTCCAGGCCAAGGCCAGCGCAAGGCCAATGGCAGCCGGCCTCATGCTCACGGTCAGAAATCCACGCATCGCAACGCTTCGCGGAGCGGCGCGCAACACTAAGATTTAAGGGGGAGCGCTGATACGGCCCTCCCCCTCATTTCGAAACAGAAGACAGGCGGTACGCCATGGGCCGAAGAAAGCCACAAGTGCAGAATGGTTTTGTGCTGTTCGATGTCGTCTATGAAGACGGCTCGCAGCGCTCAAACCGCAAAGTGCCTGCTATCGAGCTCGGCGGCCTCGATGGCGACGAGCCCGCGCGTACCCACATCGAGATGCAAGATCGCAAGATCAGCGAGATGTCGGGCACGCCGCCAGCGCGCATCAAGACGGTCGTCCGCGCGCGCAAGAGCGCAGACACCGGATCGCAAAAAGCGATCAAGATGCGCAAAGCGAACTAGAGCGAAATCGAAGCGCCTTGAAGCGCGATTCCACTCTAGTTCTTTGTCTTTGACCTTTGCCGGACCCCGCTATTCGGCGGCGGCGAGTTTCTGGCCGCTATGCTCCGGCTGCTCAGCTTTCGCCTCGGCTTTTCGGCTTGCTTTGCGGTCTTCTCGGTCGTCGCCTTCGCGGCCTTGGCGTGGATCGAAAATACGCCGCCCGCAAGCACTGCGCCCTTTTCCACCTGAACGTCGCCGCAGCTCACATTGCCTTCGATCCGGCCCGTCGAGCGTACGAGGAGAAACTCCTTCACCTCGACCTTCTCGGACATCGAGCCATGGACATCGGCATCTTCCGAAGTGACATTGCCTTTGATCACGCCTGAGGCGCCGACCCGGATAGAGCGCGCGGTGACGTTGCCCTCGATGGTGCCATCGACCACGATGACGTCGGGCGCGTTGATCTCGCCTTTGATCGTGACCCCCTTGCCGATATAGGCAACGTTCGGCTCGGCAAGCCGTAACTCATTCGTCGTCATTGGACCTCTCTCCCCGCAAGTTCGACGGTTAGAACCGTGTTGCATTCGTCAGCCGACCTAAGCTGACCGAAGCGCGGCACGTTGCAAGAACCCGGTGCAATTATCCCCGCTATGCACAAAATTGTGCACAGGCTGTGCGCCGCCCTTTCACGCCGAGGATCGAAGCTGCGCCCGGGGATTGGTGGGAGGATTTCGAGTCGATCCTGAGCTTTAGGTGCCAGCGCTCCCACCGGCCACGAGCCACGCGGGATCGAACCAGGTATCGGCCTCGCCGTCATAAGGCAGCCGCGTGATGTCCCAATGGTCGATGTAGGAAGCATAGGCCGTCCACACCGGAGGACCGCCGCCAATATAGACGACGCGATCGGGAAACTGCTCGAGCACGGTCTTCGGGTCCATCTGCGAGCGAATCTCGACGATGGTGCGGTGGCGATAGGCAAGTGGCGGAATCGAGGC
>DATBSU010000123.1:0-23042 GCA_036559585.1 Methyloceanibacter sp.
TTGCGCTTGGCGTCACTCGTCAGCGTCGTCGATTGCGCCCGCTTGCAAGCTGCTTGCGCTGAGGTCAGATCCTTGTCGGTGACATCGGCGCCGGCTTCGAGATTGGTGTAGACATCGAGACAGGTCCGCAAATCGCTGCCAGCGGCATGCGCAGCCGTGGCGCTGATGAAAACAAGACCTAGCAATGCGATGATCTTGCGCATACTGCCACACGGTGACGGCGCTGGGTTTGCTCCCTTGAGCGCAGCGGCAAGTCGACTATCACGCCAAAGCCTGGAGGCGACAAGCCTTTAGTGGCGCTCGCTATCGAGATGCGCCATGGCCTGAGCCGGATAGCGCTCGCCCGATGCGGCGCCGCGTGGAATTGCGGCCTCGATGTCGGCCAAGTCCTTCGGCGTCAATGTCAGCTCCAAGGCGCCAAGCGACTCTTTCAGTCGCTCGCGCGTCCTCGCACCCACGAGCGGAACGATGTCCTTGCCTTGCGCCGCGACCCAGGCAATCGCGATCTGGGCGACTGTCGCGCCCTTCGCATCGGCAACCTTCCGCAAGGCCTCGACCAGCGCCAGATTCTTGTCGACGTTCTCGCCCTGGAAGCGCGGGCTGAAAGCGCGGAAGTCGCCTTTGCCGGCCTTTTCCTTTTGCCAATGCCCGCTGATCAAGCCTCGCGAAAGTACGCCGTAGGCAGTAATACCGATACCAAGCGTGCGGCACGTCGGCAGAATTTCCTGCTCGATGCCTCGGCTCAGAAGCGAGTATTCGATCTGCAAGTCGCAAATCGGATGCTTGGCCGCCGCGCGTTTGATCGTTTCTGACCCGACTTCGGAGAGACCGATATGGCGGACATAGCCTGCCTTCACCATGTCGGCGATCGCGCCGATGGTCTCTTCGATCGGCACGTCGGGATCGAGGCGTGCCGGGCGATAGATGTCGATATGATCGACGCCAAGCCGCTGCAGAGAATAGCTGAGGAAATTCTTGATCGCCGCAGGCCTCGCGTCGTAGCCGATCCAGCCCTGATCGGGTCCGCGGAGCGCGCCAAACTTGACGCTGAGAACGACGCTGTCGCGTTTGACGCCACGGAGCGCCTCGCCGATCAGCATTTCGTTGTGGCCCATCCCGTAGAAATCGCCGGTGTCGAGCAGATTGATGCCGGCGTCGAGAGCGGCGTGGATGGTGGCGAGGCTCTCGGCACGGTCGGATGGGCCGTACATCCCTGACATGCCCATGCAGCCAAGACCGACCGCTGAGACAGTGGGACCCAGTTTGCCCAGCTTCTTTCGTTCCATAGACCCATCCTAATGTGCGTCAGCGCAAAACTGCAAAGCAGCTCTCAAGTTCCAGTTTTGGCGTAGCCGAGCACTTCAAGTGCCATCAGCACAGACGCCAGCACCGCAAGGCCACCCCAAAGCACGAAGAACCCTGGGATGAGCCGTGAGGTGGTGATGCCGCACCTTGAGTGGTCGTTCGGAAGGTGGCCGGCAAAGATGCGATCCTTGGAGAGATATTCCTTGCGCAGGAATCTCATCCTGGCGATCTCCTCCTCGGCCATGGCGTTTTGTCTCGCCGTGTACCAAATGCCAAAACTGGCAATGCCCAATTGGACGGCGGTAGGCAGCCAGATCGGCTCGGCGGTGACTAGATACAGCGTGACGTAGGAGAGCAGGAACATCGACTGGGCGATCATGCCGTAGCTCATGCGGGCGCCCAACACCTGGTCGGCGTTCTTATGATACTCCCAAGCCCGTGACAGTTCGGCCAAGGTAACGAGTTTTCCCGTCTGCTTTCGCGGTTTTGCCGCCATGGCTCCCCCCGTGTTCTTCGGATTCTCTCTGCGATGGGTACGTTAGGGCGCCGCAAGCGAAAATCCCAGTGCCCGCAGCCGCCACTTGCAAATTGCCTGTATATCGGGTCAATTCGAGGGGGACCCTTTGCTCTCAACAAGCCTTTCGGGGGTTAGGAACGAGGCAGATTTGGCCTCGGCCTAGTCGTCCCATACCCACCGCCAAGGCGAAAATTCGGGGAAACGCGGGCGCATGCGCCTCTCCATCGACAAACCTAGCCTCGTCAAGGCGCTCGCCCATGTCGCGAGCGTGGTCGAGCGGCGGAACACGATTCCGATTCTCTCCAATGTGCTGCTGTCGGCGGCCAAGAACGAATTGAAGCTGACCGCGACCGATCTCGACATCGAACTGGTGGAGACGGTGCCCTGCAAGGCCAAGGGCGAAGGCGCCACCACGGTGCCGGCGCATATGTTTCATGACATCGTGCGGAAGCTGCCGGATGGCTCCGACATCGAGCTCACCCGTGACGGCGAGCAGGGACGGCTCACCATCGCTTGCGGCCCTGCGCGCTTCTCGCTGCAAACGCTTCCGGCCGACGATTTTCCGTCTCTAAGCGTCGAAGATCTCGGTCATTCTTTCTCGCTCGCCGCCAAGGACCTCAGGCGCCTGATCGAGAAGACAAAGTTTGCCATCTCCACGGAGGAGACCCGCTATTACCTCAACGGCATCTATCTCCATGAGACAAAGAGCGACGGCAAGGCTTTGCTCCGTGCGGTGGCGACCGACGGGCACCGGCTGGCGCAAGTCGAGCTTCCGCTCCCCTCCGGCGCCAAGGACATGCCAGGCGTGATCGTACCGCGAAAGACCGTGGCGGAGCTTTCCAGGCTCGCCGAGGATTCCGACGGCGACATCCGCATCGAGCTTTCGGCCGCCAAGATCCGCATCACCGGCCCGCGCGTGGTACTCACCTCGAAGCTGATCGACGGCACTTTCCCTGATTATGAGCGGGTGATTCCGCAGAACAATGACAAGCGCATGGAGGTCGATAACGCCACCTTCGCGCAAGCCGTCGACCGGGTCTCGACGCTGTCGAGCGACAAGGGCCGCGCGGTGAAGCTCTCTTTGAGCGACGGCAAATTGGTGCTCTCGGTCAACAATCCTGATAGCGGCAGCGCGACCGAAGAACTCAGCGTCGATTACGCCTACGATCCGCTCGAGATCGGCTTCAACGCTCGCTATCTGCTCGACATCTCTCAGCAGCTCGAAAGCGGCACCGCTGAATTTTCGCTTGCCGATCCCGGCTCGCCGACCATGGTGCGCGACAGCAAAGACGATTCCGCGCTCTATGTGCTGATGCCGATGCGGGTCTAGAAAAGGCACTCACCCTGACCGGACCCGGCAGCCGCGCTTATATTGGTTCGATGCAGCCGGATCCCGGGCCTGCGCGAACCTTTATCGCGCAACTCAAGCTCAGCAATTTTCGGAACTATGCTTCGGCACAGCTCAATCTCGACCCGCGCCCGGTGGTGCTGGTCGGGGACAACGGCGCCGGCAAGACCAACCTGCTCGAAGCGGTTTCGCTGCTCGGCCCCGGTCATGGCTTGCGCGGACGCCATCTCGCCGAGCTTGGCCGGAAAGACGGCCCCGGGGGATTTGCGATTTCCGCTCATGTCGGCACGCGCGACGGCGAGATCGAGATCGGTACCGGATTTGGCGCGGAAGCGCATGAGGCCACGGACGGGCGCGTGGTCAGGATCGCGGGTAAAGAGCGGAGCCCTGGCGCGCTCGCCGAGTATGCGCGAATCGTCTCGCTGATTCCGGCGATGGATGGATTATTCACCGGGTCGGCTTCAGAGCGGCGGCGGTTTCTCGACCGGCTCACGCTCACCATCGACCCGAGGATGCGCACGCCGCTTGCCCGCTACGATCGGGCCATGCGCCAACGCAATCGCCTATTCGTGATGCGCGAAGGATCGCCGTCTCTGTTCGACGGCTTAGAAGAGCAGATGGCGGAAGCCGGCGTGGCAGTCGCGGCGGCGCGGATCGACTCGATCTCGCGGCTTGCCTGGCTGATCGACGCGTCTCGCGCGGAGCGCGGCGATGGCCCCTTCCCCTGGGCCGAGCTCTCCGCGGTCGGAACGCTCGAGCAGGCGCTCGTGGAGAGGCCGGCCACCGAAGTCGAGGACGAATATTTCCGCTCGCTGATCGCGAACCGCGAGCGCGACCGGGCCGCGGGCCGCGCGCTCGACGGTCCGCATTTGAGCGACCTTGCGGTGTTTCACGGACCGAACGAGGCGCCGGCCGGAACCTGCTCGTCGGGCGAGCAAAAGGCGCTCCTGATCGGGCTCGTGCTCGCACACGCGGAATTGATCCGGGCGCTGGAGGGGATTTCGCCGCTCATTCTGCTCGATGAGATCGCGGCGCATCTCGATCAATCGCGGCGTGAGGCCTTGTTCAGCGAAATCTTGCGGCTCAACGCGCAAGCCTGGATGACGGGAACCGACGCAGAGCTGTTCACACCCCTCGGCGATCAAGCCCAGTTGGTAAGGGTTGCCGGCGGCAGGCTTTTCCCACAGAAACGCGGTTGATTTAGAGCCAATTTGCAAAGGCCGGAATAGGATTGGCTTACCAGTTCCGGCTAGGCTGTCTTACGGTCCAATTTGATCGAGCCCGAGGCACCCCGCACCATGGCTACTCTGATCGTCGGCAACGACAACGCCAACACCCTAAGTGGCACGGGCGGCGACGATGTCATCTACGGCTTTAATCCCAACGGGCCGCAGAAAACCGTGACGTCTATCGACGCGACGCGCGTTGCGATCGGACTCAATCAGCCTTTGTTCGCCGGCGCGCCAGAGGGCGACACGGGCAGGCTGTTCATCGTCGAGAAGGAAGGTCTGATCAAGATCCTCGACCTGCATACCGGGCAGGTCCTGGCGACGCCGTTTGCCGATCTTACTGCGGAAGTATCCGCGGCCGGAGAAGGTGGATTGCTCGGGCTCGCCTTCGATCCGGACTTCGCCACGAACGGCAGGTTCTATGTCGATCTGATCAATACGAGCGGCGACACCGAGGTCCGCCGCTATACCGTCTCCGCCGATCCCAACGTGGCCGACGGCGCGAGCGCTTTCAAGATTCTCAAGATCGACCAGCCGAATGGCGTCACCAACCACAAGGCGGGCTGGATCGACTTTGGTCAGGACGGCGATCTCTACATCGCCACCGGCGATGGCGGCGGCGGCGGCGACCCGAACGGTAATGGGCAAAACCTCGACACCCTGCTCGGCAAGATGCTCCGCATCGATGTCAGCGGCACCGACGATTTTCCCGGCGACCCTGAGCGCAATTATGCGATCCCAACCGACAATCCATTCGCCGCCACCGCCGGCGCCGACGAAATCTGGGCTTACGGGTTGCGCAATCCGTTCCGCGACGGCTTCGACCGGGCACTCGGCACGCTGTTTATTGGCGATGTCGGCCAGAATAAATGGGAAGAAATCGATATCGGCCAGAGCGGCGGCAATTACGGCTGGAATATCTTCGAAGGCCCGGAGCGCTTCTCGCCAGGGACACCATCCGGGACGCTCGTCGCTCCGATCCACTCCTACGATCATAGCGTCGGCGCAACTGTGATCGGCGGCTATGTCTATCGCGGTACCGCCGAAGGGGCGCAAGGGCAGTATTTCTTCGCCGATTTCGGCACCGGTCATATCTCCACGTTGCATCAGGCCGGGACCAAATGGGTGGCCACCGATCTCACCAATAAGATCCACACAGATTTTGGCGCGATCAACAATCCGGCCTCATTCGCCGAAGACGGTTTCGGCAATCTCTATGTCGTCGATCATCTTAATGGCCAGGTCTTCCGTCTCACGCCGAACACGAACTCGGCCGACGGCAACGACGATTTGAGCGGAGGGGCGGGCAACGACATGCTCTATGGAGGCTCCGGCGACGACACGCTGGAGGGCGGCGCAGGCGCCGACCAGCTCTATGGCGGACGTGGGCTGGACGCCGCTTCCTATGCCGGCTCCGCCACGGCCGTCGTCGTCAATCTGCTCACCGGCGCGGCGTCAAGCGGCGATGCCGACGGAGACATCTTCAGCAGCATCGAGAACCTGATCGGCAGTTCGCTTGGCGATACGCTGACGGGCGACGACGGCGCCAATGTGTTTCGGCCTGGCGGCGGCGTCGACATCATCGACGGCGGCGGCGACAAGGATACTGCGAGCTACGCCACCTCATCCTTGGGCGTCACGGTGGATCTGCTCACCCACGTGGCGTCTGGAGGGGATGCTCAAGGCGACCAATTGCAGAATATCGAGAATATCATCGGCACCGCGCTCGGCGACACGCTGACAGGCGATGGTGGCGAAAACGTATTCGCGCCCCGAGCAGGCGACGATGACCTCGATGGAGGCGGTGGCACGGATACCGTCTCCTACGCCGAGGTCCTGCAAGCGGTCAGCGTCAATCTCTCGGCACTGACCGATCAAGCAACCGGCGCGACGATTGGCACCGACCAGCTTACCGGCATCGAGAATGTCGTTGGCGGCATCAACAATGACGTTTTGATCGGAGATATCGCGGCCAATGTTCTGTTGGGCAACCTGGGTAGTGATAGTCTCGCGGGCGGCGATGGCGCCGACACTCTGAACGGCGGTCTAGGCAAAGACAGGCTCGCCGGTGGCGCCGACAATGACATATTCGACTTCAACAGCGTGAAGGAAGCCGGCAAAGGATCCCACCGCGACAAGATCGTGGATTTTCATCGAAGCGAGGATGACATGATCGATCTGACTGGGATCGACGCCAATAGCCGCCATGCCGGCAATCAAGCCTTCAAGTTCATCGGCGCGCATGGCTTTACCCATCGCGTGGGCGAGCTCAGAGCATCGCACCACGTGCTCCAGGGCGACGTGAACGGCGACGGCAGGGCCGATTTCGAGATTCACATCAATACTATGCACCTCAAGGCCGGCGACGTTTTCCTTTAGGTGGCGGCGCAAATCGGGGCCCAAATTTGGGTTTCGCGCCAGGCCTTTTTTGGCCCTCTCTATCCCCCGAAAAACCTTGCGATTCGGCCTCCGATTCGACCTCAAAAACCTGACAAACCTTGCGTGAATCGGGTACACTTTAGGCCTCCGATTTGGCCCCGCCACGGCACGGCCTGGGCGCCCGAAAAATACGCAAGGGAATGCATGAAACGAGCTACCGAACGTAAGGAAGCTGCCGCGTCCGATTACGGCGCAGAGTCGATCAAGGTGCTGAAGGGCCTGGACGCCGTGCGCAAGCGGCCCGGGATGTATATCGGCGACACCGAGGACGGCTCCGGACTCCATCACATGGTCTATGAGGTGGTGGACAACGCCATCGACGAGGCGCTCGCGGGTTATTGCGACATCATAACCGTCACGCTCAACCCCGAAGGGTCGGTGACGGTCGAGGATAATGGCCGCGGCATCCCCACGGCGATCCACAAAGGCGAAGGCATTTCCGCTGCGGAAGTGATCATGACGCAGCTTCATGCCGGGGGAAAGTTCGATCAGAACTCCTACAAGGTTTCAGGCGGTCTACACGGCGTCGGCGTCTCCGTCGTCAACGCGCTGTCGTCGCGTTTGGATTTGAGCATCTGGCGCGGCGGCAAGGAGCATTTCATGCGCTTCGCCCACGGCGTGGCAAAGGCGCCCTTGAAAGAAGTTGGACCGTCTGATGGCAAGACCGGAACCCGCGTGACGTTTCTGCCGAGCACGCAGACTTTCACCATGACCGAGTTCGACTACGCCACGCTCGAGCATCGCTTGCGCGAGCTCGCGTTTTTGAATTCGGGCGTGCGCATTTTGCTGACCGACATGCGCGGCGTCGAGCCGAAGAGCGAGGAGATGAGCTACGAAGGGGGTTTGCGCGAATTCGTCCGCTACCTCGATCGCACCAAGCATCCGCTGATCACCGAGCCAATCATGGTTGGTAAGGAGCAGGATAAAATTACAGTCGAGGCCGCTTTGTGGTGGAACGACAGCTACCATGAGAACGTGCTCTGCTTCACCAACAACATTCCGCAGCGCGACGGCGGCACCCATCTCGCCGGCTTCCGCGCGGCGCTGACGCGCACCGTGAACACTTATGCCGCCGAATCCGGCATCGCGAAGAAGGAGAAGGTCGCGCTGACCGGCGACGACGCTCGCGAAGGCTTGACTTGCGTGCTCTCGGTGAAGGTCCCCGACCCCAAATTTTCGAGCCAAACCAAGGATAAATTGGTCTCCTCGGAGGTTCGTCCCGTGGTTGAGAGCGTGATGGCCGCAGCCTTGTCGGGTTGGTTCGAAGAGAACCCGGGCGAAGCACGGCTGGTGGTGCAGAAGATCGTGGAGGCGGCGGCGGCGCGGGAAGCGGCGCGGAAAGCGCGCGAGCTGACTAGACGAAAGGGCGCGCTCGATATCTCTTCGCTTCCCGGCAAGCTCGCCGACTGCCAGGAGCGCGACCCTGCGCGTTCGGAACTGTTCCTGGTCGAGGGCGACAGCGCCGGCGGCAGCGCCAAGCAGGCGCGTGACCGCGCGTTTCAGGCGGTGCTGCCGTTGCGCGGCAAGATTTTGAATGTGGAGCGGGCGCGCTTCGACAAGATGCTGTCATCCGCCGAGATCGGCACGCTGATCACCGCGCTCGGCACCGGCATTGGCCGTGATGATTTCGATCTTTCCAAGCTCCGCTATCACAAGATCATCATCATGACGGACGCCGACGTGGACGGCTCGCATATCCGCACGCTGCTGCTCACTTTCTTCTATCGCCAGATGGTGAGCCTGATCGAGGGCGGCCATCTCTACATCGCGCAGCCGCCGCTTTACAAAGTGAAGCGCGGACAGTCCGAGCGTTACCTCAAGGACGAGAAGGCCCTCGAGGATTATTTGATCGGCGAAGGGCTCGACGACGCGCTGCTCATCACCGGCGAAAACGCCAGCCGCGGCGGCGCCGATTTCCGCGACATCGTCGAGAGCGCACGGAGGATCGTTGCGATTTTGAAAGGCCTGCACGGCCGCTATCCGCGCTTCGTCATCGAGCAGGCGGCGATCGCCGGCGTGCTCAATCCCAGTGTCTTGCAGGACTCCAAGCAAGCGCAAGCAGCAGCAGCCTATATCGCCAAGCGCCTCGACTCGCTCTCCGAAGAGACCGAGCGTGGCTGGCATGGCGAGGCGTTGCCGGAGGGCGGCATGCGCTTCTGGCGCGAGCTCAGAGGCGTGATGGAATCACATCTGATCGACGGCCCGTTCATCGCCTCGGCCGACGCGCTGAAGCTCGATGCCCACGCCCCGCATCTCCAGGAGGTCTATGCCAAGCCCGCGACGCTGAAGCGGAAGGACATGAGCCATCCCGTGCATGGGCCGAGCGAGTTGCTCGACGCGGTGATGGTGGCAGGCAGGAAGGGCCTGACTCTACAGCGCTATAAGGGCTTGGGTGAAATGAACCCGGACCAGCTCTGGGAGACGACTCTCGACCTGGAGCAGCGCACCCTGCTCCAGGTAAAGTTGAAAGAGGGCGAGGACGCCGACGACATCTTCTCGCGGCTGATGGGCGACGTGGTGGAGCCGAGGCGCGAATTCATCCAGAGCAACGCGCTGAACGTGGCGAATTTGGATGTGTGAGGCGGGTCGCCCGCCGGGACTGCTCGCCCAATTCTTTAACAATGTATCAATCTGGAACGCTTAGCCTCGGGATCGAGGGTTTCGCAAGGGATTCCTTGCGAAGAAGGTCCACGCCTTGAGCGGGGCGCGAGGTCGTGCAGCAGCGCCGCAACAGCAAGCAACCCGTCATCACGCGGGGGGAACGTATCGAGCCGACTTTCGGCGCTCGTCGTGAGCCGCCGCGCCGGGGGCCGCCACGCCGCGAACCTCCGCGTCGAACGCGCCCGCGCGTCAAGCGGAAACGCCGGGTGCTTCGGCACCGGAGCTTCAAGGCCCGGGCGTTACGAGGCTTGTTCCTGTGTATGCTCTGGTTTGCGGTCTTTGTGGGAGCCGCGATCGCGCTGTTCATTGCGAGCCTGCCGGACCCTGTCGTCGCCACGCTCGACGATCGGCCGCCGAACCTGACCATCCTTGCGTCGGACGGTACCGTGCTCGCGGAGCGGGGGTTAAGGCGCGGCCATGTCCGGCTCGACAAGCTGCCGCCTTATCTGATCAAGGCCGTGATCGCGACCGAGGACCGCCGCTTCTATCACCATTACGGCGTCGATCCGCTCGGGCTGGTCCGCGCGGCCTACGCCAATTTCGTGGCGGGCGGCGTGGTCGAGGGCGGCTCCACCGTCACGCAGCAGCTTGCCAAGAACCTCTTCCTCAAGCCCGACCGCACCATGACCAGGAAACTGGAAGAGGTGATCTACGCAGTCTGGCTGGAGCAACGCTTCGACAAGGACGAGATCCTCGAACTCTATCTCAATCGCGTCTATTTCGGCGGCGGTACCTACGGCGTGGAAGCCGCGTCTCGGCACTATTTCGGCAAGTCGGCGCGCGCGGTCACCCTGCCGGAGGCGGCGCTGCTCGCAGGGCTGCTCAAGGCGCCCTCCCGCTACGCGCCGACGCGGAATGCCAGCCGCGCCATCGCCAGAGTGGATGAAGTGCTCGACAACATGGTCGAGGCGGGATTCCTCACCGCCGCGGAGGCAAGAGAAGCGGCCAGCCAGAAGATCGTGCTCCGCTCTCGCGGCGACGAGACGGGCTATCCCTATCCGGTCGATTACGTAGCCGAGCAGCTTCCGGACCTCGTCGGCGAAAATGAAGACGATCTCATCGTCGAGACGACGATCGATGCCGGCTTGCAGCGCGTGGCGCAGAAGTCCTTGCGGAGCGAGATCGACATCGAGGGGGCCGATCTCGATATCGGCGAAGGGGCGGTCGTCGTGCTCGATCCCGATGGCGGCGTGAAGGCGCTGGTCGGCGGCAAGTCCTATGGCACGAGCCCGTTCGACCGGGCGGTCAAATCGCTAAGGCAGCCGGGCTCGGCCTTTAAGCCCTTTGTCTATCTCGCGGGCCTCGAGAGCGGCTACACACCGGACTCCGTCGCCACCGACGCGCCCGTCAATGTCTCAGGCTATGCGCCGAAGAACCACAGCGGCACCTATGGCGGCGAGATGACGCTCCGCTACAGTCTCGCCCATTCGGTCAATACGGTCGCGGTTAAGCTCGCGGGCGATGTCGGCCGCTGGAAGGTGGTACGCACCGCGAAGCGTCTCGGCATCAATTCCAAGCTGCACGATAATCCTTCGATTGCGCTCGGCACGGCGGAAGTCACTCTGCTGGAACTTACCTCGGCCTACGCGCCCTTCGCCAATGGCGGGGTGCTGGCAAAGCCTTACATTGTCGCGCGCGTGCGTAATGGTGACGGCAAAATTCTCTACTCGCACGACCGGGAAGCACCGATCCAAGTGATCGCGCAAGCCTATCTCGGTCCGATGAACGACATGATGAACGCGACCATCGTCTACGGCACCGGGAAACAGGCGGCACTTCCAGACCATGTGGCCGGCGGCAAGACCGGCACCAGTCAGCAATCCCGCGATGCCTGGTTCGTCGGCTACACCGCGCATTACGTGGCTGGCGTGTGGGTCGGCAATGACGACAGCTCAAAAATGAAAGACGTCACCGGGGGTACGGTGCCTGCTCGGCTTTGGCACGACATTATGAGTTACGCCCATCGCGGCAAACCGGTCGTCCCGCTGCCCGGCACGCGCATGCCGACACTCGAACAGGCCAACGCGAAGGTGCCATGGATCGGCTCGACGTCACATCCGGAACCTGAGACGCCATTCTTCGATCGAGTGTTCGGGGCGTTCGGCGGAGGCTAGGCGCCGTAGCGGTGAAGGCTCGCGCCATGCTGGCTGAGCCAAGTCCTCGCCTCCTGGTGGCGCGGCACGGCGCGCGCGACAAGCTTCCAGAAACGCGGCCCGTGATTCATCTCGGCGAGATGGGCCACCTCGTGCGCGGCGAGATAATCGAGCACGAAGGGCGGCGCCAAAATCAGCCTCCAGGAGAACGATAACGCGCCTGTCGTGGAGCAGGAGCCCCAGCGCGTGCTCTGGTCGCGCACGACGATGCGTTTGGGCGCAAGGTTCAGGTGCTTGGCGTGGATATCGACGCAGTGTCGTAAATCGGCGTGCACCTGGCGCTTGAGCCAATCGTGCAGACGCCGCGGCGCATGCTCGGTTGCGCCCGACACGACTAGAATTGGCGTGTCGCCCTCCGTCTCGATCCAAACCACGCCGCGGCGGCGGACCGAGCCTGCAAATTCGAGCCGATGCGAAACGCCACGCAATGGAATGACAGAGCCGTGGGTGAAGGGGACGGCCTCAGCCAGTTTGGCGAGACGGTCCTTGAGCCAGCCGATGTGGCGGGTGAGGAATTCGTCGGCCTCGCCGTAGCTGGAAAAGGCCGGCAGCGTGAGGACCGCGTCACGCCGCGCCTCGCTCACCTGCAGGCTGAAGCGGCGGGCTCGCGCACTCCGCCTGAGCACAATCGGCAGCCCTAGTCCTTGAATCTTGAGCTCGATCGCTTCGCGACCGCGCCTGAGCCGTTTCAGCATAAGTCGCTCCTGCTCTTGGGAGCAGGTTTAGCCCGATTCGAGCGGGGCGTCAGGAGATCAGATTGCGCGCCCTGGCGAGCACGCCATATCTACGATCATGCGCGCCAATAAATTTGCGAAGGCGCGGCACGATCTCGGCGCGGAAACGCGAGCCGTTAAACACGCCGTAATGACCGACGTCGGCTTGCACGTAACGCTCACGCATCGATTCAGACAGGTTCGACGAAAGCGTATGGGCGGCCTCAGTCTGGCCAAGGCCCGAGATGTCGTCCTTCTCGCCCTCCACCGTCATCAACGCCACGCGCTTGATCTTCGAGGGATCAACTCGCTCGCCACGATGGAGCATCTCGCCCTTGGGCAGCGCTTGGTCGAGAAACACGGTCTCGATGGTCTGCAGATAATATTCGGCCGTCAGATCCATGACCGCGAGGAACTCGTCGTAGAACTCGCGATGCTTGTCGGCGGAGTCGCCGTCGCCCTTGATCAGGTTATGGAACAGGTCGCGATGCGCGGTGAGATGGCGGTCGAGATTCATGCCCATGAAGCCCGAGAGCTGGAGGAAGCCGGGATAGACGTCCCGCGCCATCCCAGGATAAGGCCACGGCACTTGCGTGATCACATGGCGCTCGAACCAGCTAAGGGTGTGCGAGCCGGCGAAGCGGTTGACCTCAGTCGGGCTGACCCGCGTGTCGATCGGTCCCGCCATCAGCGTCATGGAACGCGGCACGGAGCGGTCGCCCTTCGCCTCCATCAGCGAGACGGCGGCAAACACCGGCACGGTCGGCTGGCAGACTGCCATGACGTGCACGTTACCGCGGAAATAGCCGAAGAACTCGGTGAGATAGTCGATGTAGTCGTCGAGATCGAAGTTGCCCTCGGTGCGCGGCACGCGGCGCGCATCCTCCCACTCGGTGAGATAGATCTCGAAATAGGGCAGCAGATCGCGCACCGTCCCGCGCAACAGCGTGGGGAAGTGTCCCGCCATCGGCGCCACGATCAGGAGCTTGGGATCGCGACCGCGGCGTAAGGACGGCAGGTTCCGCTCGAAGTGAATGAGATTGCAGAACGGCTTCTCCAGGACGGTGCGCACGCGCACGCCGACCTCGCGGCCGTTGATGGTGGTGCTGTCTGTGTTCCAAGCCGGCTTCCGGTAGCGCCTGGTGGTACGCTCGAAGAGCTCGAGCGCCGCGGCGGCACCGCGGCCCATCGGCGTGTGCGACGCCGGGTTCAACGGATTACGGAACAGCAAGCGATAAGCATCGGCCGCGGCCCGGGCGGGGCTCAGGGCAGCCTGGTTCAGCTCGTACAGATGATAAAGCATGACGACCCCTGGGCGGATGCGCCCAAATTGCTGCATTGCGAATAGATTTGGTGATTCTATGCTGCGGTGCAATGGCAAACGCATGTCGGAAGGAGATCGGTCGCGCGGCTAAAGGTAGCGGTTCAGAATGTCCACCATTTGAGCAACGCTGGTGCCGTAGGGGATGTGTGTAATGTATTCGCCGTCAGTGCCCATTAAATAGGCGAGCGCCGAGTGATCAATAGTGTAGTTATCGCCGCCACTCTTGTCCTGAAATTTTGAAAACGAAACACGGTATGCTTTCGCGGTGGCTGAAATAGCCTCCATCGAACCCGTCAAACCGACAATATTTGAACTGAAATTCTTCACATAGGCACCGACGGCCTCAGGCGTGTCGCGCTCAGGATCGAGGGTAATGAAGATCGGCACTACCTTCTTGGCCTTGTCCCCAAGCTGATCCAAGGCCGCCGCCATGACCTGAAGCTCGGCCGGGCAGATATCCGGGCAATGGGTAAAGCCAAAAAAGATGAGCATATAGCGCCCGCGGAAATCCTGGTCGGTCACTGTCTTTCCGGCGGAATCGATCAGGGTAAACGGACCACCGACCAGCGCGTTGCCGGAGGTTTCGACGCGATCACCGGGGCCCGAATTGAGCAGCAGCGCGTAGGCGCCGAGCAGCGCCCCCAGCAAAAAGCAGGCAACGATCAAAATGATGTGGCGGCGTTGCACGATGCTTCCTTCCGAGGCTGTCTATTCGCCGAGTTGCAGCAGCGAGCCGTTCACG
This sequence comes from Methyloceanibacter sp., assembly GCA_036559585.1. Classification (GTDB taxonomy): domain Bacteria; phylum Pseudomonadota; class Alphaproteobacteria; order Rhizobiales; family Methyloligellaceae; genus Methyloceanibacter. The sequence goes on from DATBSU010000123.1 coordinate 14,432, forward strand.
CGCGCGCTTTGCAAGAAATAGCTGAAGGCGAGATAGCCGATGACGAGATAGATGGCATTCAGCGCCAAAGCACGCCAGAGCTCGGTCGCGTCGAAGACATGATGCAGCAGGATCGAGCGCATGCCCTCGAAGACGTGGGTCGGCGGCAGAGCGAGCGCCACCCATTGCAGCCACTCCGGCAGCACCGAGACGGGATAATAGACGCAGCAGAGCGGCAAGAGCAGAAAGGCGAGCGACCAAGCGAGTTCCTCGGCGCCGAGGCCGTAACGCAGGATGACGCCGGCGGAGAGCAGCCCAAGCGACCAGCTCGTCAACACGAGTACGGCAAAGAACGCCACAAGCGGCAGACCGAGACCCAGCAGGTTGAAGCCGAAGATGAAATAGGCGGCGATGGCGACTGGTATCATGCTCACCAGCAGCCGGATCACGCTCCAGAGGCTTAAGGCACCCACGAGTTCGAATGGCCGCAGCGGACTCGTCAGCAAATTGCCGAGATTACGCGACCACATCTCTTCGATGAAGGTGGTGGAGAAGCCGATCTTGGTGCGGAACAGGATATCCCAAAGCAGCACGCCGCCGATCAGCACGCCGGCCGCTTGGGCCACCTGGCTTGTCGTCGTCGCCAGATATTTCTGCAGGAAGCCCCAGGTCAGCATCTGCAGGAACGGCCAATAGATCAACTCGATCAGCCGGATGCCCGAGCTCCGCAACAGATAGATATAGCGGCGCACGAGCGCAAAGATGCGCCGCGCCGAGGCGCGAAGCCCGGTCTGCGGCAAAAGCACGGGATCGGCGCCTTGTGTCGCGAGGGCCTGGTCCTTCATGATGTCTCTTCAACCAGCAGCGAGGGAGGAAGCCGGTCGCCGGCGTCGTCCCTCGACGATCGCCCTCGAACGACATCGAGGAACACCTCCTCGAGGGTTTCGCGTTCATAGCTCTCGATCAGCTCGCTCGGGGCGCCGTCCTCGATGATGCGCCCCGCATGGAGCAGAATGACGCGATCGGCGAGCCGCTCGACCTCGGTCATGTTATGCGAGGCGAGCAGCAGCGTGGCGCGGCGGCGCGTGGCGTAATCTCGAAGCTTCTCCCTGATCCAGTCGGCGGTATCGGGATCGAGCGAGGCGGTCGGCTCGTCGAGCAGGAGCAACTCCGGCGCGTTCAAAAACGCCTTGGCGAGGCCGACGCGGGTTTTCTGGCCGGCGGAGAGCTTGCCGGTCGGGCGGTCGAGCAGCGCGGTAATTTGCAAATTCTCGGCGACATAGTCGATGCGCTCCACCGCATTGGCGACGCCGAACAGCCCGGCATAGACGGTGAGATTCTGGCGCACCGTCAGCCGCATCGGCAGATCGACATAGGGACTTTGGAAATTCATGCGATGTGCGACTTGTTTGCGATCCTTGCTGATATCGGCGCCAAATACCCTCACCTCGCCGGAAGTCGGCACCACGAGGCCGAGCAGCATAGCGATGGTGGTGGTCTTGCCGGCGCCATTGCCGCCGAGCAGCGCCACGGTGGTGCCAGGCTCGAGCATGAAGCTGATATGATCGACGGCGGTCACCTTGCCGTAAACCTTGACGAGATCGCGCACCAAGACCGGGGCAACCGAAACGCTCGGCGTGTTCGCTGTTTGTGGCTCCGTCATGGTTAGCGCCTTGAGCGTCTGCCTTGTTGGAATTGTGTCGGCTCGTTTCATGCTAAGTGTCAGCTATGACGGCGCTCACAAATAGTCAAACCCGCGCGAGCGTTCCCGATTGGCTAAAACGGGGCGAGAGCCGGTTGCGCCTCCAGACCATCGTGCGCTTGCGCTGGCTCGCCGTGCTCGGCCAGACTATTACCGTGATCGGCGCCTATTGGGTCCTAGGCATCGATCTGCCGGTTGCGGCCTGTCTCGCGGTGATCTCGCTATCGGCCTGGCTTAATGTGGCGCTCCGCATCCGCTATCCGGCCAGCCAGCGTCTGAAGAGCGTCTACGCCTTTGTGATGCTCGCCTACGACATTCTCCAGCTCGCCGCACTACTCTATTTGACCGGGGGCTTGGAGAACCCATTCGCGTTTCTGCTGATCGCACCCGTCGCCGTTTCCGCTTCATCGTTGCCGCTCCGCATCACGGCTGCGCTTGGCCTTTTGGCCATTGGCGTCGCGAGCGTGCTCACCGCCTATCACCATCCGCTCCCCTGGTTTCATCACACCGATTTTATCTTGCCGCGCGCCTATCTGATGGGAATGTGGGCGTCGGTGGTCGCCTGTATCATCTTCATCGGCTTTTATTCATGGCGGACCGCCGAAGAGTCGCGGCGCATGGCGGAAGCTCTGGCGGCGGCGGAGCTCGTTCTTGCCCGCGAGCAGAAATTGTCGGCGCTCGATGGGCTCGCCGCTGCAGCGGCGCATGGACTCGGTACGCCGCTTGCCACGATTGCGGTCGTGACCAAGGAGCTGCTGCGCGACGCCAAGCCGGACGATGCGCATTACGACGACATTCTCTTGTTGCGGAGTCAAAGCGACCGCTGTCGCGATATCCTGGCCGATCTCGCCGGCGGCGGCGATGAGAACGACTTTATCGTGTCGCGGCTGACCTTGGGCCATCTCCTCGAGGAGGTGGTGTCGCCGCATCGGCTGGTCGCGGTGCCGATCGAGGTTCGCACCGGTCCCTCCAAGGATTTGGCCTCTGGAGCCGACGCAGGCCCCGAACCGATCACGCAACGAAATCCCGGCGTGATTTACGGGCTCGGCAACCTCGTCGAGAATGCAATTGACTTTGCCGCCACCAGAGTCGACGTCGATGCCACTTGGAGCAAGGATGAGGTGAAGGTCGTGGTTCAGGACGACGGCGCCGGCTTTCCGCCTTCGGTGCTCGACGTGCTCGGCGAGCCTTTCATCACGACACGGCCGGCGCAGGCGGAAAACGAGGAAGGCCTGGAGGAGGATCGTGTCGGCATGGGACTCGGATTCTTCATCGCCAAGACCTTGCTCGAGCGGTCTGGGGCGCGGCTGGTGCTGGCCAACCGGGTCGAGCCGGAGTCCGGGGCGGTGGTCACCATCATCTGGCCGCGCGGGCGATTCGAGCAGGTTTGGAAGCCCTTGGGCCAGCCAGACAGCCGAATTTAGCTTTACCACACCAAGGTTCAGGCGCCCGCTTGCGAAACCACCTCGAAAAGCCTAGGTCTTTAGCCATGGAGACCCAGCAGGCTTGGCCAATGCCGGAGGACAACACCCTCCTCATCGTCGATGACGACCGCGCTTTTCTGGCGCGACTCGCGCGCGCCATGGAGACGCGCGGCTTCCAGGTTGAGGCTGCGGCTTCGGTGGAGGATGGTTTGTCGTCGCTCAAGCGCCGTCCGCCGGCCTTCGCCGTGGTCGACATGCGGCTCGAGGACGGCAGCGGCATCGATGTCATCGCCGCGCTGAAAGATGCGCGTCCCGATGCGCGCGCCGTGGTGTTGACCGGTTACGGCAATATCGCGAGCGCCGTGACCGCGGTGAAACTCGGCGCGGTCGATTATCTCGCCAAACCGGCGGACGCCGACGACGTCTATAACGCGCTGGTGGCCCCGTCGAACGCCAAGGCGCCGCCGCCAGAGAATCCGATGTCGGCGGATCGGGTGCGCTGGGAGCACATCCAGCGCGTCTATGAGCTATGCAATCGCAATGTCTCGGAGACGGCACGGCGGCTCAACATGCATCGCCGCACCTTGCAGCGCATCCTCGCCAAGCGCGCGCCGAAATAGCAGCTCGCCTTACAAAACGAAGTCAGCCTTGAGGAGACTCGTGAGGTCGTCCGAGAGGTTGTGCACGTCGATCTGAAAGTCGGCCTTGCCGTTGCCGTTGCCGTCACCTTCGACGGTCACGTAGGTGCCGTGCTTGACGAAATGCAGCTCGCCTGACTTGTGGTGGAATTTCTGCGCGCCGATGAACTTGAAGTCCTGATTGCCGTGCTTGTGCGTGTTGGCGTCGATGCCGTGAACGTCAATGCGATCGCCCTCGAGTCCGAAATCGTTGATGAGCTCGTGGATGGGGGTTATATCTCGAAGCCGCAGCCTGGATCGAGATGGCGCTGCAAGCGCAGCGCCGCGGCGCGGGCGAAATTGAGCATCATAGCTTTGCGACGCGCGGCACCGAGCCGCTCCTCAACGGGCTCACGTAGAAATTCGGCGCCGTAACGATCGGCAAGCGCGAGGCCGGCCTGTTGCGGCAGCACCTCATGCGGGAAATCGGGCGACACGGCGAAATAGAGCCGGTCGCAAAAATCCAGGTACTCTTGCCATTTACCGTCGGTCTGGAAATCGATCAGGCAAGATTTGATCTCGACGATCCAGATATCGCCGCCGGGCGACAGCGCCACGACATCGGCGCGGCGGCCATTGGCGAGGCCTAGCTCGCAGACCACGGAGTGGCCGAGCGCTCGCAAGGCCCGGCAGATGCCGCGCTGGATTTCCGCGGCGATGGCGGATTGGCGCCCATCGAGGGAAATAACGGGTCCATCTTCGAGTTTATTGCGTTCCAACATGCCTCGATCACTCGGAATCACGTTCTAAATCACGGAATTTTGCGATGGTTCAACATTTCGTTGCGGGGAACAAGCTGGTAATTTTTTGCGTTGATAGTGTTGGGATTGGCCAATTTGAGGGGGCAGTAAAGTTATGAGCATGCGTATTGCTGTCCTCACCGAACCCCCCCGAAACTCCAATGATTCTGCCTTGAGCCACCGTCTGTTCGAGACGCGCAATTTGTCGCTGGCGCTCGCCGCTCCTTTGAGCGATGAGGATCAAGTCGTCCAAGCCATGGACGATGCCAGCCCAACCAAATGGCATCTCGCGCACACGACGTGGTTCTTCGAAGCTTTTCTGCTCAAGCCGTTCTTACCCGGCTATCGCATTTTCGATGAGCGCTTCGAATATTGCTTCAACTCTTATTATGAGAGTGTCGGCGCGCGGCAACCGCGAGCGAGCCGCGGATTGTTGACGCGGCCTTCGGCGCAAGAGGTGCGCGACTATCGCGCGCATATCGATGAGGCGCTGTCGCGCCTCTGCGGCGGCGAGCTTTCGGAGGCGGCAGCGGAGCTGATCGAGCTCGGCATCAATCACGAGCAGCAGCATCAGGAGTTGCTGCTCACCGATATTTTGAGTCTGTTCGCAACCGAGCCGCTGAAGGCTGCTTATGTCGAAGTAGACCCGGGCGTGCGGGAGACGGCGGCGATCAAGCTCGAATTTCGCTCTTTCCCCGGCGGCATTTTTGAAGTCGGCCATCGAGGCAAAGGCTTCGCCTACGACAATGAGAGCCCGCTTCATCAGCAATTGGTGCGTCCGTTCAAACTCGCGAACCGTCTCGTCACCAATGCGGAGTGGATCGAGTTCATCGAAGATGGCGGCTATTCCGCGCCAACGCTGTGGCTGGCGGATGGCTGGAACAGCGTCAAGACACAAGGTTGGCAGGCGCCGCTTTATTGGGAAGAGGCTGATGGCGGCTTCATGCAAATGAGCTTGCGCGGCTTTCGCCCGGTCGATCCTGCCGCCCCGGTCTGTCATGTGAGTTTCTATGAGGCCGACGCGTTCGCGCGGTGGGCCGGATTGCGTCTGCCAACCGAGTTCGAATGGGAGGTCGCTGCGAGCGATCTTCCCATCGCGGGGCGCACGCTTGACGCCGGTCATTTGCGGCCGATGGCGGCAGAGAGCGGACCTGGCCTGAAGCAGATGTTCGGCGACGTCTGGGAATGGACGGCAAGCGCCTATCTGCCCTATCCGGGCTTCAAGACGGCTCCCGGAGCCGTGGGCGAATATAACGGCAAGTTCATGTGCAATCAGTTCGTGCTGAAAGGCGGCTCCTGCGCCACCCCTGACGGCCATGTGCGCGCCACCTACCGCAATTTCTTCTATCCGCATCAACGCTGGCAGTTCATGGGACTGCGGCTCGCCGGTGAGGCATGATGGACGGCGACCTCGCTCTTGAACCTCTCGATGAGCTTGTAGAGGCGCCAAGTCGCGGTGCGCCGAGCTACGACTTCGCCGAGGCCGTGCTCGCGGGCTTGAGCCGAAATCAAAAAAGCATCCCATGCCGCTTCTTCTATGATGCGCGTGGCTCGGAACTGTTCGAGCAGATCACGTCGCTCCCCGAATATTATCCGACCAGAGTCGAGACAGAATTGCTCAGGGCCAACGCCGCGGAGATCGCTTGGCTCGCCGGCGCCGATCGCGTGGTGGTCGAATTCGGTTCGGGGTCCTCGCGCAAGACGAACTTGTTGCTTCACGCGCTGAGGCGCCTGCGCGGTTACGTGCCGATCGATATTGCCGGCGAATGTCTGGACGAGGCCGCGACCTGGCTGAAGCATCGACATCCAAATCTCGTGATCGAGCCGATGATCGCCGACTTCACCAAGGCCGTGACGCTGCCACCGCTGGCCTTGCGCTGGAACAGGCTCGGCTTTTTCTCCGGCTCGACCATCGGCAATCTCAACCATAACGAGGCGGTCGAGTTTCTCGCCAATGCTTCGCGGCTCCTCGGCAAGGACGGACTCCTGTTGATCGGGGTCGATCTCAAGAAACCGTCCTCGATCCTGATCCCAGCCTATAACGACGCCAAAGGCGTGACCGCCGAATTCAATCTCAATCTGCTTCGTCGCATCAATCGTGAGCTTGGCGGCAATTTCAATCTCGACCGCTTTGCGCATGATGCGATCTACGATGAAGAGGTCGGGCGCATCGAAATGAACATTGTCAGTCTGGCCGCGCAAACCGTCCGCGTGCTCCACCGCGATTTCAGATTTGCCGAAGGCGAGCGCATCCACACCGAGAACTCGCACAAATATTCCATCCCGCAGTTCCAATCGCTGGCCAAGGCTGGCGGATGGCGACCGGTCGGGGCGTGGACCGACGCGGATCAGCTGTTCAGCCTGCACCTGCTGCGCTTGCGATAATTCGATAGGCTACCGGACCGGCCTCGATTTCCCGGGCACGCCGATTGCGCATTCCAGCGCCGCGCGATCCCAGTTGCCGAGCGAGGCTGCGGCCTCGTAGGTGCTCATCAAGAAATCCATGAGCAAGCGATCCGGATCTTCGGCAGTGCGCACTGCGTCATAAGGGAGGATGAATTCATGGAGCGTGTCGCTGTAAAAGGCCTCATTCGGGCGTACGCTTGCCGAGGCAAAGCCCGGCGGTTCGGGATAGGCGTAAGAATAGAACGCGGGATATTCGATGCCGGGGCTGCCAGGCCAGAAGCCCGCGCTGCTGACTTCGTGGGAATAGGCTTCTTGCGTCACATCGTCGGGCAGATAGGGCACGCCGCCCGGATGGAGCGGCGCGCGCCGTCCGGAGAAGCGGGTCACGGCCAAATCGAAACTGCCCCAGAAAAAATGCACCGGACTGCATTTGCCGATAAAGGCGGTGCGAAAGCGGTACAGCACGTGCTCGACCGAGACCAAGACGCGCCAGAAGCGGTGCGCGTAGTCCGGGTCGTAGGATGAATGGAGCACGTCCGTGCGCAAATCCACCGGCTCGGGCAACTCGTTCGTGACCTCATCGATGCGGACCTCAATGCCAAGTTTCGCGAGCGCGCGCATGATTTCGGCATAGAAGTCCGCGACCGTCCGCGGAGAGAGGCCGACCCCTTCTTGCGCGCCATCGTCGCTGCTCACCCAGAGCACATGATTGATGAAATCGAACTCGAGCTGAAAGTTCCGCATCCCATAGGGAATTGGCGAGGTGCTCAAGCCCCGGACCGTGACATAGAGCGTGACATGCCAGGAATGATTGAGCCACGGAGTCTGGGCCATGCGGATCTTGCCGACGATCTGGCTCCAAAGGTGCAAGGTCGCATAGCTGTCCTTCCATGCCTCGTAAGGAAGCTCTGGCCAGTCGGACGCTGAGGTGGTGTTTGCCGGTCGCATTGAAACGCTCCTCGCCCCCGGCCCCTATGAGACCCCGCCGATCGGCGTTTCACAAGGCTTTCGGAAGGGAAAATCCTGGGCGTGAACTTGCACATCTCCGTGACCTTGGGCATTCTCGCGCCGCAATCATAAGGGGTGAAGCGTGCCAGATCTTCCAACCGGCAATGCGGTGATCGGCCAGTCCGGCGGCCCGACCGCTGTCATCAATCAATCGCTTGTCGGCGTCGTCGAAGGGCTCAAAGTGGGGCTTGCCGCGTCCGGCAAGGTGAAGACAATCTACGGCATGCGCCATGGCGTGCGTGGGCTGGTTAAGTCTGGCGCAGAGGGACTGGTCGATCTCACCTTCATCGACAAGGCAACGCTGGAGACGATCGCACGGACGCCCTCTGCCGTGCTTGGTTCCACCCGCGACAAGCCGGACGAATCCTATTGCGAGAAAATCCTCGATGGCTGCCGCCGGAACGACATCCGCTATTTTTTCTATATCGGCGGCAACGATTCCGCCGACACCTGCCGCATCGTCAGCGAGAAGGCGGCAGCCGCCGGCTACGAACTCCATTGCTTCCACGTGCCAAAGACGATCGATAACGATCTCTTGCAGAACGATCACACGCCAGGCTTTCCCTCCGCCGCCCGCTACGTGGCGCTGGCGCACATGGGTGACGCGCTCGACAACGCGTCGCTCGGCGGCGTCAAGATCAACATCGTCATGGGGCGGAATGCGGGCTTCCTCAC
>DATBSU010000124.1:0-3227 GCA_036559585.1 Methyloceanibacter sp.
TTGCAGAAATCGAAGCCTATAAGCGCCGCATGGGCTGGCAGTTTCCTTGGGCCTCTTCCTCCGGCAACGATTTCAATTTCGACTTCGGTGTTTCTTTCCCGCTCGAAGATGGCCACGGCAGCGGCATCTACAATTTCGAAAGGCAAGACCTTACCAGCGACGAAATGCCGGGCGTGAGCGCGTTCTACAAGGACGAGAGCGGCGCCGTGTTCCATACCTATTCGGCCTATGCGCGCGGCCTGGATATCCTGGTCGGCACCTATAACTATCTCGATCTCGCACCCAAAGGCCGTGATGAGGACAAACTTCCGTGGTCCATGGCCTGGGTGCGGCGCCACGACGAATATGAGGACGCAAAACCGCGCGCATCCTGCTGCCACTCTTGAGCCAATTGTAAATGACAACGAGGTGACGCGATGAACGTTAAACCATATCTGAATTTCGAGGGGCGTTGCGAGGAAGCGCTCGAATTCTACAAAAAGGCGGTCGGCGCCAAAATCGAAATGCTGATGCGCTGCAAGGATGCGCCGGAACCCAATCAGACCAAGCCCGGCCTCGAGAACAAGATCCTGCATTCGAGCTTCACCATCGGCGACTCCACAATCATGGCCACCGACGGCTACAATCAGAACAAACCCAATTTCAACGGCATCAGCCTCGCTCTGGAAGCTTCGAATGAGGGCGAGGCTAAGCGTCTGTTCGACGCGCTCGCGGACGGCGGCCAAGTGCGGATGCCTCTGACCAAGACGTTCTTCTCGCCCGCCTTCGGCATGCTGGCGGACAAATTCGGCGTGCCGTGGATGGTCGTCGCCGAGGGTCAACCCGCCAACTAGTGACTCAAAGGGAGTAGACGCATGGCCTATGTCGATGGATTTGTTGTTCCGGTGCCGAAGAAGAAAGTCCAAGCCTATCGCCGCCTGGCCAGCAAGGCCGGCAAGATCTGGAAGGAGCACGGCGCGATCAGTTTTCACGAATATATCGCCGACGACGTCAAGAAGGGCAAGTGGACGTCATTCCCACGCAGCGTGAAGCTGAAGCCGAACGAGACCGTGATGTTCTCCTGGATCGTGTACAAATCCCGCAAGGACCGCGACCGGGTGAACGCCAAAGTGATGAAGGACAAGCGGCTCGCCAATATGGACATGTCATCCATGCCGTTCGACGGCAAGCGCATGATCTATGGCGGCTTCAAGAAGCTGGTCGAGGCCTAGGACCTACTCCCACTCCGGCAATTTTTCCTGCTTCGCCAGCGCAGTCATCGACGCTCCCAGCTCTTTGACGAAAGCATCGTAGGACGGCTTGCCGTACAGCAGTTCGCCCACGCTCACCGTGCAGTTGACCGGCAGGATCAGGCCCGAGCCTTTCGGCATCGCCTTGCCGAGCCCATACATAAACACCGGCACCACCGGCACTTTCCGCCGCGCTGTGGCGAGATGCCCGATGCCCTTCTTGAAGGCTTGCATCGCTTCCGGCTCGCCTCGCGAGCCTTCCGGGAAGATGATCAGGATCTCGCCGCGATCGAGCGCGCGCTCGCACGGCTCGAGCGGATTGCCCTCTTTGCCGCTGCCCCGCTTCACCGGGATGATGCCAATGATGTTCTTGGCGAACCAGCCCCAGAAGCCGCCAGTGTCGAAATAATCCGCGGCCGCCACCGGGCGAAGCTTCGGCAGCAGCTTCAGCGGAAACAGCGACATCAGCGCCATCGTATCGAGATGCGAATTGTGATTGGCGGCGATGATCGCTGGCCCGTCTTCCGGCAGCCGCTCGCGATGGCGCACGTTCAAGCCCAGCCAGATCAGAACGACCGCCCTGACCAGAACCGCGAAGAAGAGGAACCGCAAGAGGGTATTCATGGCGCTCACGGAACGAAGAAATAGCGGAAGAAATGCAGGAAAGCCGGTGCCGCATAGGTCAGGCTATCGACGCGGTCGAGAATACCGCCATGACCCGGGATCAGCCCGCCCGCATCTTTGACTCCGAGATCGCGCTTCACCGCGCTCATATTCACGTCGCCGAGAAAGCCGGCGAGGCTTACCACCCCTCCGGCAAGCGCTGACCAGAGATGGCCCATCGGCGTGAGGTAAGGTCCGATCAAAGCGGAAACCGCAATCGTCGTCGCCACGCCGCCGATCAGCCCTTCCCAGGTTTTCTTCGGGCTGACCTTCGGCGTCACCTTGTGGCGGCCCAACAGCTTGCCCCAGCAATATTGCGCGACGTCGTTGAACTGAGCGAGCACCACGAGGAAAAACAACAGCCCCACCCCGCCCGCGACCGGGTTCACCGCGTTTCCGGCGACGAGCAGCATCGCCATATGGCTCAAGCCGAACACGGTCAGCATCACGCCCCAGGTGAGCGTGCCGACCGCCCTCAGATAGCCGTTGGTCTCGCCCTTCAAGGTCATCACCACGGCGAAGAACAAGAACATCCACACCGGAATGAACACGATGAACATGTTGTACCAGTCGATCGCCGCCCAATAATATTGGATCGGGATTGAGAGATAGGCGAAGAACAGCACGCCGCGGTCGATCCGCCGCGTCGGGATCAGCGACAGATATTCCTTCAGCGCGAGGAAAGAGATGAAGCCGAGGAACACGATGGAGACGGTGCGATTGAGCAAAATCGCCAGGGTGAACGCCCCGATCATCCACCACCACGAGCGAGTCCGGTCGGCAAGTTCCTGATATTTCCCTTCAGGCCCGCGCCATTCCAGCGCAAGCACGATTCCGCTGGCGGCGATCAGAAACGCATAAATGCCGGCCGTGGCATAGACGACATTGGTCGGAATGCCCCAGATCATCGTCATTTGCCCTTTGCCCCCCTCACCACGCTCCGCGCGCGATTTAGCACGGTGAGAATGCCGAGCAGCAGCAGCGCCGAGAGATAGATCGTGGTCCAGGTGCCCGGATTAAGCCCGAGCCCGAGCAAGACCGCGAGCAGTCCAAAGGCAAAGGCGCGGTCGCTCTTGCCGAGCGGACCGTTATAGCGCCGCTTGCCCCCAAGCATCGGCCCGAGCGCGCCGGCCATTTCAGCGATGATCCCGGCGACCACCACCAGCACCACAAGCTGCGCATCGACACCGGGAATGAGCGCGAAGGGCAGATAGAGCGCGGCATCGGCGACCACATCGGAGAGTTCGTTGAGCACCGCACCGGCGGCGCTCACCTGGCCATGATCCCGCACCATCATGCCGTCGATGGCGTTGAGCGCCATGCGCACGAACAATG
>DATBSU010000125.1:0-14283 GCA_036559585.1 Methyloceanibacter sp.
CACCGCGTCGATCTCACCGGATGTGAACAATCCCGGCTTCCGCAATGTCAGCTTTGACGAATTGGTCGAGGCTTACGCCACCCAAGCCCGCGGCCTGATCGAGGGCGGTGTCGACACGATTCTCATCGAGACCATCTTCGACACGCTGAATGCCAAGGCCGCCGGCTTCGCTGTCGAGCGGGTGTTTGACGAGATGGGTGTCGAGCTTCCGATCATGCTCTCCGACACCATCACCGATCTCTCCGGGCGCAATCTCTCGGGGCAAACGCCGGAGGCCTTCTGGTATTCGCTGAAGCATCTCAATCCCTTCTCCGTGGGGCTGAACTGCTCCTTCGGCGCCGAGCAGCTTCGGCCCTCTGTCGACGAGATTTCCCACGTCGCCGACACGCTGATCAGCGTCTATCCGAATGCCGGTCTTCCCAATGAGATGGGCGAATATGATGAGACGCCGAAGCACATGGCGGGCCTGCTGGAAGAGTGGGCTAGTGACGGCCTCATCAACATCGTCGGCGGCTGTTGCGGCACGACCCCGGATCACATCCGCGCCATCGCCGAGGTCGTCGCCAAATATCCTCCGCGCCGCGTGCCCGAGCCTCAACACAAGCTCGCCCTCTCCGGCCTCGAGCCCTTCGTGCATGGCTGAGGACAAAGTGACCAACGCAGCGCAAAATTTCGTCATGGTCGGCGAGCGGACCAATGTCACCGGCTCCGCCAAGTTCCGCAAATTGATCGAGGCGAACGACTATGCCGCGGCGCTCGAAGTCGCGCGCCAGCAGGTCGAGTCCGGCGCCAACATGCTTGACGTCAATATGGACGAGGGCATGCTCAATTCCGAAGCAGCCATGCACAAATTTCTGAACCTGATCGCCGCGGAGCCGGATATTTCGCGCGTGCCGATCATGATCGATAGCTCGAAATGGAGCGTGATCGAGGCTGGGTTGAAATGCGTGCAAGGCAAGTCGATCGTGAACTCGATCAGCATGAAAGAGGGCGAGGGGCCTTTCCTTGAACACGCCAAGAAGGTCCGCCGCTATGGCGCCGCCGTCGTGGTCATGGCCTTCGACGAGCAGGGCCAGGCGGAGACTGCGACGCGCAAATTCGAGATCTGCAAGCGCGCCTACAAGATTCTGACAGAAAAGGCAGGTTTCCCGCCCGAAGACATCGTGTTCGATCCGAACATCTTTGCCGTCGCCACCGGCATCGAGGAGCATAACGACTATGCCCGCGCCTTCATCGACGCCACGCGGCGCATCAAGGCGGAGCTGCCTTACGTGCATGTGTCAGGTGGCGTCTCCAATCTCTCTTTCGCCTTCCGTGGCAATGACCGCGTCCGCGAAGCGATGCACTCGGTGTTCCTCTATCACGCCATCCAGGCCGGCATGGATATGGGCATCGTCAATGCCGGCCAGCTCGCGCTCTACGACGATATCGACCCTGAGCTCCGCGAGCTTGTCGAGGACGTGATCCTCAATCGTCGTCCCGACGCGACCGACCGCCTGCTTGAAGCCGCCGAGCGCTACAAAGGCGGTGCGGCGCAGAAGCGCGAGGTCGATCTCTCCTGGCGCGAAAAACCTGTCGAAGAGCGCCTGACTCACGCGCTGGTCCACGGCATCGGCACCTATATCGACGAAGACACCGAAGAGGCGAGGCAGAAGGCCGCGCGTCCGCTCCATGTGATCGAGGGCCCACTGATGACCGGCATGAGCGTCGTTGGCGATCTGTTCGGCGCCGGCAAGATGTTCCTGCCGCAAGTGGTGAAGTCGGCGCGGGTAATGAAGCAGGCCGTCGCCTATCTGATGCCCTACATGGAAAAGGAAAAAGAGGAGATGGGCCTCGCCCAAGGCGAGCCCGCGGGGCGGATCCTGCTCGCTACCGTCAAGGGCGACGTCCATGACATCGGCAAGAACATCGTCGGCGTCGTGCTCCAGTGCAACAATTACCAGGTCACCGATCTCGGCGTCATGGTCCCGGCGCAGAAGATCCTCGACAAAGCGCGCGAGCTTAAGGTCGACATCATCGGCCTCTCCGGCTTGATCACGCCTTCGCTCGATGAGATGTGTCACGTCGCGGCCGAAATGGAGCGCGAGGGCTTTGATCTGCCGCTGCTGATCGGCGGCGCCACCACGAGCCGCATCCACACCGCGGTGAAGATCAGTCCGAACTATAAGCGGAGCCAAGCCGTTTATGTCACCGACGCGAGCCGCGCGGTTGGCGTGGTGTCGAGCCTGATGTCGCCGGAAGAACGGCCCAAGGTCATCGCGCAGGTGCGCGAGGACTATCTGCGCATGGCCGAGACTCATGCCCGCGGCCGTGCCGAAAAGTCTCGCGTGTCCTTGGCCCAAGCCCGCGCCAATCGCATGAACATCGATTGGTCGGGTTACACCCCGCCGAAGCCCAGCTTCCTCGGCACGCGCAGCTTCAAGGCTTACGATCTCGCGGACCTTGCCCGCTACATCGACTGGTCTCCCTTCTTCCAGGCCTGGGAGCTGAAGGGCGCTTACCCGCGCATCCTCGAAGACGACAAATATGGCGAGGCCGCGCGCAATCTGTTCGATGACGCGCAAGCCCTGCTGAAACAGCTCATCGCCGAGGAATGGCTGGTTGCCAATGGCGTCGTCGGCTTCTGGCCGGCGAATAGTGTTGGCGACGACATTGAGATCTACAGCGACGAGAGCCGCAAGAAGAAGATCGCGACCCTTCACACGCTCCGCCAGCAGATGCTCCGCGACGAGAGCAAGTCGAATCTTGCGCTCTCCGATTTCATCGCGCCCAAAGAGACAGGCCTCGCCGACTATATCGGCGGCTTCGCCGTGACCACCGGTATCGGCGAGGAAGATGTCGCGCGGCGCTTCGAGCGCGCCAATGACGACTACTCGAAGATCATGGTCAAGGCGCTGGCCGACCGTCTCGCCGAGGCTTTCGCGGAGGCCATGCATGAGAAGGTGCGGCGCGAGCTCTGGGCCTATGCGCCGACAGAGAAGCTCTCCAACCAAGAGCTGATCGCGGAAACCTATTCCGGCATCCGCCCCGCGCCCGGCTATCCGGCCCAACCCGATCACACCGAGAAGGGCACGCTGTTCGAATTGCTCGACGCCGAGAAGGCCGCCGGCGTGAAACTCACCGAGAGCTACGCCATGTGGCCCGCCGCCGCGGTTTCAGGCCTCTATTTTTCGCATCCGGAGTCGCGCTATTTCGGCCTCGGCAAGATCGGACGCGATCAGGTCGAGGACTACGCCAAGCGCAAAGGCTGGACAGTCGTAGAGGCCGAGCGCTGGCTTGCGCCCGTGCTCAACTACGACACGAAGCGGGTTGCGGAAGAAGCTGCGTGATTTGCGGTGAGGACTCCGCGCCCTAGAACATCCCGAGGATGATCGCGGCGACGAAGCCGAAAGAAACCAGCGTCAGAAGCGCTGTGAATGCGGTTGTCTGATCCATCGGAATGCCTCCTTTCCGATCTGTGCCTTTCCGGCTTTGTCCAAAGTCTATGTTGGCTCCTCGCTGGGCGCCAAGCTGTTTCGGTGCTGCGGCGCACAACGCTTAACCCCGAACTAAACGCCTAAGCCCGATTTTGGTTTCGTTGCGCAGTGCGAAAAGTTCTGTGGACTCCGGGGTTTTGGCTGACCCCTTGAAAACTTTGGCCCTTTCATCAACAAAATCTTGACCGCCGCGGGCGATTAAGAATGCTAACTAATCGGCAGAAAAAACGCAGGGGTTGGAGGGACGGACGATGCGATTGGGCGGCTTTTTGCTTGCGAGCGTCGCTGGGCTCCTTTTCGCGCTTCCCGCCTCCGCCGTCACCATTTCCAACGAAGATCCGGATCCGCATACCATTACCGTGACGGCCGGCACCGATACCAAGCAAGTCACCGTGGAGCCCGACCAGCAGGTCGACGCCGTCTGTGCCGCGGGCTGCATGCTCGAGCTGGAGAACGGCGAGCAATATCAGAGCCGACACGACTAGCGCGACACCGCCCGCCGATGCTGCGCCTCCTGCCGACAAACCGGCAGACGCTCAGTAGCGATCAATTCACCCAATCAGAAATTTGCGCAGCAGGATTTCGTCGTAGCCCTCGGCGACCAGTCCGGGCAGAACGGCGGCATCGCGAAACCCGTGGCTTCGATAGAAGCGAAGCGCGTTCTCATTGAACGAGGACGCGCAGACGAAGAGATTGCGCGCCTCTCGTGAAACCGCTTCGCTCTCGAAGCGCTCGAGCAACATTCCGCCGATGCCCTTTCGCTGGAACGGCGGCAGCAAGGCAAGCAACTCCAGATACGGACCTTTGAGCCATGGATAGCGGACCGAGATCACGCCCGCTCTTTCGCCGCCAACCTCGATCAGGCAGCGGGTGACGCCGCCATCGGGCGAGGCGAGAAATTCGCTCAAGCGGTCCGCAGGATAATCCATCACCGACCATGGTTCCATCGCCACGATCGCGGCGGCAAGCGACGGACAATCCGCAGGCGACAGCGGCACCAGCGTGAACGGTGCGTCGTGCTCAGTCGAGGCGCTGAAGTATCGACCAGAATTCATGGCTATCGCCCCGGGGCGAGGTGCGCGCGAGATGCGAATTATCGCCCTTGCGGTTCTGATAGCACGCTTCGGCGATGACGGGCTTACCCGCCGCGATCAATTCGCTCACCGTGACGAAGCTATAGCCTTCCGCCTTGAGCTTGGGAATCACGGCGTCGAGCGCCTCGGCTGTATGCCGGCCCCTTCCATTGGCGTGAGCCACCACGATGGCGCCAGGATGCGCTTTGGTCAGGATTGTTGCCGCGATCGCTTTCGCCGAACGATTAGGGTCGGGATCGCCGGTTACGATGTCCCATTGGATGGAGAGAAAGCCCGCGTTGGCCGCTTCCGTCAGGGTCTGCGCATTGCAGCGCCCGTAAGGAAAGCGGAACAGTTTCATTCGCTCCGGCGGCAAGGTGAAGCCGTTCGGACAGGAAGGACCGGTCACTAGTCCACGCCGGGCGCAGGTGTAGGAGGCCTCCGTGAGGCTGAGCTCTTCGCCGAACTGCTGCTGATTGATCCGCAATGGATCGAGATGGCGCCAACTGTGACTCCCAATCTCGAACAAAGGATCGGCGAGCAGCTGCTCGGCGCGCTCGGGATGAGTCTCCATCCATTTGCCGCCGGCAAAGAACGTCGCCTTGACGTTCTGGCCACGGAGCGCGTCGACGATACGCCCGTCATAGCCGGCAATCGCGCCTTCGGTTTCGCAAAGGTCGAAGGTGAGCGCGATGAGTTTTAGCCCCGCAGGAAGCTCGACGCTTCTGATCGAGCCGCGCAACTCCGGCGGCACTGGCGTTGCGTCAGGAATTGTCTCCTGCTTCAGCGCGTCCAGATTGATCGGGGTCTGGGCGTGTTTGGGCTGAATTTCGTCAGGCTTGCCTGCGAGCACGCCCGGCGCCCAGCAGCGCTGCGATTCGCCCGGCTCTTCGGCGAGCGTCAGCCCCGGCATGAACAGGGCTAAGGCAATGACAATTCTGGCAAAACCGCGAAACATCAAAGCCCCCAATTACCGCATTGAGGGCCGTCGGCGGCATGCCGTCAACGCGACGTTTTTTCATATTCTGCCCCCGCGGGAGCAACTTCTTGCCTCGCTCGGGGATTAAGCTCCTGACCGTAACCCCCCAAGGAGGAAACCATGTTTAAAACATCAATTGCGATTGCCTTGTTAGCCGCCGCTTTGGCCGGTCCTGCATACGCCGCCGATCTTTGCAATGACGGCCATATGAAGCAAATGGACGACATGATTGCCAAGATGACCGACGCCGCCAAGCAGAAGGAGGCCACAGCCGCCCTCGATGCATCGAAGGCCGCGATGAAAGCCGGCGACAACGCGGGATGCATGAAACATATGGATGAAGCCCACGCGGCAATGGGCATGTAGGCCGAGCGAATTGAATTGCTGTAAATGTTTCATGGCCGGACTCCGGCCATGATGGCCTCAAGCGCGCTTGCCGCTGAGAATGTCCCAGGCGACGTTGATCTGCTTCAGGCGAATTTCGCGCAGCCGCCGGTCGTCTTCGTGCTTGGCGCGGTCGGGATGCCAAGTCTGGCGCAAACGCTTCACCAGCCGCTTCAGCGTATCCTTGCCGGCATCGGGTGCGGCGCCGAGCATACGCAATGCCTCGGCACGGCTCTTCGGCAGCCACTCGTCAATGGTCGGCGGCGGCGTGGGCCGAGCTTCTTGTCTCGGCCGTGCGCTTCCTTGCCCAAACCCTGGAGCGCCTTGCGCGGGCGGGGTGCTGTGCGGCGTGGGACGCACCGCAATATCCTCGCGCGGCAGAGGCTCCATGCGCGCGAGCGCGGATCCGGCAAAAGCGGCAAGTCCGGTCGCGGGACCCCGGCGGAATGAGACGTAAAGCGAGGTGCCGACCAGCGACAAAGCGATCAGCATGAATCCGATCTGCGGCGCCCAGCTCTTGAGCAGGCTCGATGTCGACAAGGACGAGGTCAGCTCGGGCGAGGGGCTCTTCGGTTGCTCGCTCATCGCCTGCGAACCTTTAGCCTCGACATTAGGCTGCTCGATGGTCGCGACTTGGCTCGGCGCGGGCTTCACGATTGGTGCTGGCGTCTCGGGCGCAGGTGCGGGCTTCGGCTTCGCCTGCGGCACCGAACCGGTCGCCGTGGAGTCGGACCCTTGGCTCGAGGGTACTGCATCGGGCGACTTCGGCGCTTGGCTCTTCGGCGTCGGCAACGGTACTGCGGGTGCCGCCACGAATTGCGCAAACCGCGCCATCGGCGGCGCGAAACCCTCGGGCAGTTCCATCGATTGGCGCGGCCCTCCCGGATAGGGCACGGCGCAAGGGACCGGCGGTGCGTAACCATAGGGGCCAATCATCCGCCGCGGCGGATAACCGAACGGGCCTCCTGGTCCGCATGGCCCAGCTCTCCAGGCCGGAGCCGACATCAAGTGGAAGCGGCCATTACTCACATAGCCTGGGTTTTTGGTATAGCGCGTCAGCGCCTCAGCGACGGAGATCCATGGCACCCGGACACCGCTGCAATCGAGATCGAAGCGCTGCAGGTTCAGGCTGGGGCAACCGCCCGGCATATCGGGCGCGCAGGTCGAGAACATCCGGGATTCCGGTGCTCCATAGACGCGATAGGTGCGTGGGTCCGAAGGCGTGAGCTCGACTTTGCCGCGATTGGCCTGGCAGGCGAACGGCATCGAAAGGCCGGAATCGGCCAACGCCGGCGCCGCCCAGCCGAGTGCGGCCAACGCCCCCAAAAGAGCCAGGAAATGCTTGCTCATCGTTGCCATCTTCGCCCCTTTATGCCCAATCCGGCTAAGGCAACAAGGATCATCGACAATTTATTGCGAATTTATTTAGAAGCGGAAGATATTGGCGCTTTTTGGAAGAATTGCGGCTTTTCCGCCGCAATATTGTTAAGGCTCCGGGCCGGCGATGGAGAGAATGGTCAGGCTCAGCGCAGCGGCTTGAGTTGGGCTTGCGAAATCATGGGGCAGTCGAGGGTCTTCTCCAGCGCACCCACCAGGTCTTCCTCGGAATTGGCCTTGATATAGAGGCCGTGATTCTGATCGGCGAGGCACATCAGGTCGAGTACGCTGGTGCCGCTCCAACTATAGCCTTCGTAGCGAAATGCGATCACGTGAACCGTCAGCTGCTGGGCGGTGTCATGGAGTTTCTTGCCAAGATCGCAAGGCTGCCCGCCGCAGGTTTCCTCGCCGTCGGTAATGACGACGATGACGCCCGGCTTGTTACGATAATCGAGCACTTCGGCCGCCTGCTCCACGGCCGCCGTCAGCGGCGTTTTGCCGGCCGGCACCAGCGCGTTCACGACCCGCATGATCGGCTTCGCCGCGTTCGGCAACGGCTTCATGTTCACTTCGATATTGCATTGATTGTATTCGCCCGGCCCGTACGTAATGAGACCAACGCGGCGGAACTTGGTGGCACTTGGTAATACTTTGGCCAGCGCCGAGCGCGCCTCGTCGATCCGCGGTCGCGAATTCGGAATGCCGAGAACTTGGTTGCCGGACATCGAACCGGAGGCGTCGAACACCAGCATGGCGTCCTCGTTGCAGGGCCTTTGGTTGGGATCGGCTTCCGCAGCGCGTGTGCTGGGCGCGAGGATCAGCGCTCCGATGAGGCCTAAGGCGAAGGCCGCGCCGCCGCCGAACACCTTGCTAAGAGCGTCAAACCTCAGACGATAGGTTGCAAATTTCATTACATAATGCTCCCGGCAAAACGCGGTCACTTTAACGCAGAATCTGATGACCTTGGGAAGGGGCTGCGGCGGCGGGTTCTGGCAAATTTTATGGGATGGTTCACGTTTCGCGCGTGGCGCGACGCCTACGGGCGAGCTTAAGAGGGAGCCTAGCCTTTACCCTTGGTCCGGGTTGTGCCGCGCAGCGCATTGCGCTCCAGGAACTCGATCATCGGATCGGCGACGTCCACGCCTGACGCTTTCTCCAAACCTTCAATGCCGGGCGAGGAATTGACCTCGAGCACGACAGGTCCGCGCCTGGACCGCAGCATATCGACGCCGCAAACATTGAGACCGAGCGTGGCCGCGGCCCTGACGGCGGTGGCTCGTTCCTGGGGCGAGATCTTCACGCTTGTGCCCGCTCCGCCGCGGTGCAGATTGGAGCGGAACTCGCCGGGCGCGCCTTGCCGCTGCATCGCCGCCACCACCCTGTCGCCGATGACGAGCGCGCGGATGTCGGCGCCGTCCGCTTCCTTGATGAACTCCTGCACCAGGATGTTGACGTTGGCGCCTTGAAACGCCTCGATCACCGATTTCGCAGACTTGATCGTATCGCCCAGCACCACCCCGATCCCTTGCGTGCCCTCGAGCAGTTTGATGATCACCGGCGTGCCGCCGACAAGATCGATAATGTCTTCGGCCTGTCTTGGGTCATGGGTGAACGCCGTCACCGGTAGTCCGATGCCGCGCCGCGCCAACAGCTGTAGGCAGCGAAGCTTGTCCCGCGAGCGTCCGATGGCGACGGATTCGTTCAACGGATAGATGCCCATCACTTCGAATTGGCGGAGCACCGCGAGTCCATAGAACGTCACCGAGGCGCCGATGCGCGGGATCACGGCGTCGAAGCCCTCGAGCTGCCGCTTGCGATAATACAATGCCGGCCGCTGCGAGGTGATGTTGATCGACACCCTGAGTGTGTTGATCACCTCGATCTCATGCCCGCGCGCGCGCGCCGCCTCGCAAATGCGCCGATGGGTGTAGAGATTAGGGTTCCGCGCGAGCAACGCGATCTTCATAGGAGTGTCCGTGCCGGAGAATGAGGTCAAGTGTCTATGGCAGCAACTTACTGAGTTCGAATGCGGTGGCGCGATGCCGCCCGCGGCGGGGCTTCAGCGGCGACCGTGGTGAAGCCAGGAACGAGCGGCTCGGCACGATGAGAATTCGCCGCCCGAGCGCGGTCCGGCCCAGCAGCATGCGAAATCCCATCTGATCGCGATTGGTAAGCGCAAGCTCGATCGGCCAGCTGCTCTCGCCCAGTCTGATCTCGGTCTTGATGATATAGCGCCGCTCCACGCCGCCCCCTGAATTTCTGACGGTGCGCTCGTCGATGGCGCGGGCCTCGCAGATGACTTTGCGCGCTTCGCTCCGCTGCATCGGGTGAATCTCGAACCGTACCCAAAGCGACCCTCCGCGCCGGAATGGCTCGATACTCCAGGCATGTAGCGCGCTGGTGCGGGCACCGGTGTCGATCTTGGCCTTGATGCCTTCGACGCCAAGTTCGGGAAGCCCGACCCATTCGCGCCAGCCGATCCGGATCGTATCTTTGGCGCCTGTCCGCTTCATCTTGATCAAGTTAGAACGAAGCTTGCCCGCTGTCTAAGCTCCTCTCATGCTGCGGGACGGTTAAGGACTTACGATCAGGGCCAGGTAGACGAAGAACAGCAGCAGATGCACGATGCCTTGCAGAACGTTGGTCCGCGGGCCGCCGAAGGTCAGCGCGCTCACGAACAGCGTGAGGATCAAGAGAACCTCTTGCAGCTGATCCAGCCCGAGATGCACGTCGCGCCCGGTGAGGAGCCCGACCGTGAGCACGGCAGGAATGGTGAGTCCGATCGTCGCCAGTGCCGAGCCGAGGCACACATTCACCGCGCGCTGCAGATGATTGTCGAGCGCGGCGTGGAAGGCAGTCAGCCCCTCCGGCGACAGCACCAGGACGGCGATCATGATGCCGCCGAGCGCCGCCGGCAATTGCAGCCGTTCGATGCCGTGATCGACCAGGATGGCGAGATATTCGGAGAGCAGCACGACCGGCGCGAGCGAGAGCAGTAGCATCGCAACATGGAACGAAAGCGATCCCGTCACCTCTCCGTGGCGCGAGACATCCTCCCGCTTCGTATTGATGCCATACACCGGCTCGGCGAAGAAGGCGCGATGCCGCGCCGTTTGGATGATAACGAACACGACATAGAACAGAATGGTGATGGTGGCGAAGAGGCCGGCCTGGAACGGATATTTGGAAGGGTCGGGGATCGACTTGGTATAGTTCGGGATGATGAGACCGAACACGGCAAGCGAGGCGATGACCACGAGGAAGGCGCGCGCGCCTTCGAGATTATATTCCTGCTCCCAATAGCGTAGCGCGCCGATCACGAGCGCCAGGCCGATCATGCCGTTGAGCACGATCATTAAGGTGGAGAACATCACGTCGCGCGCAAGCGTCGGATTGTTTTCGCCATGCATGATGATCGAGGCCATCAGCGACACCTCAATCACCGTGACCGAGAGCGTGAGCACCAGAGTGCCGTAAGGCTCGCCCAACAACTCGGCGACCGCATCGGCGTGACGCACCACGCCGAACGCGCAGACCATCATGACGCCGAACAGGCCAAGAAACTTGACGAGTGCCAACGGCGTGTCGCTGAGGTCATTGAACAGTTGGCCCTGAAACACGATCACGACGACGGTGGCGGCGAGGCCGATCAGCGTTGGCCATTCCGTGCGCGCCCGGGACCTTCCGGCCCGTTTTTGGATGGTGATGTCTTGCTGGTTCATGGGCCGCTCCCGGCGATTATCGACCATCCTGTCGCGGCGGTCTTGAGGCAAGCCCTATGGCGGCGTCGATTGGTCGCGAGAAGCCTTGTGCCAGAACGTCCGAAAGCCACCAGCTAGCTTCGGTTAAGGCTTTGATGTAATAGCCTCTCACATGGGAGACCATCCGGATTGGCGCCGCCCGCGCTCCTACCACCATGGCAATCTGAAAGAGGTTTTGCTCGAGGCGGCGCGCAAACTGATCGAACAATACGGACCTGCGGGCTTCAGCCTGACCGAGGCAGCTCGGCTTGCCGGTGTCAGCCCCGCCGCCCCTTACCGCCATTTTCGCGACCGCGAGGCTCTCTTGGCAGAAGTTGCGCGCCAGGGCTTCGAACGCTTCGCCGCGCGGCTCGACATGGCCTGGAACAACGGTGTGCCTACCCCGCTCTCGGCTTTCGGTAATCTCGGCAAGGCCTATCTCGCTTTCGCCCGCGACGAGCCGGCGAGCTACGCCGTCATGTTCGAGGCCGGTCTCTTTGATGAAGCAAAGGCCGCCGGGCCGGCAGGGGAGCGCGCCTTCGACGTGTTGCAACGCGCCACCACCGCATTTCTTCGCGCGCTACCCGAGAACGATCGTCCGCCGGTCAAGCTCGTGAGCTTGCATATCTGGGCGATCTCTCACGGCGTCGCGACGCTCTTCGCGCAAGGTGGCGCCGAAGCGCGGAAATTGCCTCTCTCCCCGGAAGAGATTCTGGAAAGTGCTATGCTGGTCTATTTGAAGGGTCTGGGCATTCTCGCTGCCGACAAATCGAGCTAGCGATTTGCGTAAAGCGACTCCAGCACGCGATCCCAATCCGCGTCATCGCCACCATAGACGTTCCGGTCGACCTTGCCGGCGATGCCCGGCACTTTGCCGGTCGTGGTGAACTGCCAGAACGTCCAGCGGCGATTCGCGTATTTGTCTTGCGGTTCCGCCGCGACCGAGCGCAGCCAGAAATGATAATCGGTGAGTTCACCCTCCAGCACCTCACGATGGAAAAGCGGATCGGTATAGATGATCGGCTTCTTCCCCGTGTGGCTCTCCATGGCGACCAGCATGGCCTTAATCTTTTCCAGCGCCTTCGCGCGCGAGATCTTTTTCGGGCAGGTCTTTGAGTGGGTGTTCCATTCGAGATCGAGTACGGGCGGCAGCGCATCGGCGTCCGCCGGTACGTTCAGCATGAACCACAGCGCCTGCTCATGCGCCGGCCGGCACCAATAGAGAAAATGATACGCACTCCGCGCGACGCCAGCACGCTTGGCGCCTTCCCAATTCTCGAGGAACTTCGGATCGAGATGATCGCCGCCTTCGGTCGCCTTGATGAAAGCGAAGCGCGTTCCGGCAGCCCGGGCCTTCCCCCAATCGATCTTGCCCTGCCACGCGGACACATCGATGCCTTGCACCTTCATGGTGTGGGCCGAGGCCACTCCTTCATGCGGCTTGGCGTCGGCCAGCTTCACCGAGCGGGCGGAGAGCGAGCCGGGACAGGCCGCAAGCAGTAAAAAGGACCCGACCATCGCCAGGCTGCGGCAATTGAGTGTCATGGTCCCCCGACCTTGAACTGGCTTTTCGGCCATTCCCTGACCCTAGAGCTAACCGGGGGCAGGTTAAGATTTTCCGATTTTGGCTGGGTGCCTTGATGAATCCCGGTCCTCCGATCACATTTTCCCTCGGCTCTTGACTCCGGGCGCGGGAGGGCCACCTATGTGAATGTGAATAACATTCACACCGAAGGAAGGGATCCCTGGATGCAGCGAGCGATTTCAACGTTGGACGACTATGGGAGGCCGGCCTGGATCATGGCGATGATCGTCGGCTTCGTGTTGTGGTGGCCCATTGGGCTTTCAGTCTTGGCCTATATGATCTGGAGTGGACGCATGGGATGCGGATGGAAACAGAGTTTGCGGGAGTCTGATTTTGGGCGCGAGATGGCGCGTTGGCGGAGCGGCATGACGCCGTTCGGCACGACGGGCAATCGGGCCTTCGACGAATATCGCGAGGAGACGCTCCGCCGTCTCGAGGAGGAGGCCACCGAGTTCCAAACCTTTTTGCAGCGGCTTCGTCACGCCAAGGACAAAGCCGAGTTCGACCAGTTCATGGCCGAGCGCCGGACCGGCACCTCGACGTCTTAAGCGCACCCCTCGCAAGCCGAGCGAGCAATTTCAAAGCGCGGGACTTTCGGTCCCGCGCTTTTTCTATAGCGAGAGCTGGACGGCAAATCCACGACGCGAGCCCGCTTCGATGAACTCCGCCAATTCGAAGAGGTCGTCGCGAAAAGCGGGCATGTCGATGTGAATCCAAAATTCCAATTTCTCTGGCGCAAACTGACTGCCGACCTTGGCGTCGCGTGTCTCCTCGTCAATTCCTTCTGCCTCCTCCCGCAAAATGCGGGCGGCTTCCTTGAGTCCCGCAGGCGAAAGCACGCCCTCCTCATAGGGGCCAAGCAAATATTCTGTGGGTAGCTCCACCAGCCGGTCGACAATTCCAAAGGCAAGCAGGCCCCAATAGGTATTCACCGAGATTGGCAAGTCGTCGAAGGTGTCCTCGACCACGCGATCCGGAGAGGCGCTCACCCAGCTGGCTTGCCCGCTGCGAAAGAGCGTATGATTTTCCTTCGTGGGATCGTACCAGATCCGTTTCACGGGACACCGTTGTTCGCACGACGCGTCAGTTTACCACTAATTGCGGGTTTTACCGAATCCGCCGCCGGTCGGCGTCTTGATGATGATGGCTTCGCCGGCCTCGAGCACGGTCTGGTCGCAGCCCTTCAGCCGCTCCAGCCGTCCATTGCGCCGGACCCAATTCTCGCCCGCCTCACCAGGTTCGCCGCCTTTGGCACCGAACGGTCGCAAACGGCGGAAGCCCGAAAGGATAGCACAATCCATACGCTCCAAAAACCGAATGGCGCGGAGCGCCCCGTCGCCGGCATGCCATTTGCCCTTGCCGCCTGACCCGCGCCGGATCTCGAAGCGCTCGAGCAACACCGGGTAACGCAGCTCCAGTACTTCAGGATCGGTCAGCCGCGAATTGGTCATATGCGTCTGCACCACTGCCACACCGTCGAAGCCTGGGCCTGCCGGGGCGCCGGACGCGATTGTCTCATAATATTGAGTACGCTCGTCACCGAAGGTGAGGTTGTTCATCGTGCCTTGCGCCGAGCCGAGCACACCGAGTGCGCCGTAGAGACAATTCACGATGGTTTGGCTCGTTTCCACATTACCGGCAGCGACGGCAGCAGGAAATTTCGGCTTCA
>DATBSU010000126.1:0-4295 GCA_036559585.1 Methyloceanibacter sp.
TCAAGGGGAGGGATGGAGTTTGCTACGAGCGGAGGAGCAAACAAATGCGGGTTGAGGTTGGCGGAGAGACCGTCACGCACAGAGACAAGGCGCTTCACGTCGTCTTCGCGCATGCCGTCGATCTGACGCATGCCAAGCCGGAGCGCGAAATTGTTCTGTGTTTGCGCTACCGCGCTTCGCGCTACTTGAGCGCTAGGTTCCAGCGTGCAGTCCCACAGGCTGAGATTGATGTCGGCTTCGCGCGCCTCGACGCTGTGCTCACGTGCACAACGCACGATCTGCGCCGGCGCATAGAACCCCATTGGCTGGGAATTGAGCAGCGCGGCGGCGAACGCCGCCGGGTAATGGCATTTCAGCCAGGACGAGACATAGACCAAATGGGCGAAGCTCGCGGCGTGGCTCTCGGGGAAGCCATATTCGCCGAAGCCCTTGATCTGATTGAAGCACCGCTCGGCGAAGTCTTGCGGATAGCCGCGCGCCGTCATGCGGCCGACCATCTTGGCTTGCAGCTTGTCGATGGTGCCGCGGCGGCGGAAGGTCGCCATGGCGCGGCGCAGCTCGTTGGCCTCGGGACCTGAGAATTTCGCCGCCACCATGGCGAGCCGCATCGCCTGTTCCTGGAACAGCGGCACGCCCATGGTTTTGCCGAGCACTTGGCGAAGCTCGTCCTTAGGTCCGTGCTCGGGATGTGGCGAAGGAAACTCGACTGCCTCGTCGCCGCAGCGGCGGCGCAAATAGGGGTGGACCATGTCGCCCTGGATCGGACCAGGACGCACGATGGCAACCTCGATGACGAGGTCGTAGAAGCAGCGCGGCTTCAAGCGTGGCAGCATGTTCATCTGCGCCCGGCTCTCGACCTGGAACACGCCGATGGAATCGGCGCTGCAGAGCATGTCGTAGACGGCAGGATCGTCGCGCGGCACGGTGCCGAGCGCGAGGCTCCTGCCATAATGCTTGCCGATCAGGGCAAAGGCCTTGCGGATGCAGGTGAGCATGCCGAGGCCCAGCACATCGACCTTCAACAACCCGAGCGCGTCGAGATCGTCTTTGTCCCATTCGATAAAGGTGCGGTCGTCCATGGCGGCATTGCCGATGGGGACCACTTCCGATAAGGGTCCGCGCGTCAGCACGAAGCCGCCGACATGCTGAGAGAGATGACGGGGGAAACCGATCAGTTCCTGCGTCAGCTCGAGCACGCGGGAGAGTAGCGGATCCGACGGGTCGAGCCCAGCCTGGCGGACGTAGGTCTCAGGCAACGAAGAATTGCTCAAGCCCCAGATGGTGGTGGCGAGCGCCGAGACCGTATCCTCGGAGAGCCCGAGCGCCTTGCCGACTTCGCGGATCGCCGAGCGGCCGCGATAGGAGATCACGGTCGCAGCGATGCCGGCGCGGTCGCGGCCATAACGGCCATAGATATATTGGATCACTTCTTCCCGCCGCTCATGCTCGAAATCGACGTCGATATCGGGAGGTTCTTTTCGCTCCGGCGAGACGAAGCGCTCGAACAGCAGGTCGATCTCGGTCGGGTTCACATTGGTGACGGCGAGGCAATAACAGACGGCGGAGTTGGCAGCCGAGCCCCTTCCCTGGCAGAGAATGCCGATTGAACGGGCGTAATGCACGATGTCGTGGACGGTGAGGAAATAACGCGCGTAGTCGAGCTCGGCGATCAGCACGAGCTCTTTTTGTAGCGTGTCGTGTACATGGGCAGGTATGCCGCTGGGGAAGCGCCAGGCCGCACCTGTCCATGTCAGATCTTCGAGATGGGATTGCGGCGTCTTGCCTTCCGGTACCGGCTCATCGGGATATTCGTAACGGAGCTCGTCGAGGGAGAAGCTGCAGGCTTCCGCGATCTCGATGGTGCGGGCAAGCGCCTCTTCGTGGCCTTTGAACAGGCGCGCCATTTCTTTTGGCGATTTCAGATGCCGCTCCGCATTGGCTTCAAGTTTGAGCCCTGCCTCGTGGATGGTGCATTTCTCGCGGATGCAGGTGAGCACGTCCTGCAAGGAGCGCCGATGCGGGGCGTGATAGAGCACGGCGTTGGTGGCGATGAGGGGCGTGCCTGTGCTTTCCGCTAGTGATGCGAGGCTCGCAATACGCGCGCGGTCATCGCCACGGTAAGAGTACCGCGCGGCGAGGTAGAGACGAGCCTGGGATCCAATCGCCTTTTTGATTTCGCGAAGCTGAGATTCAGATTCAGAGAGCGCGATGAAGATCAGGCCTTCGGCATGCGCCGCCACATCCGCGAGGTGGAGCGTGCATTTGCCCTTCTCGGCGCGGCGCATGCCCAGCGTGAGCAGGCGGCAGAGCCTGCCATAGGCTTCGCGGTCGGTCGGATAGGCCAGCAGGCTGTAGCCAGCTTCGAGATCGAGCCTCGCGCCGACGATAAATTTGATCCCGACCTCCTTGGCGGCGAGATGGGCGCGAACCACGCCGGCGAGCGTGTTGCGGTCGGTGACGGCGATGGCGCTCAGGCCGAGGGCTTTGGCTTGCGCCACCAGTTCCTCGCCATGCGAGCCGCCGCGCAGGAAAGAGAAATTGGTGGTGACATCGAGCTCGGCGTAACGGGTCATTTCTTTTGCGCTACCGCTACTTGAGCGCGACATCATCCGAACACCCCATGCAGATACCAGGCGGGCGTGTCGCCAGCCTCCTGATAGAGACCTTCGCGGAACACCCAGTAGCGATGCCCTTCTTCGTCCTCGATGCGGTAATAGTCGCGCGGGCGGGCAGCGACTTTGCCAGGCTTCAACGCGCGCCACCATTCGGGCGCGATCCGCTCCGGTCCCTCGGCCTTGACCACGCGGCGGCTCAAGCGGCGCCAGGTGAAGCGCGCGGGCGGGCCTTCGGGGATTTCGGCAAGCACATTGAGAGGTTCTGGATCTGCCAGGAGAAGCGTAGGGCGTGGCGGCTTGGCAGGTTCGATTTGCGCCCAAGGTGAAGAGGGGGCGAAAGCCGTTCTTATGCTTTGGGCCCGTTCAGGCAGGTGACTTGCTTGCCGGTGCAGGCGGCGGACGGCGAAAGCGCCCAAGCGATTGGCGAGGCGGTCGATCAGTGGCTCCGGCGATAATTTATCGCGTGTCTCGGCGAGGCTCACTTGGGTCAGCGGCAAAGGCTCGGTGACAGCAGCGGCAAGCATCATCCGATCGACGCCGAAGCCCATATCGAGGGCGGCGAGCTTCTCCTGCAAGAGCCGCAACAGATGCGGAAGCTC
Source organism: Methyloceanibacter sp. (assembly GCA_036559585.1). GTDB lineage: Bacteria > Pseudomonadota > Alphaproteobacteria > Rhizobiales > Methyloligellaceae > Methyloceanibacter. Next base: position 3,215 of record DATBSU010000126.1, read on the forward strand.
GCGGGACGGGGCGCTCAAGCCAGTTTCGATCTCCGTGCAAGAACCGTCGGCGCGATCGATGCGGAGTCTTAGTTTGCGGGCCCCCATCCGCCCGTGCGCGAGCTTTTGACAGAGTTCCGCTGCGATCAGCCCCAATACGGCGATGATCCCTTCGTGGCTGACGAGGGGCTCGGCGAATGCAAGAGCGGCCACATAGCGACGCGGTGGAAAGAGCGGTGTGCGCTTCTCCTCTTTTCTTCCGCGCGCCTGATCGAGACGAAGAAGCACCGCCTCCCCGGCATCCTTGGAATTGAAGCGCCGCTCAAGACTTGCGCGGGGGAGATCGTAGAGTTGGCCGATGCGCTTCAAGCCGAGCCGCTTGAGCAGGCGCGTGACCTCTGGATCCAGCCGCAAGGCCTCGACAGGAAGATGCGCCAGTGCCGTGTCGATTGCGCCGTCAGGGACAATGATGGGCGATGCGCGGCCGAAGCGGGCAAGCGCATGCGCTGCGCCCAAGCTCGGCGCGATGGCAAGCTGCGCGCTGAAGCCGAGAAAGTGAAAGGTCTGCGCGAGGTCCGCGATAAGCTCTGCCTTGCCGCCGAAGAGATGCGGCACGCCGGTGATATCGAGCCAAAGCCCATCCTCGCCGCAAATGTTGAGTGTCGGACTGTAACGGACGCAGAGCCGCGCGAGCGCGCGCAAGGTCGCTGCGTCACGATCTGGCGTTGAAGGCAACGTGAGAAGTTGGGGACAGATGGCGCGGGCGTCGGCGAGGCCCATGCTTGGATAGAGCCCGTTGCTTGTCGCTCTGGCATTGACGGCAGTGAGGACGAGCCCGCGCGTTTCCGCGCCGACCAAAGCGAAAGGCCGGCGATCGAAAATCGACTTGTCCTTAATGGGCGTAGGCCCGCTGCCCCGTCTCTCCCGCTTCAGCCGCTCGATCGGAAGATGCGGCAGAAAGACGGAAACGATCCTCTTCATCACTCAACTCCACGCTCCAACTTCGCACCGTCATGCCCCGGCAGCGCTCGAGCGTGATGTGCCAACAAGGATGGCCCGGTGCGTTTTGATCGAAGGGAGCTCCGTTACTGTTCTCCGCGCC
>DATBSU010000127.1:0-34726 GCA_036559585.1 Methyloceanibacter sp.
AGCGGTCGTGGCGGAAATGGTAGACGCGCAGCGTTGAGGTCGCTGTGAGCTTGCTCGTGGAGGTTCGATTCCTCTCGACCGCACCACTTTTCTTTTAAATTCAGTTTGGCGAGGCGGCTTCGTGGGCCGCGCTCGCGGCCGGCAGCGTCTCCGGCGGCTTCGGCACGATGTGCACGATTCTGTAGCCGCGTTTTTTCAGCTCATCGAGGATATCGGGCAGCGCCGTCGCTGTGGCGGGCTCGGTGTCGTGGAATAGAATGATGCCCTTGCCGTGTTGCTCCAGCCGCGCCAGCGTCCGCTTCTTGATTTGCTCGGCGCTGATCCGCATCCAATCGTCGGTGCCGATATCGCAAGAGACGACCGCGTCGTTGTGCGAGGCGAGATAGTCGTTGAGCGCGTTCGAATTGTTGAGTCCCGGATAGCGGAAGAAGGGTGCAGCCCTGCCGCCGGATGCCGTGTTCAATGCTGCGAAGCCGCGATCGATGTCGGCTTCAGCCTTGTCCAGCGATAGACGCCCGAGATTGCTCGGGTGCGAATAGCTGTGGTTGCCGATGGTGTGACCGCGATCGGCGACATCCTTGGTAAGTTCGGGGTGCGCGTCCACCCACTTGCCGACCTCGAAGAATGTCGCCTTGACGCAATGTTTGTCGAGCGCGTCGAGCACTGCCGGGGTGGTTTTGGGATTGGGGCCGTCATCGAAGCTGAGGACCACTTCGCCCAGGCTGAGATCGAGCGAGGAAGGATATTGGTAGGTGCCGTAGCGCGGGCCGCCGGTCGGATCGACCTCAAGGATGCGCGAGACCCCGAGGGCATTCGGATCGCCGGCACAATTGACCTCCGCCGCGGCGTTGCCGGCTGTGACGGCCGCCAATAGAGCGAGCCAGGCTACGCACTTAGCACTCATCCCCCAGCCCACCCCCAACGCGTTACTAGTGCTATTTTTGGGCTGGAAATTGAATCAGAACAAGGGTCTATTGCGCGCGAAGTGCGCGCCTTTCGGTCGCTGGGGACCGAGGCGGACTTCCCTCAAAATTCGCGCCTTCAATCACGGCGATCGGATAGACGATGCAGGACGCCGCAAGCGAAATCCAATTGCGCGACGAGGAGGGCGGATTCCGCTCCGAGTTCCTGCGTGAGGTCGAGACCGCGCTCGATGAGGCCAATAGCCTGCGGATCCGTGAGCTGACGCTGGGCCTGCATGAGGCTGACCTCGCTGATTTGATCCAGCTACTGAAGCCCGAGCAGCGGGTCGCGCTGATCACCACACTGGGACCCGAGTTCAATGCTGCGGCGCTCTCGGAACTCGACGAGGCGGTGCGCGACCAGGTGCTGGAGGCGATGCCGAACGAGCAGGTTGCGGAAGCGCTGCAACAGCTCGATTCCGACGAAGCCGTCTATCTGCTCGAGGACCTCGACAAGCAGGAACAGTCGGACATCCTGGCCAAGCTGCCTCTGTTTGAGCGCGCGGCACTGGAGCGAAGCCTCGAATATAAAGAGGATTCGGCCGGCCGCATCATGCAGACCGACCTGATCGCGGTGCCGCCGTTCTGGTCGGTGGGGCAGACCCTCGACTTTATGCAAGAGGCCGACGACCTGCCCGAGCGGTTTTACGAAATCTTCGTCGTCGACCCGTCCTATCATTTGCTGGGGTCAGTGGCGCTCGATCGCTTGCTGCGCTCCAAGCGGCTGGTCTCGATCGAAGACCTGACTATCACCGACATTCACCCGATCCAGGTCGAGTCCGACCAGGAAGAGGTGGCGCGGCAGTTCGAGCGCTACAATCTGACTTCGGCGCCTGTGGTCGATGCGGATCAGCGGCTGGTCGGCGTCATCACCGCAGACGATGTCGTCGAGGTGATCCAGGAAGAAGCCTCGGAGGACATTCTGAAAATGGGCGGCGTCGGCGGCGAATCTGTCGCCGATACGGTTTGGGAGACGACGCGGCACCGCTTCGCCTGGCTGCTTGTCAATCTGGCAACGGCCATTCTCGCCTCGGCCGTGATCTCGCTGTTCGATGCGACTATCGAGCAGATGGTCGCGCTCGCGGTGCTGATGCCGATCGTGGCGTCGATGGGAGGCAATGCCGGAACGCAAACCATGACGGTTGCGGTCCGCGCCATCGCCACGCAAGATCTCGGACGGGCGAATGCGTTCCGGGTCATTGGTCGCGAGACCGCGGTCGGCTTGCTGAACGGGGTGCTGTTTGCCGCCATCATGGGAACCATCGTCTATTTCTGGTTCGGCAACAGTCCGCTAGGTCTCGTGATTGCGGCGGCTATGATCGTCAACCTTATCGTGGCAGCGCTTGCAGGCATTCTGATTCCGCTTGGCCTTGAGGGGCTTGGACTCGACCCTGCGATTGCGTCAGGCGTTTTCGTTACCACGGTGACGGATGTGGTGGGTTTTTTCGCATTTCTCGGACTTGCTGCGATTTGGCTGGTTTGACCACACCAGCGCCAATTTTCTCGTGTCAGATCGTTCTGCTCCGGATGAGGAGATCGGCGGACCGTTCCTTTGGTGTGGGCCTCTTCAGGCCCCGCCTTAGTGTGAGGCGAGGGGTCTCGCCCCAGACCGGGTTTTGCTGCTAAGTTAGGCAAAGCCCACCACCGCAATCCATTCCCGGACATTTATGTTCTTTTATCTCGCCAAAGCGTTCTGGTTCCTGCTTACGCCCTCAACCTTAATCGCGCTGCTGATCTCCTATGGCGCCATCCTGATTTGGACTGGATGGGCGCGCTGGGGACGGCGCTTCGTTTCGTTCGGCGCGCTGCTGTTGCTGATCGTAGGCCTCTCGCCGCTGGGGAACGCGCTGATCCTGCCGTTGGAGGATCGCTTCTCACGGACCGATCTCGGCGCGGCACCCACGCCGACCGGTTTCATCGTGCTCGGAGGTGCCGAGGATCGGCTGGTCGGGCAGGCGCGGAAGGCGCCGACCTTGAACGAGGCCGGCGAGCGCATGCTGGAGGTGGTGGCGCTGTCGCGCAAATTCCCCGACGCCAAGATCGCGTTTACCGGCGGCGATGCCGGCATCTTCTATAAATCCGACACGGAAGCAGAGGGCGCGGCCACGCTGCTGGTTTCCATGGGTGTGGCGCCGGAGCGGCTGATCCTCGAATCGGAATCGCGCGACACTTACGAGAACGCCGAGTTCCTCAAAACGGAACTCGAGCGACTCGGGGATCTTGGACCTGGAAAGAGATGGGTGCTGATCACCTCGGCCTTCCACATGCCACGCGCCATGGGCGCGTTCCGCAAAGCCGGGCTCGATCTGGAAGCATGGCCGGTCGATTACCGGACGCGGGGGCCCATCGATCTCACGCGGCCATTCGACAAAGTGTCGGAGGGCTTGCGCCGCGTCGACACCGCGTCACGCGAATGGGTTGGTCTCTTGTCGTATTGGCTGACCGGCCGGACCGATGCGTTGTTCCCGGCGCCGCTCGTGGTCAATGCGGGTTGCGATCTGGCGCGGCCAGGCGCTAGCCCCTCGCCAGCATCCCCATGTAGACCCAATCCTTGAGGTTTTTTTCCTCGTGGTGCGGCCCTTACGCCGCTTCACGAGATCGTCAGGCTCGGGAGACTGGGCATAACTGAAGTTGGCATCGTGCGAATCCGATGCGGCCGCGCTAAACTTCGACGCAAACAGGAAGGGCGGAATGACGGTCCATCTGATCAAGCTTTGTGTCGGGGTCGATAATGTTGCCGAACTCCATGCGTGGCAGACCGAGCGGCTCGATAGTTTGCGCCGGCAGCGGAAAACGCCCGAGCATTGCCATCGGACCATGCAGACGCCGCGGCGGCGCGATGAAGTGCTCAATGGCGGATCGCTCTATTGGGTGATCCGGGGCGTGATCTTGGTGCGCCAGCGCGTGCTCGATCTTAGGCCCGATGTCAAAGACGATGGCGTCAAGTGTTGCGGCATCGTGCTCGATCCCGAACTCATCGCCACGCGGCCGCAAGCGCGGCGCGCGTTTCAGGGGTGGCGCTATTTTGATGCGGTGGACGCGCCGCAAGATCTTCGCGCCTTCGATGCGAGCCATGCCGACATGCCACCGGGCATGCGCGAGGAGCTGCGCGAGCTCCGCCTGATCGATTGGTGATCGGCGCTATTTGCCTTTGGTCTTCGGCAGCACGGCCATATTGTCGATGAGGCGCGTCGCGCCGAGATAGGCGGCTGCGAGAACGCGCGCCGGAGCCCTGACTGGCCCGGCCAACGGGTCGAGCGTCGCGGCATCGCGGACCGCGACATAGTTGACGCGAAAGCCCGCGGCTTCGAGTTTGAAGCGACCCGAACCAGAGGCGTCGTCGCAACCGCGACCCTCGGCGAGATCTGAAGCGATCTTGCTCAGGACTTGATGCAGCACCGGCGCCACCTTCCGCTCGCTCGGCGAGAGATAGACATTGCGTGAGGACATCGCGAGCCCGTCCTCCCCGCGCACGATCGGCGAGCCGACAATTTCGACAGGAATAAATAGGTCGCGGACCAAATTTCGGATCACGATCAGCTGCTGGTAGTCCTTCTCGCCAAACACAGCGACATCGGGGGCCGCTTGCATCAGCAACTTGGTGACGATGGTGGCGACGCCCTCGAAATGTTGCGGCCGCTCGCCGCCGCATAAATCGTCGGAGAGATTGAGCACCTTCACGCTGGTGCTCGAGCTTTTCGGATACATCTCCTCGACGGATGGCGCATAGACGAGGTCGGTTCCCGCCGCGGCGAGCTTCTCGACGTCGCCCTTCTCGTCGCGGGGATAGCGCTTGAAGTCCTCCTTCGGACCGAACTGCGTCGGGTTGACGAAAACGGAGGAGACGATGCGGGAGGCATGTTGCTTGGCGGTGGCGACAAGGGAAAGGTGGCCTCCATGGATCGATCCCATGGTCGGTACCAGCGCGACGGTCTCACCGCTTTTGCGCCATTTGGCGACTGCCGATCTGAGCTCGTCGACGGTGCGTATGATCGGGGCTTGTTTGGTCACGTTTTTGCTTTCCCCGCCTGGCTTCTATCGGCAACGATAGCAGGTCCGCCAAACCCCCGACAACGGGGCGGTGCGTTAGGCCTACAACCATTGCCCTAGGCGGGAATAGGGGCCATGTATAACGGGGATCGGGTCTTGGGCCGATCGTAGGAGACGAGGACGATGGCGGAGCCAAAGACGCCGGCTGAGAGCCCGGCGAAAGGCATCGCGGCAAGACAATCCAGTTCCGCGGAGGTTAACGCATTCATCGAGAAGGTGCGGGCGATGACGCCGGCGGCTTCGGGCCGTGGACGGCTGATCTTTGCCATGGACGCCACGATGAGCCGCCAGCCGACCTGGGACCTTGCGCTCAAGCTGCAGGGCGACATGTTCCAAGCCGTCAAGGACGTTGGCGGGCTCGATGTTCAGCTTGTGTATTTTCGCGGCTTCAACGAGACCAAAGCCTCGAAATGGATCGGCGATCCCGACGCCGTCGCCAGACTGATGTCGCGCGTCGCCTGCGAGGGCGGCTACACGCAGATCCAGAAAGTGCTCAGTCATGCGCGCGGCGAGAGCGCCGCAACACGCGTGAATGCGCTGGTCTATGTCGGCGACGCCATGGAAGAGAATATCGACGAGCTTGCCCAACGCGCCGGCGAGCTTCGTCTGCTCGGCGTGCCATGCTTCATGTTCCAGGAGGGCTACGACAAAAAGGCGGAGCGTGCGTTCAAGGAGATCGCTAAGCTCACGCGTGGCGCCTATTGCCGCTTCGATTCCGGATCGGCCAGTCAATTGGGGGATCTGCTAAAGGCGGTGGCGGTCTATGCCACTGGCGGCCGCAAGGCGCTCAAGGATTTCAGCCAGGCGACGCGGTCGAGTGCCGGGTCGCTTCTGCTCGAACAGCTCAGCTAGGCCGTTTCGATGCCGTATTTTCTCGCGGGGCTTGCGCTCCTCATCCTCCTCATCTTCGCAGGTCGCCTTTTCGCAAGAGCGAATCCGCACCTGCTTGCCGACGCTTTGCGCAAACTGGCCGGAGTCGTCGCACTTGGCGCGGCCGGCTTTCTGCTGGTGCGTGGCGCGCTTCCTCTCGCCATTCCGCTTGGACTGTTCGGCTTTTCCTTGATCCGGCCAGGGACGTTCGGCTTTGGCCCGTTCGCCTCATCATCCAAATCGCCGGGAGCGACCTCGCATGTAAAGACCGAGAGCCTGGAGATGGCGCTCGATCACGATAGCGGCGGGATGGAGGGAATGGTTCTGAAAGGCAAGTTCGAGGGACGGATGTTGTCGTCGCTGTCCGACGCTGACCTCAAGACGCTGCTTGACGAGTTGCATGGCACGGATCAGCAGGCCGAAGCTTTGATGGAGGCCTATTTCGATTGGCGGGTTCCGAATTGGCGTGAGACCGAGGACGCCGAGCCAAAACAAGAGAGCCGCGCGCGATCCCGCAAGCCCTCTGGTCATATGAGCGTGGAGGAGGCCTATGCCGTGCTTGGGCTGAAACAAGGTGCGAGCGAAGAGGAGATCAGCCGCGCGCATCGGCAGATGATGAAGAAGTTCCACCCCGATCAGGGGGGATCGACCTATCTCGCCTCGAGGATCAACGAGGCCAAGGACGTCTTGCTCGGGCGCTAATCCAACATGCGCTACTCGGCGCGCATCACGACGCAATCGAGCGACATCTTCTTGAGTTGGGCACAGGTGCTCTTGGCTTTGTCCTGCGAGAAGCCGGCAAAGCGCGCCCGGTACCATTGCTCGGTGTCCTTCTTGAATGTCGTGGTAACCGGGTAGTGGCCGTTGAGCAGGCTTGCGGCGCGTCCTTTGACGGCATCCAGTCTGGTTTTGGCTTCCGCCTGGGAAGTAAAAGAGCCGACCTGGACATGGTAGGGGCCGGCCTTGGTGCCGTGAGGTTCGCCGGTGACGATCGGATCGGCCTCAGGCAGCGGAGATTTCAGCGACAATTCTTCCTCTTCCGCGAGAGACTGGATCGGGACTGGCTTGGTGGGCTCGGCTTCCTTGCCAAAAGCGACCGGAGCGACCATCGGTGCGGCCGAGGCCATGACCGGAGCGGAGACGGGTTTGGGCGGCGTGGCCTGGGGCACTGGGGTGGCGTCCAAAGACGCAACCACGGGCTTCGGCATTGACTTCGCCGCGACCGCTTGCGGGAAATATTTGTCGAGCAGCGAACGCATCGCGGCATCGCGCTGGCTCCCAGTCCGGCCGCCAAGCACGACGGCGATGAGGTGCTTGTCGTCGCGTTGCACGGAAGCCGTGAGGTTGAAGCCGCTCGCACGCGTGTAGCCGGTCTTGATGCCGTTGGTGCCCTTATAGCTGAACAGCAGATGATTGTGATTGCGGTAGCGCTTGCCCTTGTACGCGAAATATTTGGTCTCGAAGACGGTGTAATATTCCGGGTAGTCGCGGATCAGATGCTGCGCCAGCAGCGCCATGTCGTGCGCGGTCGTGACTTGCTCGTCATTAGGGAGACCGGAGGCGTTGCGGAACAGCGTATCGTTCATGCCGATCGATCTCGCCTTCTCGGTCATTAGCCGCGCGAAATTCTCCTCGGTGCCGGCGAGGTTCTCGGCGACGGTGACAGCGGCGTCATTGGCCGATTGGGTGACGAGCGCCCTGATGGCGTCGCTGGTCGTGATCGTCGCGCCGGGCTTGAGGCCCAATTTGGTCGGCGATTGGCTCGCCGCGTGCGGCGTGACCACGAGTTCGGACTCAAGGGTGACCTTGCCGGCGCGCAGATAGGAGAACAGGACGTAGAGCGTCATCATCTTGGTCAGCGAGGCAGGCGCCCGCTTTGCGTCTTCGTCCTTGGAATAGAGGATTTCGTTGGTGGCCATGTCGACCACGATGGCGGCCGCGATCGAGGGGGCGGCTCTGGAGCGCGATTTGGATTTGGTCTTGGCAAAGGCATCGCTCAAAGGCGCGAGCGCCAAAGCGGCCGCGAGCGTGAGACTCACGAGGCGACAAAGCTTAGCTGAGACCGGAGACTGACTCTGACGGTAACCCACTGACCCCGAAGGCTAAATGCCCTCTCCCCCTGATTTCCCCTCGCGACGCCCGCCTCCGAACCCGAATCCCCTCGGCGGCGGCACCCGTTCCTAACGTCAAAACGGTGCAAGCTTGCGTTCGAACCAAGGCTAGAATCTGGCTCGTTGCCAAAGCGTTAAGGCTCCGCCGAAAGAATTATTGTGCGGTGCAAAAATTTTTGTTGACCATAATTGTGCGATGCATATAGATAGTTCGCGTCTGCAACAATCACCGCCAGGCGGTGTCGAGAGAGGTTTTTGCAATGCTCAAAGGGTTCGAGGATTTCCAGAAGGTGGGTAAAGACGGTTTTGATGCGGCCGTGCGCTCGTTCGGCGAGGTCAACAAGGGCTTCCAGGCTATCGCAGCCGAGGTCACTGACTATTCCAAGAAGGCGTTCGAGGATTCAACCAAAGCCTTCGAGCAGCTGATCGGCGCCAAGTCGGTCGAGCAGGCGGTCGAGATTCAGTCCCAGTATGCCAAGAAGGCCTACGACACCTATGTCGCAGAGTTCTCCAAGCTGGGCGAGATGTATGCCGGCCTGGCCAAGGATGCCTACAAGCCGGTTGAGGCTGCCTTCACCAAGAAGGCGTAAATCGCTTCCTGCCTCCCAAACATATTTCCGACGAAAAGACCCGGGACCTTCCCCCCGGGTCTTTTTTTTTGCCGGTTTCCTGCCGGCAACTCCCACTATGTTAGAAGGGTCGCGAGGCCCGTTTGCGGGCGAGCGCAATCTGACGTTAGAATGGATGCGAGACAGGGCGGCACGATTCTCCGAACTGTTGGATGCACGACTTGGCAAATGAGAGACGCGACGCCACATAGGTTGACGATGGCTCGGAACGGCGATCCTCGCCGGGGCGATGACGCCGGCACCCACATCATCACCAAGACACGGCCGAAGACGAAGCGGCCGGCTCTCTACAAGGTGCTGCTGCTCAACGACGACTACACGCCGATGGATTTCGTCGTCTATGTGCTCGAGCGGTTCTTCGGCAAGCCGCCGGAGGAGGCAACCCAGATCATGCTGCATGTCCACCAGAAGGGCGTCGGCATCTGTGGGGTCTACACATATGAGGTGGCGGAGACTAAAGTGGCGCAAGTGACAAGCTTCGCCCGGCAGCACGAGCATCCGCTGCAATGCACGATGGAAAAGGAATGAGGAGCTAAAGTTGGCGTCGTTCTCGACCAGTCTCGAACAGGCCTTAAGGCGCGCGCTGCAATATGCCAATGAGCGCAGCCACGAATATGCCACGCTCGAACATCTGCTGCTGGCGCTGGTCGACGACCGCGACGCGGCGGCGGTGATGCGCGCCTGCGCGGTCGATCTCGATGTGTTGCGCGACAAGCTCGTGACCTATCTCGACAACGAGCTCGCGAGCCTGGTGACCGATACGCATGGCGAGGCGCAGCCGACCGCAGGCTTCCAGCGGGTGATTCACCGCGCCGTGGCTCATGTGCAGTCTTCGGGCCGCGAGGAGGTAACGGGCGCGAGCGTGCTAGTGGCGGTCTTTGCCGAGCGCGAGAGCCATGCCGCATTCTTCCTGCAAGAGCAGAACATGACGCGGTTCGACGCGGTCAATTATATCAGTCACGGCATCGCCAAGCGGGCCGGCATGACCGAGCCGCGCGCGGTGCGGGGGGTGGACGAGGATGCAGCGACCGTCGATGGCGGCGAGGAGAAGAAGCGCGGTCTCGACGCGCTCGAGGTCTATTGCATCAATCTCAATCAGAAGGCGCGCTCGGGCCGGATCGATCCCTTGATCGGGCGGGGCCCTGAGATCTCGCGCACCATTCAGGTGCTCTGCCGCCGGCAGAAGAACAATCCACTTTTCGTCGGAGATCCCGGCGTGGGCAAGACCGCGATCGCGGAAGGTCTGGCGCGGCGCATCGTCATGGGCGACGTGCCGGAGGTGCTGGCCGACTCGACCATCTTCCAGCTCGACATGGGCGCGCTGCTCGCGGGCACGCGCTATCGCGGCGATTTCGAGGAGCGGCTGAAAGCGGTGATGCGGGAGATTGAGAATTATCCCGGCGCCATCATGTTCATCGATGAGATTCACACCGTGATCGGCGCCGGCGCGACTTCAGGTGGCGCGATGGATGCCTCCAACCTGCTGAAGCCAGCCCTTCAGTCGGGGACGCTGCGCTGCATCGGCTCGACCACGTACAAAGAATATCGCCAGCATTTCGAGAAGGACCGCGCGCTGGTGCGGCGATTTCAGAAAATCGATGTCAACGAGCCGTCGGTGCCGGATGCGATCGAGATCCTGAAAGGGCTGAAACCCTATTTCGAAGATTTCCATCGGGTGCGCTATACGAGCCAGGCAATCAGATCGGCTGTGGAGCTGTCGGCGAAGTACATTCACGACCGGAAATTGCCGGACAAGGCGATCGACGTCATCGACGAGACCGGAGCCTCGCAGATGCTGCTGCCCGAGAAGCAGCGGCGGAAGACCATCGGCCTGAAAGAGATCGAGACCACCATCGCCACCATGGCGCGGATTCCGCCCAAGACGGTGTCGAAATCCGATGCCGAAGTGTTGCGCAATATCGACATCGACCTGAAGCGGGTGGTGTTCGGCCAGGACAAGGCCATCGAGGCGCTCGGCGCCGCGATCAAATTGTCGCGCGCCGGCTTGCGCGAGCCTGAAAAGCCGATCGGTTGCTACATGTTCTCAGGTCCGACCGGCGTCGGCAAAACCGAAGTCGCGCGCCAGCTTGCCAAGATGCTCGGCGTGGAGCTGATCCGCTTCGACATGAGCGAATATATGGAGCGCCACACGGTGTCGCGGCTGATTGGCGCACCGCCCGGCTATGTCGGTTTCGATCAGGGCGGGTTGCTCACCGACGGCATCGACCAGCATCCGCACTCGGTGCTGCTGCTCGACGAGATCGAGAAAGCGCATCCAGATTTGTTCAACATCCTGTTGCAGATCATGGATCACGGCAAGCTGACCGACCATAACGGTAAGAAGGTCGACTTCCAGAACGTGATCCTGATTATGACGACGAATGCCGGCGCGACCGACCTCGCCAAGGCCGCGATCGGCTTCAATCGCTCGAAGCGCGAAGGCGACGACGAGGAGGCGATCAACCGGCTGTTCAGCCCCGAGTTCCGCAACCGACTCGACGCCGTCATCCCGTTCGCCTCGCTGCCGCCGGAGGTGATCTCCAAGGTGGTGGAGAAGTTCGTGTTTCAGCTGGAAGCCCAGCTTGACGACCGCAACATCACCATTGAGCTCACGCCGGAAGCCAATACATGGCTTGCCGAGAAGGGCTATGACGAGAAATTCGGCGCGCGCCCATTGGCTCGGGTGATCCAGGAGCACATCAAGAAGCCGCTGGCCGAGGAGATTCTGTTCGGCGCGCTGAAGGATGGCGGCATCGTGCGTGTGCTGGTCGAGGAGAAGGGCATCGAGAAAGTGCTTGGCTTCGAGTATTTGAAGCCGGATACGCCGATCCGCCCGCGTGATCCTGAGGATGTCGAGCCTGAGGTCGAGGGCGGAGGAGACGGGGTGCCAAAGCCGAAGGCCAAGCGGCCCGCCAAACGCGCCAAGGGCGCTTCGGCGAAGAAGGCCGGTACCAGCTCCGTGCCGAAAGTCCCGCTCGGCTCGCGCTAGTTCGAGAACCTTTTCCTGATCTTCTCGGCCGTCGCGGCAAGCTCCGCCTGATCGCCCATCTGGCCAGTATGAGGCTTGAGCGGTACGCCTCGCTTCACCGGCACGATATGGACGTGCAGGTGAAACACGGTCTGGCCGGCGGCGGCGCCATTGAATTGCTGGATGAGCACGCCGTCCGCCCCGACAGTGTCCTTGATCTTCGGACCGAGCTTTTGCACCACCGCCATCAATTTGGCGAGGGCCTTCGGATCGACATCGAAGAGGTCGGTCGCTTGCGTCTTGGTGACGACGAGCGCATGGCCTTCGGAGCGCGGTATGATGTCGAGGAAGGCGAGGGTGTCTTCGTCCTCGTAGATCTTGTGAGAGGGAATCTCGCCCTTCAAAATCTTGGCAAAGATGTTGTTCGGATCATAGGCCATACCGATCACCTCTATAATTCAAGTGTGATTTGTCAATTCGATTTCCGGTAGGGCGATTCCGCCGCAAGCAAAGCATACTCTTGGGCCACGGCCCTGCGCTCGCGCTTAAAAAAATCGGCGACCGCATTGCGTAAGCCAGGATGCGCGATCAAGTGCGCGCTATAGGTCGTGGTGGGGAGATAGCCGCGGGCAAGCTTGTGCTCGCCTTGCGCTCCAGCTTCGACGACGGTGAGGCCGTGCGCAATGGCGAAATCGATGGCCTGGTAGTAGCAAATCTCGAAATGCAGGTAGCGGTGCTCCTCGAGTGCGCCCCAATAGCGGCCGAACAGCGTATCCTTGCCGATGAAATTCAGCGCGCCGGCGATATAGCGGCCATCGCGTCTGGCGAGGACGAGAAGAATATCGTCCTTCATGATTTCGCCGACCAGGCTGAAGAACTCGCGATTGAGATAGGGGCTGCCCCATTTTCGCGCGCCGGTATCCATGTAGAAGTAGAAGAAGGCGTCCCAATGCGCCTCGGTGAGGTCGCTGCCCGTCACCCATTCGATGTCGATGCCGCGGCTCTGCGCCTCCCGCCGCTCTTTGCGGATGGCTTTGCGCTTTCGCGAGGCGAGCCGGTCGAGAAAGTCATCGAAGCTTGCATAGTTTTCATTCCGCCAATGAAATTGCTGGTCGGTGCGCATGAGAAAGCCGAGCTCGCCGGCGAGGCGCCATTCCTGTTCGGTGAGGAAGGTGAGATGCAGCGAGGAGGCACCTGACTGTTCAACGAGTTGGGCCCCCGCGCGGAGCAACAAACGCTCGGCGTCGCGGCTAACGCCGTCACGAACGAGGAGGCGGCGTCCCGTCACCGGGGTGAAGGGAACCGAGCTTTGTAGTTTCGGATAGTAGCGGCCGCCGGCGCGCTCGAGAGCATCCGCCCAGCCTTGGTCGAACACATATTCGCCGCGCGAATGGGTCTTGAGGTAGCAGGGCATACAAGCAGCGATGCCGCCTTTGCCGTCATCGAGGAGAAGATGGCTCGGCCACCAGCCGGTCTCGGGCGACGCGGAGCCGCTTTGCTCTAGGGCAAGCAAAAATGCGTGCGTAATGAATGGGTTAGATGAGCGCCCCGTCGCCAGTTCAGAACCCCTGGCGCAAGCATCCCAATCCGCCGTCGGCACATCGGCGATGCTGTTCGCGATCCTGATCGTTGCGGTCTCGGCGTCGCCCATTGCTTACAATTCGATCCCTTCGAAGATCATGGCGTCGGCATGTTTCGCGGCGCGTGCTCTGTCCGCCTCGTTGCGCACGGTCCAGGTCAGCAGCGGCAGGCCGAACAGCGATCGCGCCAGCATTGGCGCAAGCGCCGGCAGTGCCCTGATATCGTAAGCGATGAAATTGGGCCTGGCGATGGCAGCGATCAGGAGATGGCGCATGATGAAGCGCTGGCCGGAAGTCAGTCTGGACCAATGCTGCTCATCCTCGAATGTCTCGGAGATCAGCCCGCGCGGCAGTGACGGGAGCAAGGTCCTGAAGCGTGCGGCGCAATGGGGATCGAACGACATCACCGCAACCGGCCCGCGATAGGATGCGAGTTCCTTGGCGATATTGGTCTCATAGCGGTCATCGTCGTTCCATTTGCTCTTGATCTCGATGATGAGCGGGACGCGGCCGTCAATGAGAGCGAGGAGGCCTCGTAGCGAGAGGATGCGGTCCTTGCTTCCGCGCAATGGAATAGAAGTCAGCTCGCTTACGCTGCGGGAAGCCACATGCCCAGTCTCGCTGGTCAGCCTTTCGAGTGTGGCGTCATGAAACACGACGGGCTGATCGTCTTTAGCGCATTGCAGATCGACCTCGATGGCGAGACCTCGCGCAATCGCGGCTTCGACCGCCGAGGCGCTGTTCTCGATCACGCCCTTGCGGGCATCGTGCAGGCCGCGATGGGCGATTGGGCGCTTCAGCCAGTCGAGCTTGGCCATGGGTTTCTCAAGCGATAGCGAACACCGCATCGATCTCGACGGCAGCGCCCAGCGGCAGGCTGACGCAGCCGACGGCGATGCGGGTATGGCGCCCCTTGTCGCCCAACACGTCGACCATGAGATTGGAGGCGCCGTTAATGACCTTGGGATAGTCGGTGAAATCCGGAGCCGAATTGACGAACCCGTTGAGGCGCAGCAGCTGCACGATGCGGTCGAGATCGCGCAAGGCGGTCTTGGCTTGCGCCAGGATATTGAGCGCACAGAGCCGTGCCGCTTCCTCGCCTTGAGCCAAATCAACGCCCGCGCCAAGCTTGCCTGCGACAGTTACCTTGCCGTCACGCAAGGGCAACTGTCCGGAGATGAACAGCAAATTGCCGAGATGAAGGAAAGGTACGTAGTTGGCGATTGGCGCCGCGAGCTCGGGCAGCGCGATGTTCAGCGCCCTCAGCCTTGCTTCGATTTCGCCTGCCATATCGCCTCCGTCTGTCCTGCTATCGGCCTCGACCATCGAGCAAATATGGCGGTTCTGCAAGCATGCCTGAGCCCCTTGTGATGGGCCCGAGTTGGTGCCAAGAATGCCGGTCGAAGCGAATATCCTAGGCCTAGTCCGGGATAGAAGGATGGTAATGGCTGGGTTCGGCAAGGCTTGGTTGGGGGTCGCAGGCGTGGCGTCGATGCTGGCGATCGCTCCGTTTGGCGAGGCGCATGCCTTTGCCGGGAAGGAGCCGTCCAAGCTTGTTCCGCATCGTGCCATCTACGAAATGTCGCTGGACGACGCCCGCACCGCGTCGGGCATCACCGGTATCGATGGCCGCATGGTGTTCGAGTTCACCGGTTCGGAGTGTGACGGCTATAGCCTCAATATGCGCATGGTCACCCAGATGACCGACTCGCAAGGTCAGACCAATCTGACCGATCTGCGCTCCTCGACCTGGGAGCAGGGCGACGGCCAGAAGTTCCGATTCCAATCGCAGCAATATCTGAATGACAAGCTCGGCGATGTCACGATCGGGCGAGCCTCGCGCGATACGCC
The DNA here is from genome assembly GCA_036559585.1 of Methyloceanibacter sp. GTDB lineage: Bacteria > Pseudomonadota > Alphaproteobacteria > Rhizobiales > Methyloligellaceae > Methyloceanibacter. The sequence goes on from DATBSU010000127.1 coordinate 15,022, forward strand.
CGGCGCCGCGGTCAAGGTGATGATCAGCCAGCCCGCAAGGGGCGAACTCGATCTCTCCGACAAGGTGTTGTTCCCGACCCAGCATAGTCTTGCTTTGATCGACGCGGCGCAGTCCGGGCAATCCATGCTGCAGGCGCAGCTCTATGACGGCTCGGAGAAAGGCCAGAAGGTCTACGAGACGACGGCGATCATCGGCAAGGAGATCGCGCCTGGCGCCGACAAGAACCTCGAGGTGGTGGCCAAGGAAAAAGGTCTCGCGGAGCTGGAATCCTGGCCGGTGTCGATCGGTTATTTCGAGCCCAAGTTGGGCGACCTTACCCCGAGCTACCAGATCGATTTTCGCCTCTACGCCAATGGCGTCAGCCGCGAGCTCCTGATCGACTATGGCGACGTCTCAATTCACGGCACGCTGACATCGCTCGAATATTTGAAGGCCGAGGCCTGCCCTCAGGCCCACTAACCCGCCGATTGATACCAATCTGGGCCCAGTAATAAGCACTGGTGTACCGAAACTTCCGGCCTTGTCTAAAGATTTTGGTTACGGGTTTACGGTGAAATCGCCCCTCAGCTTAAAAAGGGGGGATATCGGATGTTTTGGAGATCTGGACCCGTTCCAGACCGCATGGCGTACCGGGCCGAGTTCGCCCATCATGGGCCGACCGAGTCGCTTGAGCCGAGGAACATGACCAAGACCATTCTCATCGTCGAGGACAACGAGCTCAACATGAAGCTGTTTCATGATCTGCTCGATGCCCATGGTTACAAGACGCTGCAGACGCGGAACGGTATGGAGGCGTTGTCGCTGGCGCGCGAGCATCGCCCCGACCTCATCCTGATGGATATTCAGTTGCCGGAGGTGTCAGGGCTCGAAGTGACCAAATGGCTGAAGGAGGACGATCAGCTGCGACAGATTCCCGTCGTCGCGGTCACGGCCTTCGCCATGAAGGGGGACGAGGAGCGGATCAGAGAGGGCGGCTGTGAAGCCTATATCTCTAAGCCGATCTCGGTCTCGATGTTTCTCGACACGGTGAGACAGTTTATCGGCGAAGCGCGGTAGACTGTCATGACCGCAACGGTTCTCGTGGTGGACGACGTCGAGGCTAATCTCAAGCTGCTCGAAGCTCGGCTGACCGCGGATTATTTCGAAGTGCGTACAGCGCGAAACGGCCAGGAAGCCCTGGATGTCTGCGCGCAAGAACGCACCGACGTCGTGCTGCTCGATGTGATGATGCCGGGTATGGACGGGTTCGAGGTCTGCCGGCGCCTCAAATCCGACCCGAGGACGCAACATCTGCCGGTGATCATCATCACCGCGCTCGATCAGCCATCGGACAAAGTGCGGGGGCTGGAAGCCGGCGCCGACGATTTTCTCACCAAGCCTGTCGATGATGTCGCGCTGATCACGCGCGTCAGGAACCTGGCGCGGCTGAAAGTGCTCACCGACGAAATGTTGATGCGGGCGTCCACCCAGGAGCAGATGGGCTTTGCCAGCGTCGGGATCAATTTGAAAGACCTGGCTCATGGGGGCCGAGTCCTTGTTGTGGAGGACCGTGAGCGGTCCGCGGAGCGGATCGTCAAGCCGCTTGAGGCCGAGCATATGGTCGAGCGCGAGACCGATTCCGGTGCGGCTTTGCTTCGGGTTGCCGAGAGCAATTTTGATCTGATGATCGTCAGTCTTAGCCTGGAGCGGGCCGACGGCTTGAGACTCTGCTCGCAAGTGCGCTCGCTCGACGCCACGCGTCATCTGCCGATGATGATGCTAGTGGAACCGGGCGAGGAGGCCCGGCTGCTGCGAGGGCTCGATATCGGCGTGAACGACTATATCGTCCGGCCTGTGGATGCGAACGAGCTCGTGGCGCGTGTGCGCACGCAAGTAAAACGCAAGCGCTTCGTCGAGCATTTGCGGGATCGGCTCGAGGAGACCGTCGAGATGGCGATGCTCGATCCGCTGACGGCGTTGCATAACCGCCGCTACATGATGAGCCATCTCGAGACACTGCTGCAAGAAGCGGCGATGCGCGACAGGCAGGTCTCGGTGCTGATGCTCGACATCGATTATTTCAAGGTGGTCAACGACACGCATGGCCACGATGTCGGCGATGCGGTGTTGCGGGAGTTCGCTGAGCGCGTCCAACGCAATATTCGCGGCATCGATCTTGCCTGCCGGCTCGGCGGCGAAGAATTCGTGGTGGTGATGCCCGATACCGACCTCGCCAAGGCCTATCTGATCGGCGAGCGGTTGCGCCAATGCATCGCCGCGACACCGTTTTACGTCGGCGACCGGGCGAGCGCGCTCAAGCTGACCGCGAGCGTTGGCGTTGCCGCGATGGAACAGCCAAGCGACACCCCCTCACGCATCCTGAAACGCGCCGACCAGGCGCTCTACTGTGCCAAGCGCGATGGACGGAACTGCGTGGTAGCCGACGCCGCCTAAACGGCGAGGTCAGCAGCACCCCGGCAACATCCTGATATAGTGAGACGCGGGCGGAGCGGTCGAAGCCTTGCCGGGAGTCTCTTTGCACCCCGGTTTCATGGTCTCCGGGCAGGAACTTTGCGAATCACCTATCCGCAAGAGCCTCGCCGGACCCAGTTTAGGCTCTTAACCAACTTGAGGCAGCGGATGAAGGCCGCACCTTAAGGCTTTACAATGACTAAGATTTAATCGTATTAAACAAATCATGAAGATTAGTTTTATCAATTCTCAAGCTCGGCTATCATTTACACCAGCTTGGAAATTGAGATTACGAGGGGCGAGGGAAGCATTCAGAGGATCGATTCAGACTTCGGCCGATCCTGTGCCTCGTCCACAATTGAGATAACCCTGCGGAATGCTCAGGTCCGCCGCATCTCCTGGGTCCGTGGGGTTCGGTCGGCCGGAGCGCGGTTTGAGTGGCCTCCTCGTTAGCGCCGCGTTTCGGCCGACCACCTATCAATGAGCCGCCAGGTGCCACCGGCACCGGCCGTTCATCAATCCATCGAATTTGTGATTTCGTCCGCCTGAGCGGACGCGCAGGGGCGCCAGATCGCTACTTGATCTTGTATTCTTTGAACTCGACGTGCTTCCGCGCCACCGGATCGTACTTCTTGAAGACGAGCTTCTCGGTTTGATTGCGCGGATTCTTCTTGGTCACGTAATAAAAGCCCGTACCGGCCGTGCTTACGAGCTTGATCTTCTGGGTGACGGGTTTCGCCATAATAGTCCTCTCAGCAACCTTGAAAAGTTGAATGGGAACCTACTCGGTGAGCACCGGAAGTCAAGACCGGGGAGTGGGCTCGGTTTCGCCCCAAGCCTCGAGTTCATCTTTGTACTCTGGATCGAAGCCATGCATCAGCAGCGCCCATTGTAGTCCCACCAGCGCACCTTTGATTGGCGGCAGAAGGATTAGCGCCAGGATCACGGTAAGTGGCAGCCAGATCGCTGCGTGCAGCCAGAGCGGCGGCCGGTAGACGATCTCGACGGCAAGCAGAAGGCCAACCACGACGTGGCCGACGATGGCGATGGTGAAATAAGGCGGTGCGTCGTCGGCGCGATGGTGATGCAGCGCCTCGCCACAAGACGGACACTGATCGGCGACCTTGAGATAGCGCCGGTACAGACGGCCTTTGCCGCAGGCCGGACAGCGTAACGAGAGTCCACGCAGAATGGAGCCGAAGACCGGACGTGGACCGACGGATCTCTTTTCTGGAAGCAGCGATCCGGGCGTGATGTGCACGCGGCTGTCTTGCATCGTGTTTCCTTTATCGACGTGCTCGGCCCCGTCGCGCCGGCTTAGGTTTACCGCGGTAGGACTGAATACGCGAGCGCTTAGGGGTCACGCCAATCGAGCGTCCCTCGCTCAACATCTCGAATCTAAGGGCTCCTGCGGTCGGGATTGCTTCAACGAGTCGCACCTCGACGCTGTCACCGAGCTGAAAGGCAGCGCCTGTTTCCTCGCCGATCAGAGCCTGGCGGACCTCGTCATGATAGTAGAACTCGCTGCCAATCGAGGAGGCCGGGACGAACCCATCGGCGCCGGTCTCTTTCAGCCTGACAAAAAGGCCAGTGCGCACCATACCCGACACGCGGGCCTGGAAGCGTGAGCCGATCCGGTCGGCAAGAAACGCCGCGATCAAACGGTCGGATGTCTCGCGCTCGGCCAGCATGGCGCGGCGCTCGGTGACGGAGATGAATTGCGCGATCTCCTGAAGCTCCTCGATCTCGTGATCGGTGAGGCCGTCCTTGCCAAGCCCGAGTGAGCGAATGATGGCGCGATGCACGACGAGATCGGCGTAGCGGCGGATCGGCGAGGTGAAATGCGCATAGCGGCGCAAGTTCAAGCCGAAATGGCCGAAATTGCTTGGGGTGTATTCGGCTTGCGCCTGACTTCTCAGCACGACCTCGCTGATCAGTTCGGAGTTCGGGCTCGCGCGGGTGTCGGCGAGGATGCGGTTGAACTGCGCAGGCTTCAGCGTGCCGGCCTTGGGCAAATTCAGATTGAGCGTGGCGAGGAACTCGCCGAGCGCGGCGAGCTTCTCTTTCGATGGCGCGTCATGCACCCGATAAATGAGAGGGGTGCGCTTTGCCTCGAGCAGCTCGGCCGCGGCGACATTGGCCGCGATCATGAACTCCTCGATCAGGCGATGCGCATCGAGGCGGGGAGGGGTGGCGATGCCCCTGACGCGGCCCTCTTCGTTGAGCAGGATCTTCCGCTCGGGAAGATCGAGGTCGAGGGGCGCGCGCTTGGCGCGTTCGCGGGTGAGGGCGCCATAAGCGCCCCAGAGCGGACGGAGCACGGTCTCGAGCAAGGGGCCGGTCGCGTCGTCAGGCCTACCGTCGATGGCGCTCTGTGCCTGCTCGTAGCTCAGGCTCGCGGCGGAGCGCATCAGACCGCGGAAGAAGCGATGGCTTTTCTTGACGCCGTCTTTGTCGAACACCATGCGCACAGCGATGCAAGCGCGTGCCTCGCCCTCTTTCAGCGAGCAGAGGTCGTTCGAGATCGTCTCCGGCAGCATCGGCACCACGCGGTCGGGGAAATAGACCGAGTTGCCGCGCAGCCGCGCCTCTTTGTCCAGCGCGCTGCCCGGTGTCACGTACGCCGCCACATCGGCAATCGCGACGATGACGACGAAGCCGCCCTGATTGTTGGGGTTGGGATCGGGTTCGGCAAACACCGCGTCGTCGTGGTCGCGGGCATCCGAAGGGTCCATGGTGATCAGCGGAAGATGCCGCAAATCCTCGCGCGCCTTGAGTTCCGGCGCCTTCGCTTTCTCGGCTTCTGCAATCACCGCGTCCGGAAAACTATTGGGGATGCCGTGAGCGTGAATGGCGATCAGGCTCGTGGCGCGCTCGTCTTGCGGGTTGCCGAGACAGGCCGCGACGCGCGCTGCCGAATGACCGAAGCGTTTCGAGCCTGAGAGCTCGAAGCGAACCAGCTCGCCGTTCTTGGCGTCGCCGGTATTGCCGCGCGGCACCGGCCATTCTTTCAATTGTTTCCGGTCGATTGGATCGATGACGCCGGCGCCGCCAGGAAGGGAGCGAAAAATACCGAGCATGTCGCGAGCGGCCCGCGCGAGCTTTTTGATGGGGCGCGCCTGATAGGCATAATCCTCGTCCTCGATCGAAGCGATCCTGGCGAGAACTCGGTCGCCGATACCGGAAGCGGGGCCAGCGTCGCGTTTGCTCTCGACGATGAGCACCTTGGGGGGAGACCCATGCTCCTCGTCCCAATTGGCGGGGCGGCCGACGAAGTCGCCATTCTTGTCGCGCGACACGATCTCGACGACCGTGACCGGCGGCAACATTCCTGGCCGTTCGAGCTTGCGTCGGTTGCCTGCGATCAGCCCGCTGTCGGTCATCTCGCGCAACAGTGCCTTCAAACTGATGCGGTCGGCGCCCTTGATGTTGAAGGCGCGCGCGATCTCCCGCTTGCCGGCTTGCGCGCTCGCGGTTCCGAGGAAGTCGAGAATCTGTTGCTTCGAGGGAAGCTTGCCCACGGTCTTATTCTTGGATCTCTTTGCCACGCGCGATCTTAGCACGTTCGCGGTGACGCGGCTGAGTCGGGAGGATCAGCCCACAGTCTCTTCGACCGGTTCCGCTTTGACTGCCTTTTTGCTCTTGGCTGCAGTCTTGGCTTTGTTGGTGGCGGTCTTGGCCTTGTTGGCCGCAGGTTTGGCAGACTTTTTCGCCCGCTTCTTGGCAACCTTCTTCGCTCCGCCTTTGCCGCTCTTGGCGGCAAGCAGCTCGACGGCCTCTTCCAGCGTCGTCTCGGCGGGATCGCGGTCCTTGGGCAGCGTCGCGTTGACCTTGCCATGCTTGGCGTAGGGACCGAACTTGCCATTCAAGATCTCGACCTTGCCGCCGAGTTGTGGATGCTCGCCGAGATCCTTGATGACATTGCTGCGACGGCGGCCGCCGCCCCGCGCGGCCTTCTCGGCAAGAAGAGTGACGGCGCGATTGATGCCGACGGTGAAGACCTCCTCCGGTCCGCTCAAGCTCGCATATTTTCCATCATGCTGGATATAGGGACCGAAGCGGCCGAAGCCCGCCACGATCGGTTTGTTGTCTTCGGGATGGAGTCCAATCTCCCGCGGCAGAGACAGCAACGAGAGCGCCTGCTTCAGATCCAGTCCCTCGGGATCGGTGCCCTTGGGGATGGATGCGCGTTTCGGCTTTTCTTCGCCGTTCTCGCCGAGCTGGAGATAAGGGCCGAAGCGTCCGACACGGAGGCTGACCTCAAGACCCGACTCCGGATCGGCGCCGAGCAGGCGAGGCTCCGCAGGAGCCTTGTCGCCGGTATCGGCGAGCTGACGGGTGAAGCGGCAATCGGGATAGTTCGAGCACCCGATGAAGGCGCCGTATTTGCCGACTTTGAGGCTCAAGCGGCCGATCGAACAGGACGGGCAGGCTCTGGGATCGCCGGTCGCTCCGGGCGGCAGCGGGAAGATATGCGGCTCGAGCATGTCGTTCAGCGCATCGAGCACTTGCGTGATACGGAGATCACCGACATCGGCAACGGCAGCGGTGAACTCACGCCAGAAATCGCGTAGCACATCCTTCCAAGCGAGATCGCCCGCTGAGATCAGATCGAGCTTGTCCTCGAGGTCGGCGGTGAAATCATACTCGACATAGCGCTTGAAGAAGCTTTCGAGGAAGGCCGTCACAAGACGTCCTTTGTCCTCAGGAATGAGCCGCTTTTTGTCGAGACGCACATAGAGGCGGTCGCGCAACACGTTGAGGGTCGACGCATAGGTCGATGGCCGGCCAATGCCGAGCTCTTCCATCTTCTTGATCAGGGTCGCCTCGGTGTAGCGCGGCGGTGGCTCGGTGAAATGCTGCTTGGCCTCTATGGCGCGGCCGTCAAGGCTGTCGCCCTGAGCGACAAGCGGCAGGCGTCCGTCCTCGCCTTCGATGTCGTCGACGCCCTCTTCATAGAGCTTGAGGAAGCCGTCGAAGCGAACCACTTGGCCTGACGCACGCATGCCGTAGGTCTTGCCGTCCTTGCCCTTGACGTCGATGTCGATCGAGGTGCGCTCGATATCGGCGCTCGACGCCTGGCTGGCCAGCGTGCGCTGCCAGATCAGTCTGTAAAGCTTGGCGGCATCCTCCTCGAGGTAACGGGAGACGCTGTCGGGGTCTTTGGTGAAGTCAGTTGGGCGAATGGCTTCGTGCGCCTCTTGCGCATTCTTCGCCTTGGCCTGGTACTCGCGGGGACTGTCCGGCACGTAGCGGTCGCCGTAGAGCTTGGTAAGCACCTGGCGGATCTTGGCGACCGCCTCCGGGACGATCTGCACACCATCGGTTCGCATATAGGTGATCAGGCCCTCGCTCTCGGCGCCCATGTCGACGCCCTCATAGAGGCGCTGCGCGAGCTGCATGGTCTGACGCGGGGAGAAGCCAAGTTTCCGCGAGGCTTCCTGCTGGAGCGTCGAGGTGGTGAAGGGGGCGGCCGGATTGCGGCGCTGCGGCTTGGTCTCGATATTGGCGACGGTGAAGCTGCCGCCTTCGAGGGCGGCTTTCAGGCGGCCTGCAGTTTCGGCGTTGGCAATGTCGAACTTGTCGAGCTTCTTGCCATCGGCGGTCACGAGCCTTCCGGTGAAGATCTCGTTCTTGGCCGTCGCGAGCTCTGCCAGGATCGACCAATATTCCTGCGCCTTGAATTTCTCGATGTCCAATTCGCGGTCGCAGACCAGGCGAAGGGCCACGGACTGCACACGGCCGGCCGAGCGGGCGCCAGGGAGCTTCCGCCACAGCACCGGGGAGAGGGTAAAGCCGACGAGATAGTCCAGCGCGCGACGGGCGAGATAAGCGTTGACCAGAGGGCCGTCGATCTCGCGCGGATGGCGCATGGCCTCGAGCACGGATTCCTTGGTTACGGCGTTGAAGACCACACGCTCGACGGGAACGCCGGTTAGGAGCTTCTTACGGTTGAGGACCTGGAGGACGTGCCAGGAGATGGCTTCACCCTCGCGGTCGGGGTCGGTCGCCAGAATGAGCTTATGGGCGCCCTTGAGCGCCTTGGCGATCTCATCGAGGCGTTTGGCGGCCTTGGGCTCGACGTCCCAATGCATCTCGAAATCGTTGTCCGGCTCGACGGAACCGTTCTTGGAAGGCAGATCGCGCACGTGCCCATAGGAGGCCAGCACCAGATAGCCGGAGCCTAGGTACTTGTTGACGGTCTTTGCCTTTGCAGGCGATTCAACAATGACAATGTTCATGAAAATCGGTCCTAGGCCGGGCCTGCGACGCGCTGGGTTAGAATGGCTCGCCGCCTCTTGCCTACGTATTACGGCTAAAATGGTGACTGAATTGGGCAGTGTCAATTTCGCCCAGGGCGTCGGAATTGACAACGTAAGGGTGCATATACTATGTAAAGCAACTTAAGGCTGTGAAGATTACGCTTTATCTGATGCAATTGGGCGCCTAGCCAACGGGGAGGCATCGCCTTTGAGTGACAAACATTCGATTTCGGCAAGCGCGTGCGGGTAGCCCGGCTCGCCGATGCCGACGAGGGTGGCGCCAACCCTGTGGCCTAAGGCGATCTCGGCCTCGGCTTCGGCTTCGCTGCAGAGGCGTATAGTGTGACCGCCGCCGCGGCGGGACAGGGCAGGCAATGCGGCGATAGCCGCTTCCGCGCCGCCCAACTGATTGACGAGAGCGCGGAAGGTTGCCGGGCCGACATTCTCGCTGCGGATCAGTCGAAGCCAAGCCAGCCGCTGCCGATCGGTCAGACGCGGGGCGTCACCCTTGCCTGGTGGGTTAGTGGTTTTTCTCGCCAATCCGCGTCTCCTCGCCTCCTACCAAGCGACGGATATTGTCCGCGTGACGCCAGTAAAGCAGGACGGTCAGCAATAAGAAGAGCGCGGCACAGGGCCATGATCCCTGGAGCGCGAACAGGCAGGGCACGACGGCGGTCGCGGTCAGCGCAGCGAGCGAGGAGAAGCGCGTGACGAAAGCGACCGCGAGCCAGATCGTGGCAAAGACGAACGCGCTCGGCCAAGACAGGCCAAGCAAGATGCCGAGATAGGTCGCGACACCCTTGCCGCCATGAAAGCCCAGCCAAACCGGAAATAGATGCCCGAGAAAGGCACCGAGGCCGGCTAGCAAGGCCGGCTCCGGCCCCCAATAGGCGCCAATCAGAACGGCGGCGGTGCCTTTCAGCATGTCGAGAATGAGGGTCGCTGCGGCGAGACCTTTATGGCCGGTGCGCAACACGTTGGTGGCGCCAATATTGCCGGAGCCGATCTGGCGGAGGTCGCCGAGCCCTGCGGCGCTGGTCAGGATCGGGCCAAACGGAACGGAGCCGAGCAGATAGCCGATGACGAGAGCGAGGAGATCGGCTGCCAATGGACCGAGATCACACGCTACGGACATGACGAGATTGCCCCTGATGCGTTCAGAGTTTGCGCGCGTCAGCGTAGTGGTAGACGAGCCGTCCGGCAACGAAGGTCTGAAGCGCGCGTCCCTGAAACTTGGCTTCGTCGAAAGGCGTGTTCTTCGATTTCGAGCGAAGCTGGTCGGCCTCGACGGTCCAGGGCGTATCGAGGTCAATCAGAATGAGGTCGGCAGGCGCGCCCTTCGCCAGCCGACCCGAGGGAAGGCCAAGCAGCCTGGCTGGATTGGAGGTCAGCGCGCGGAGCAGCGTGGCGAGATCGACGTCCTTGTTGTGATAGAGGCGAAGCGATGCGCCGAGCAGCGTCTCAAGGCCGATGGCGCCATCGGCGGCGTCGGCGAAGGGGCGCCGTTTCACATCGGCATCTTGCGGATCGTGAGCCGAGATGATCACGTCGATATCGCCACTGGCGAGACCCTCGACCATGGCGCGGCGGTCGTCCTCTGATCTCAGAGGCGGGCGCATTTTGAAGAAGGTGCGGTAGGAACCGATATCGTTCTCGTTCAAACTGAGATGATTAATCGACACGCCGCAAGAGACGGGCACGCCCCGCGCTTTGGCGGCGCGGATCAGATCGAGAGAAGCGCGGCAGGAAATTTGTGCGGCGTGATAGCGGCCATTTGTGAGTTCGACGAGGCGAATATCGCGATCGAGAATAATGGCTTCGGCGGCTGCGGGATTGCCGCGAAGCCCGAGCCTGGTCGACACCTCGCTCTGGTTCATCACCGCGTCTCGGGAGAGGAAGGGATCCTCCACATGGTGCACGATCAGCGCGCCGAAATCCTTGGCGTAAGCAAGCACGTTCCGCATCACTTTGGTATTGATCAGGCTGGTCTGGCCGTTGTTGAAGGCGATGGCGCCAGCCTCACTTAAGAGACCGATTTCGGCCATTTCCTCGCCGAGCAGACCCTTGGTCATCGCGGCCATGGGGTGCACGTTGACGATTGCCGTATCGCGGGCGCGGCGGAGCACGAAATCGACCAGAGCCACGTCGTCGATGACGGGATCGGTGTTGGGCGTGCAGACGATGGTGGTGACGCCGCCGGCGGCCGCAGCCTGGCTCGCGGTCGCCAAGGTCTCGCGGTGCTCGTGCCCGGGCTCGCCGGTCGAGACCATCATGTCGATCAGCCCCGGAGCGAGCACATGGCCCCCGCAATCGATGGTATCCGCATCGCCGACGCTTCCGGCTTTGATCTGCGGGCCGAGATCGGCGATGACGCCGTTCTCGATGAGCGCGCCGCCGCGCTGATCTAAACCGGTCGCTGGATCCAGCAAGCGGGCGTTGAGGAGGGCGGTTCTTCCGGTCATCGCGCTTCTCATCACGCTGCGTTAGGCAATTGCCGCGCCAGCGCTTCAAGCACCGCGATGCGGACAGCCACGCCCATCTCGACCTGCTCGCGAATGGCGCTTCTTGCGTCATCGGCGAGGCGCGAGTCGATCTCGACGCCGCGGTTCATCGGGCCTGGATGCATCACCATGGCGTCCGGCTTGGCACGAGCGAGTTTGTCGAAATCGAGACCGAAGAAGTGGAAATATTCGCGCTGGGATGGGATCAGGCTCGAGGTCATGCGTTCGCGCTGGAGCCTGAGCATCATGACGACGTCGGCATCCTTCAGTCCCTCATGCATCGAGGTGTACACCTCCACGCCCAGCCGCGCCATGCCGGAGCCGAGCAGAGTGGAAGGTGCAACCACGCGAACGCGCGCACCGAGCTTATTCAAGAGAATGATGTTGGAGCGGGCGACGCGGGAGTGGAGGACGTCGCCGCAGATGGCGACGATCAAGCCTTCGAAGCCTCCCTTGTGGCGGCGGATGGTAAGCGCATCAAGCAGGGCCTGGGTCGGGTGCTCGTGGCTGCCGTCGCCGGCATTGACCACCGAGCAATCGACCTTTTGCGAGAGCAGCTCGACCGCACCCGCCGCGTGATGGCGCACGATCAGAATGTCGGGCCGCATGGCGTTGAGCGTGACTGCGGTGTCGATCAGGGTCTCGCCCTTCTGCATCGAGGACGTGCCCATCGACATGTTCATGACGTCGGCGCCCAGCCGCTTGCCGGCGAGCTCAAAGGAGCTCTGGGTTCGTGTCGAGGCTTCGAAGAAGAGATTGATCAGGGTGCGGCCGCGGAGCGTGTCGCGCTTCTTGACGACCTGGCGGCTCTGCTTGGCGGCCTCTTCGGAGAGATCCAGCAGGGCATGGATGTCGGAGGCAGAAAGGCCTTCGATTCCAAGAAGATGGCGGTGGGGGAAGCTGAAAGTCGAGGTCGTTGCGGCAAGGCTCATCAAAGCGGACTCTATAGACCTTGCGCTTTTGCCCGGCAAGGGCGGGCCACGGATATCCTTGGATATCCTTGCCATAAGGGAAAGAAAAAGAGGCGGGCTTGTCCCCGGAAATCTTTCGGCGCGGGGTGACGAGGCGCCTCTCAGACTAGGGGCTAGGCGGCAGCTCGCGCAGCCGACGCTAGAAAATTCAAGAACTTACGGGTTTACGCGGGCCCTCGAATCACCGAGAATCATCTTTCCAAACAAAAAAATGTGGCGCAGAGGGGGATAGAGCTTTGGAGATCGCGGCATGATGAGCTTACCCTTTCTCTTATTTGCTTGCGGGCTCGCCGCCGGCTGGACGCAACGGCGCGGCGCCGCTATGGGGTTTTGGGCTGCGGGCGTCGTCGTCATGCTCGTGTTATTCAAGATGCAGGCGACGGACGCTTTGAACATCTCGCTTTAGTTTGGAGTAACAACGCGCGTGAGTCCGGACCAGTCCAAGTTCCTGAACGCGCTTGGCCTGATCGCCATCGACACCGTGCTCGCGCTGGCGTTCGTCGATCAGCTCTGGTTTCGCGAACTGCCTTGTCCGCTTTGCATCCTGTCGCGGGCGGGCTTTATCGCCGCGGGCTTCGGCATCGCGCTCAATCTCCTGTTCGGCCCGAGGCCTGGCCATTACGGGATGACGCTGCTCGGCGCCAGTATTGGCGCCGTCGTTTCCATCCGGCAGATCCTGCTCCACATCGTTCCGGATACAGGCTCCTATGGAAGCCCGATCCTCGGCCTCCATCTTTATACCTGGGCCCTGATGTTTTTCGGCCTGATGGTGGTCGGCACCGGCATCATGCTATTTTTCGAGCGGCAATTCGCACCGACGCAAGTTCAGGCGCCGGAGAAACTTCCGCTGCTCTCGGTGATAGGTTTGGTCACGTTCTTTGCGCTCGCCGCTGGCAACGTAGTCTCGACGCTGTCGATTTGTGGCTTCGGTCTTTGCCCACATGACCCGACGGGCTATCTCATCTTCAACGACAATCTAAGCGTGACCTCACTCGGCCATCCGTCGTAGCCGGTCGAGCACGCCTTGCAAGATATAGGCGGCGGCCATGCGGTCGACGACTTCTGCCCGGCGTTTGCGTGAGGCATCCGCCTCGATCAGATGACGCTCGACTGCGGCGGTCGAGAGTCGCTCGTCCCAGAGGAGCATCGGAAGCTTCACGATGGGCGCCAAGTTCCGGGCAAAGGCGCGGGTCGATTGAGCGCGGGGCCCTTCGCTGCCGTCGAGATTGATGGGCAGGCCGATCACGAGCGCACCGACGCCATGGTTTCGGACGACGTCTCGAATAGCCTTGGCGTCTTCGGTGAATTTCTTACGCCTGATCGTGTCATAGGGTGTGGCAATGGAGCGGCTGACATCGGAGAGCGCGAGCCCGATAGTCTTGGTGCCGACATCCAGGCCGAGCAGGCGCGCGTCCTTCGCAAGGAGAAGGCCTAAGTCCTCGATGGCGACGAGCTCGCTGGTTGTCAATTCGGGCGGCTTTCTATAGTCCCGCGGAAGCAAAATTCGGAGCTTAAAGTATGAAGATAACTTGGTTTGGACATTCCTGCTTTCGCGTCGATACCGGCGCCTCGAGCATCCTGATCGATCCTTTCCTAAGCGGCAATCCCACTTTCGAGGCATCCGGGCTCAAAGTGTACGACGCGATCAAGGGGGTAACCCACGTGGCGTTGACCCATGGCCACGAGGATCACACCGGCGACACGCTCACGGTCTGCAAGGAGACCAGAGCGATCGTGATTGCGGTCTTTGAGCTCGCGGAGCATTTGGCGGGCCTCGGCGTTTCGTCCTACAGCCCCGGCAATACGGGTGGCATGCAACGCCATGAGGATTTCGACCTGACCTTCGTGCCGGCCTGGCACTCGTCCGGCATCGTCCATGAAGGCCGCTCGATGTATCTCGGCGCTTGTTGTGGCCTGGTCATCCAACCCAAGCAAGGCAAGACGGTCTATCATATGGGCGATACGGCCATTTTCTCCGACATGGCGCTGATCAACGAGATCTACCGGCCGCAGATTGGCTTCGTGCCGATCGGCGACCGCTTCACCATGGGGGCGAAGACCGCCTCGCTCGCCTGCAAGAAATACTTCCAGTTCGAGACCATCGTGCCGTGCCATTACGGCACCTTCCCGATCATCGATCAGACGGCGGATAAATTTGTCGCGGAGATGACGGGGCAGAATGTGGTGGTGCCGAAAGTGGGGGCATCTTTCGAGGTCTAGGCCTTAGTTGAAGCTGGCGAAGCCGAGTGCTACTCCTCTCGCCATACAGGCCCTAGTCCCAGAAAATCACCCATGTCCGTAGACCGCGCCACCGTTCACCGCATCGCCAAGCTCGCCCGCATCGCCATCACCGAAGAAGAGGCCGGGCGGCTGGAGAAGGAGCTTTCCGGCATTCTCGACTGGGTGGCACAGCTCGACGAGATCGACACCAAAGACGTCGAGCCGATGACCCGCGTGGTCGCCATGACCATGAAGCAGCGGAAGGATGAGGTGACCGACGGCAATTGCGCGGAAGCCATCCTCAAGAACGCGCCGGTGGCTGATGACGGCTATTTCGTCGTGCCGAAGATCGTCGAATAGGGAGGAAACCATGCGTAGTCTGGTCTTTGCATTGACTCTCGTAGCCATATTTGCCGCCCCAGCAGGTGCGACGGACGATTGGAGCTTCATCGCCGGCAATTACGCTGTCGATCCCGCAGATTGCGCAACTATCAACAAGGGCAAACCGTTCTCGAAGCAATGGGTCGAGGCGTTGGGAGAAGACGTGCTGACGCAAGCCGGCATAACCAGTCCGCGTGAGGTCCACTGCAAGTTTCGATCATCAGCGAAAGGCCAGAAAGGGTGGACCGTCAACGCCGACTGCGAAGAGATGGGCGAAGGCGCGCCTTATGACCTTGCTGTGACCGCCAATGAAGACGGTTCCCTCGCCGTTGCAAATGAGGACGTTTGGGGCCCGGAGGCTGTTGTCTTCAAGCTTTGCCCGAAGTGAGGTGGTGTGACCAAACTCAATGAACTCACCCTCGCCGAAGCGCGCGGGGGATTGAAGAAGAAGCAGTTCTCCGCGACCGAGCTGGCGCGAGCGCATCTCAACGCCATCGAGGCGGCGAACGCGGCGCTCAACGCCTTCATTCTGGTGACGCCGGAGCGGGCGTTGGAGATGGCGAAGGCGAGCGACGCGCGGCTGAAGAAAGGCGAAGCCGGCGCGCTTGAGGGCATCCCGCTCGGCATCAAGGATCTGTTCGCGACCAAGGGGATTCGCACGACCGCTTGCTCGCACGTGCTAGACGGCTTCACGCCCACTTACGAGTCGACTGTTACCGCCAATCTCTGGCGCGATGGCGCGGTGATGCTCGGCAAGCTCAATAATGACGAGTTCGCCATGGGGTCGTCGAACGAGACGAGTCACTATGGGCCGGTGGTGAGCCCGTGGCGGCGCAAGGGCTCTGATGCCAAGCTGATCCCCGGCGGTTCGTCCGGCGGTTCATCGGCGGCGGTCGCAGCAAGGCTCTGCATGGGGGCGACGGCGACCGACACTGGCGGTTCGATCCGCCAGCCGGCTGCGGTCACGGGAACTGTCGGCATCAAGCCGACTTATGGCCGCTGCTCGCGCTGGGGCATCGTGGCATTTGCCTCCTCGCTCGATCAGGCGGGACCGATCGCGCGCGACGTGCGCGACGCCGCGATCCTGCTGAAGGCAATGGCGAGCCACGACCCGAAGGACACGACCAGCGTCGATGCGCCGGTGCCGGACTATGAGGCTGCGGTCGGCAAAGGCGTCAAGGGGCTCACCATCGGCATCCCGAAGGAATATCGCGTCGACGGCATGGCGCCGGAGATCGAGGCGCTGTGGCAGCAGGGGGTAGAATGGCTGAAGGCGCAAGGCGCCAAGATCAAAGAGGTCAGCCTGAAGCACACCAAATATGCGCTGCCGTCTTATTATATTGTGGCACCCGCCGAGGCCTCGTCCAATCTCGCGCGCTATGACGGTGTGCGCTACGGCTTGCGCGAGGAGGGTAGCGACGTGATCTCGATGTACGAGAATACGCGCTCGGCGGGTTTCGGAGCGGAGGTCAAGCGGCGCATCCTGATTGGCACCTATGTGCTGTCGCATGGCTATTATGACGCTTATTATTTGAAGGCGCAGAAGCTCCGAACCTTGATCAAGCGGGACTTCGACGAGGCGTTCACAGAGGTCGACGCGATCCTGACGCCGACCACGCCGTCGCCCGCTTTCGCGATTGGCGAGAAGACTGGCGATCCGTTGGAGATGTATCTCAACGACATCTTCACCGTGACGGTGAATATGGCGGGGTTGCCGGGCATGAGCGTTCCGGCGGGGCTGTCGAGCGAAGGCACGCCGCTGGGCTTGCAGCTGATCGGCAAGCCGTTCGACGAGGAGACGCTGTTTCGGGTGGCGCGGGCGATCGAAGAAGCGGCGGGGCCATTGGCTCGGCCGCAAGATTGGTGGAGTAAAGCTGCATGAACGATATGGCGACCAAGAGCGGACGGTTGAATGTGACGTCGGGGAGCCCGTATGAGCCGATCATCGGCTTCAGCCGGGCGGTTCGCATCGGCAAGATCGTAGCCGTGGGCGGCACCGCGGCCGGCTCCGGCGGCAAACCTATCGCCGTTGGCGATCCGGCGGCACAGACCCGCGCCATCATGGAGATCATCGCCAAGGCACTGGAAGATGCGGGCGCCAGCCTCAAGGACGTGGTCCGCACCCGGATCTATCTCACCGACATCGCTCATTGGGAAGCGGCCGGCAAAGTGCATGGCGAGTTCTTCGGAGAGATCAGGCCGGCGAGCACGATGATCGAGGTTTCGCGGTTCATCAATCCGGATTGGCTGGTCGAAATCGAGGCCGATGCCGTGATCGGCGGGGATTAGGAGGCGGGAGATGGCGGCACGCGCGGCGAAAGACTGCAAGAACATGGAAGACGTACGAACCGAGATCGACCGCATCGATGCGGCGTTGGTCGATCTGATCGGTGAGCGCTTCACCTTTGTCGATCGCGCCTGGCAGTTCAAGAAATCGCCGGCCGAGGCGAGGGTGCCGTGGCGCATTCAGCAGGTGATCGACCGGGTAAAAGCGCGTGCCAAGGAGAAGAATTTGCCGCCCGAGCTGATCGAGGCGCTGTGGCGGCAGATGATTGGCTGGTTCATCCAATACGAAGAAGAGAGACTGCAGGGCGAGGAGAAGAAGTAGCGGTTTCTCCCAAGCGGGAGAACCGTCGCCGTGGTGTCATGGATCAAAGACCCGAAAAATCGAACCTGATCGAGGGCGAGACCGGACCGTTCGAGGTGATCATCGGCATGGAGGTGCATGCGCAAGTCACCTCAAAGTCGAAATTGTTCTCGGGCGCCTCGACTGAATTCGGCGGCGAGCCCAACAACCATGTGAGCCTGGTCGATGCCGCGATGCCCGGCATGCTCCCCGTGATCAACGAAGAGTGCATCGCGCAAGCGATTCGCACCGGGCTCGGGCTGAAGGCGCAGATAAACTTGCGCTCGGTGTTCGATCGCAAGAACTATTTCTATCCGGATCTGCCGCAGGGCTATCAGATCAGCCAGTATAAGAGCCCGATCGTGGGCGAGGGCGAGGTCATCGTCGATCTCCTGAGCGGCGAGCGTGTCATTGTCGGTATCGAGCGGCTGCATCTGGAGCAGGATGCGGGGAAAAGCCTCCACGACCAGCATCCGAAATTTTCCTATGTCGATCTGAACCGGTCCGGTGTGGCGTTGATGGAAATCGTGTCGAAGCCCGACTTACGCTCGTCCGAGCAGGCCAAGGCCTATGTCAGCAAGCTCCGCACCATCATGCGTTATCTCGGCACCTGCGACGGCAACATGGAGGAAGGCTCGCTCCGGGCCGACGTCAACGTTTCGGTGCGGCGCCCCGGCGAGAAGCTTGGCACGCGCTGCGAGATCAAGAACGTAAACTCGATCCGCTTCATCGGCCAGGCCATCGAGCATGAGGCGCGCCGGCAGATCGAGATCCTTGAGGAGGGCGGCGTCATCCACCAGGAGACGCGGCTGTTCGATGCCAAGACCGGCGAGACTCGCTCGATGCGCTCGAAGGAAGAGGCGCATGATTACCGCTATTTCCCCGATCCGGATTTGTTGCCGCTCGAGATGACGCAGGCCTATGTGGATGGTCTGGCAAAACACCTGCCCGAACTGCCCGACGCCAAGCGCGCGCGGTTCATCTCCGATTTCGGACTGTCGCCTTACGATGCGGACGTGTTGGTGTCGGAGCGTGAATCTGCCGATTATTTTGAGGTGGTTGCCAAGGGTAGGGACGCCAAGCAGGCGGCGAATTGGGTGATCAACGAGCTGTTCGGCCGTCTCAACAAGGAAGGCAGGAGCATCGTCGATAGTCCGGTGAGTGCCTGTCAGCTCGGCGAGGTGCTCGATCTGATCAAGGAGGGCACGATCTCAGGCAAGATCGCCAAGGATTTGTTCGACATCGTGTGGACTGAAGGCGGCGATCCGAAGTCGATCGTTGAGGCGAGGGGACTCACCCAGGTCACCGACATGGGCGCCATCGAGAAGGCAGTGGACGAGGTAATCGCCGCCAATCCGGAAAAGGCTGAGCAGGCGAAGCTGAAGCCTGCGCTCGCCGGCTGGTTTGTCGGTCAGGTGATGAAGGCCACAGGGGGCAAAGCGAGCCCGCAATCCGTCAACGATCTGCTCAAGAAGAAGCTCGGGATCGAGTAGCGCCAAGACCGCCATGACCCACGCGATCCGAGTACACGCCTATGGCGGACCCGAAGTCCTGAAATGGGAAGAGGTAGAGGTCGGCGCGCCAGGCCCAGGCCAAGTGCGGCTGAAGCAGACTGCGGTCGGGCTCAATTATATCGACGTCTATGGTCGGACCGGATACTACCCGCAGCCCTCTTTGCCTTTCATACCGGGTATGGAAGGGGCCGGCATCGTTGCGGCAGTGGGCAGCGGCGTCACCGAGGTTTCGGTCGGCGATAGCGTCGCTTATGCCGGACCGATCGGGGCCTACGCTCAAGAACGGCTGATCGCGGCTGATCATGTCGTGAAGATTCCTCCCGGCATCGATCCTAAGGAAGCTGCCGCCATGATGCTTCAAGGCATGACCGCGGAATATTTACTGCGCCGGACCTATCGCGTCGGTCCGGAGACGACCTTGTTGTTTCATGCGGCGGCCGGCGGTGTCGGGCTGATCGCTTGCCAATGGGCGCACTCGCTCGGCGCCACAGTGATCGGAACCGTTGGCTCCGCGGAGAAGGCGAAGCTCGCGCTCGAAAATGGCTGTACCCATGTCATCAATTATCGCGAAGAGGATTTCGTCGCGCGAGCGAAAGAGCTGACCAAGGGCAAAGGCGTTGATGTGGCCTATGACTCCATCGGCAAGGATACGTTCCCAGGCTCGCTCGATTGCTTGAGGCCACTTGGGCTGTGGGTGAGCTTCGGCCAGGCGTCGGGTCCGGTGCCGGATTTCAAGATTACGCTCCTGTCGCAGAAGGGATCACTGTTCGCGACACG
>DATBSU010000128.1:0-2489 GCA_036559585.1 Methyloceanibacter sp.
TCACGGCATGTGGCAGCAGGCGATCCCGTCGCGCTTCATCGACGAATTGCCGATCGACCATGTCGAGGTCGCGGAGGATCGAGGCTTTCACGGCGGCTATGGCCCGAGCCGGTTCGACAGCGCGGAGAATCTGTTCGCGAGCGGCTTCTACGAGACGCCGGGCTGGCAGCGGGCGCAACGCAACAGCCCGCAAAGCGGAGCGCCCACCGCGCGCCGGCGCGAGCCGATGACGATCGACGGCACGCTCACCGCGTCAAGCACGGCGGAAGGCTCGGGGCTCGCGATCGGCGATCGCGTGTTCCATCAGAAGTTCGGTTACGGAAGGGTGGCCCATATCGACGGCAACAAGCTCACGGTCGAGTTCGACAAGGCCGGAGAGAAGCGCGTGGTCGACAGTTTCGTCGAAAGGGCTTGATTCTCTCCGCTCGTGCGATTGGTTCAGTTTGGGGTGCTTTAGCTTGAACTATCCTAAGTTTCTGGCCTTCCTGGGGAAATCGTCGTAAACACGTTGCGCGATCTTGGGGAATCCAGACTCTAGGCTGCGGGGCAATAGCAGAGACATTCGCGCATTTGCTTAAACACGTCAGAGGTCCCTATCTTTGAAGGATGATGGTGGCCGTCTCTCGTATCCTTGCCGCGGCGTTCGTGTTTTGCACGATTGCCGTCCCTGAGGCGCATGCGCTCTCGGGCGGCGTCGCCGACAAAGGTGATGTCTATCCTTACGTGGTGCAGATCACGTTCCGGAAGCGGCTGGTCTGCTCCGGCACCGTGCTCTATCCGCGCATCGTGGTCACGGCCGCGCATTGCGTCGGCCGCGTGGTCGATGCGAAAGAGCGGCGGTTCGCCGAGGACACTTGGCCGGTGAAGCAATTCGCCGTGGTGACGGTGCTGGCAGGCAAAATGACCAGCACACCGGCCGAGGAGATTCTGTTGCCGCCGGAATGGCGGGCAACGGCGGACGAGCCGAACGCGCTCGGACGCTACGCCTACGACCTTGCGCTGATCATCACCAAAGACCCGATCAAGGTAATGCTGCCGAACAGTCTCGCCAAACTTCCGAGCGACATGGGCCGCGCGCTCGGCGATGCCTCGCCGCCCTCGATGGACGAGGCGCTCGCCTCCGGTCTCACCAAGAAAGGCGTGATGATTGGATTCGGCGCGGATAATTGCTCGGCCGATCAGCGTTGCGGCCATGTCGGCACGCGGCGCTATCGCGGCGTCGCGCTTCGCGATCCGGTCAGCTGTTTCAACGACGCGCTCGATGCGCGCGCACCGGGCGCCAAGCTCGACACCGGCATTGCCGGCGCGCTCCCCTTCTCGGTCTGGTGTACGGATTGGGGGGTGATGCCGGGCGATAGCGGCGGCACGCTCTTGGTCGAGGGCCCGAACGGCATGCTCTATTTCGCAGGCGTGATCAGCTCGCATTGGGGGAGCTACGCGGCCCAGGTCGTCAAGCAGGAGGCCGACAAAAGGAGCTTCGCCACCGCGCTCTATCCGAGCCTCAATTTCATCGACGATGCCGCCCGACGGCTGGGCTACACCCCTTGAGGGCTGGCAGGCAGTCGCCCTCGCTGGGGCGTAAAGATTGAGTCACAAAATGACTCTAGGGTGCTGATAGAGCGCGATCTTTTGAAAGCCGTTCCCACCCGTCCGGATCATGCTCTAAGGTCTTTCGCATGTCCAACGCCGCCGCCGCAGTCAGACTTGAGCCTACCCCCTCCCCGACCAATGACGTCGAGCCGGAGGCGCCGAAGCCAGGTCTGGGGTCGCCTGCCCAGCACGCTCATTTCATACCGGTCAGCCGCTACGGTTTGCGTGCCAAGCTAGTCGGGATGCTGAAGCAGGATGGCGGCGAAGAGCTGCAATGGCAGCGCGCGCTCGACTGTCTGGCGGCCTGGCGGCATCAGCACCATCACATGAGGCTGCTCGACCTGGTGAAGAAAGGCAGCAAAGGCAACGTGACCGCGCTCGATGCGGACGAAGCGCAAGTCCATCTCGACAGACGCTGGGACCGGCTGCTCGATGTCGACACGCTGGATAGGGCGACGCAAGCCAGAGGCAGTGCATGAGCGTCGCCACTGTCGCCATCGAAGAGGCGCCGAGCGGCCCTCGAAAGATCATCTTTGAGGCTTCGGTCAAGGCGGCGGAACGGATTGCGCTCGCACTCGATGCCGAGGAGGAGACCGCGCCGCTCACCGTCGCCTTGTTCGATCTCGGGGCTGCGCGCGTCGAGAGCTCGATCTATCTGCCTTCGACCTTGGCTCCGGATTTCGTTCTCGACTTGATCAGCCAGGCGGCAAATGGCGAGGAGCTGGCTTCGCTCCGCGTCGAGCCCGTCGAGAACCAGGATTGGGTCACGCTGTCGCAACAGCAGCGCGGGAGCGTGCGCGCCGGGCGCTTCATCATCCATGGCAGCCATGAGCGCGACCAACATAGCCGCTACGCCATCGAGATCGACGCGGGCCAAGCCTTCGGCACCGCGCATCATG
>DATBSU010000129.1:0-14818 GCA_036559585.1 Methyloceanibacter sp.
GTTGATCACGGCGGAGGCGCCCTTGGTCGGAACCGGCATGGAAGAAGTGGTGGCGCGCGATTCCGGTGCAGCCATCGGGGCGCGCCGTACCGGCGTGGTCGATCAGGTGGACGCCACCCGTATCGTCATTCGCGCCACGGAAGAGACCGACCCGTCGAAGTCGGGCGTCGACATTTATAATCTGCGCAAGTTCCAGCGCTCGAACCAGAACACCTGCATCAATCAGCGGCCGCTGGTGCGTGTCGGTGATCAGGTGCAGGAAGGCGAGATCATTGCCGACGGTCCCTCGACCGATCTCGGCGAACTCGCGCTCGGGCGGAACGTGCTCGTCGCCTTCATGCCGTGGATGGGTTACAATTTCGAGGATTCCATCCTGATCTCCGAGCGCGTCGTCCGCGACGACGTCTTCACCTCGATCCATATCGAGGAATTCGAAGTGATGGCCCGCGACACCAAGCTCGGGCCGGAGGAGATTACGCGCGATATTCCCAACGTCTCGGAAGAGGCGCTGAAGAATCTCGACGAGGCCGGCATTGTCTATATCGGTGCCGAGGTGAACCCCGGCGACATTCTGGTCGGCAAGATCACGCCGAAGGGCGAGAGCCCGATGACGCCGGAGGAGAAATTGCTCCGCGCCATTTTCGGCGAGAAGGCCTCAGACGTTCGTGACACCTCGCTCAAGCTGCCGCCCGGCGTTGCCGGCACGGTGGTCGAAGTGCGGGTGTTCAATCGGCACGGCGTCGAGAAGGACGAGCGCGCCATGGCGATCGAGCGCGAGGAGATCGAGCGGTTGGCAAAAGACCGCGACGACGAACTCGCGATCCTCGACCGCAACGTCTATGGGCGTCTCAAGGACACCTTGATGCACAAAGTCGTGGCCAAGGGTCCGAGGGGCATCAAGAAGGAAGCCAAGATTACCGAGGCGATCCTCGACGAGGTGGCGCGCAGCCATTGGTGGGAGATCGCGCTCAAAAACGAGAAGGCGATGGCCGAGGTCGAGGCCATTCATCGGCAATATGAAGATGCGAAGAAGCGTCTCGAGCAGCGCTTTGTCGACAAGGTCGACAAGCTGCAGCGTGGCGACGAGCTGCCGCCTGGCGTGATGAAGATGGTCAAGGTCTTCGTCGCGGTGAAGCGGAAGATCCAGCCCGGCGACAAGATGGCCGGCCGTCACGGCAATAAGGGCGTGATCAGCATGATCGTGCCAATCGAGGACATGCCCTATCACGAGGACGGCACTCCGATCGACATCGTGCTGAACCCGCTCGGCGTGCCGAGCCGCATGAATGTCGGCCAGATTTTGGAGACGCATCTCGGCTGGGCTTGCGCCGGGTTGGGTCGGAAGATCGGCGAGGCGCTCGAAGTCTATTACGAGACGAAGAAGATGAAGCCGCTGAAGGAGCTGCTCAAGTCGATCTATGGCGACGACAAGGCCCTGAACGCCTTGAAAGAGGAGCATCTGATCGAGTCGAGCGAACTCTTGCGCAAGGGCGTGCCGGTCGCGACGCCGGTGTTCGACGGCGCGCATGAGAGCGACGTCACGGCAATGCTGGAGCAGGCCGGCTTCGCCGGTTCCGGCCAGGTGACGCTCTATGACGGGCGCACGGGCGAGGAGTTCGAGCGCAAGGTTACAGTGGGCTACATCTATATGCTGAAACTGCACCACCTCGTGGACGACAAGATCCATGCCCGTTCGATCGGCCCGTATAGCCTCGTCACGCAGCAGCCGCTGGGCGGCAAGGCGCAGTTCGGCGGACAGCGTTTCGGCGAAATGGAGGTCTGGGCGCTCGAAGCTTATGGCGCCGCCTATACCCTGCAGGAAATGCTGACCGTCAAGTCGGACGACGTTGCCGGACGCACCAAGGTCTACGAGGCCATCGTGCGTGGCGACGATACGTTCGAGGCGGGCATTCCGGAATCGTTCAATGTGCTCGTGAAGGAAATGCGGGCGCTTGGATTGAATGTCGAGCTTGAGCAACCGCGGCCGGAAGAAACGCCACCAGTGCGGGCGCGGCTGCCACGCCCGGCAGCCGAGTAAGCCGTCTTAGAGTCTGAATGCGCGACAAGCGAAGTGGCGGCATAGCTGCCCGTTGGGAGACCAGAGAATGAACCAAGAAATCGCCAATCTCTTCGGCCCTCAGGTCCAGCAGCAGAATTTCGATCAGATCCGGATCGGCATCGCCAGCCCGGAGAAGATCCTGTCCTGGTCGTTTGGAGAGATCAAGAAGCCCGAGACGATCAACTACCGGACCTTCAAGCCGGAGCGTGACGGCCTGTTCTGTGCGCGTATCTTCGGCCCGGTGAAGGACTATGAGTGTTTGTGCGGCAAGTACAAACGCATGAAGTACAAGGGCGTTATCTGCGAGAAGTGCGGCGTCGAGGTGACGCTCGCCAAGGTCCGGCGCGAGCGCATGGGCCATATCGAGCTCGCGGCACCTGTCGCTCATATCTGGTTCCTGAAGTCGCTGCCGTCGCGCATCGGCCTTCTGCTCGACATGACGCTGAAGGACCTGGAGCGCGTGCTCTATTTCGAGAACTACATCGTGCTCGAGCCGGGCTTGACGACGCTGAAGCCGCTACAGCTCTTGAGCGAAGAGCAACATATGGAGGCGCAAGAGACGTTCGGCGAGGACAGTTTCACTGCCTCGATTGGCGCTGAGGCAATCCGCGAACTGCTGAAGGGGCTCGATCTCGAGAAGCTCGCCGCGGAACTCCGTGTTGAAATCGCGGAGTCGACCACGGAGCTCAAGCCGAAGAAGCTCGCCAAGCGGCTCAAGGTCGTGGAGGCGTTCATCGAGTCGGGCAATAAGCCCGAGTGGATGATCCTCACCCATGTTCCGGTCATTCCGCCGGAGTTGCGTCCGCTCGTTCCGCTCGACGGCGGCCGTTTCGCCACGTCCGACCTCAATGACCTTTATCGCCGCGTCATCAACCGCAACAATCGTTTGAAGCGTCTGATGGAGCTCCGCGCGCCGGACATCATCATCCGCAACGAGAAGCGCATGTTGCAGGAGGCCGTCGACGCGTTGTTCGACAATGGCCGCCGCGGCCGCGTCATCACCGGCGCCAACAAGCGGCCGCTGAAGTCGCTGGCCGACATGCTGAAGGGCAAGCAGGGCCGCTTCCGGCAGAATCTGCTCGGCAAGCGCGTCGACTATTCCGGCCGTTCGGTGATCGTGGTTGGGCCCGAGCTCAAGCTGCATCAGTGTGGGCTGCCGAAGAAGATGGCGCTCGAGCTGTTCAAGCCCTTCATCTATGCGCGGCTCGACAATAAGGGTCTCGCTGCCACGGTGAAGCAGGCGAAGAAACTGGTCGAAAAGGAGAAGCCCGAGGTTTGGGACATTCTCGATGAGGTGATCCGCGAGCACCCGATCCTGCTCAACCGTGCGCCAACTTTGCATCGTCTCGGCATTCAGGCGTTCGAGCCGGTGCTGATCGAGGGCAAGGCGATCCAGCTGCATCCGCTCGTCTGCGCGGCCTTCAACGCCGATTTCGACGGCGATCAGATGGCGGTGCACGTGCCGTTGTCGCTGGAAGCGCAGCTCGAGGCTCGTGTGCTGATGATGTCGACCAACAACATCCTGCATCCGGCCAACGGCTCGCCGATCATCGTGCCGTCTCAGGACATCGTGCTCGGGCTCTATTACCTGTCGCTGATCATGGACAACGAGCCGGGCGAGGGCATGCTGTTCGGCTCCATGTCGGAGATCCATCACGCGCTCGACGCCAAGGTCGTGACCTTGCACACCAAGATCAAGGGCCGCCTCACCATGGTCGACGAGAAGGGCAAGCCGGTCACCGCGATCTACGACACGACGCCGGGCCGCATGCTGCTCGGCGAGCTGTTGCCGCGCAAGCCCTTTATCGGCTTCGACCTGGTCAACCGGCTGCTGACCAAGAAAGACATCTCCCACATGATCGACGTGGTTTATCGCCATTGCGGTCAGAAGGAGACGGTCATTTTCTGCGACCGGATCATGGGTCTCGGGTTCTCCTATGCGTGCCGCGCCGGCATCTCGTTCGGCAAGGACGACATGGTGATCCCCGAGACCAAGGATGCGATCGTGCACAAGACGAGCGATCTCGTCCGCGAGTACGAGCAGCAATATAATGACGGCCTGATCACCAGGGGCGAGAAGTACAACAAGGTGGTCGACGCCTGGACGGAGTGCACGGAGCTCGTCGCCAAGGAGATGATGAAGCGCATCTCCTCGGTCGAGATCGATCCGAAGACCAAGCGCGAGAAGGCGATGAACTCGATCTATATGATGTCGCATTCAGGTGCGCGCGGTTCGCCCGCGCAGATGAAGCAGCTTGCCGGCATGCGCGGTCTGATGACCAAGCCGTCGGGCGAGATCATCGAGACGCCGATCATCTCCAACTTCAAGGAGGGGCTGTCGGTGCTCGAGTACTTCAACTCGACCCACGGTGCCCGCAAGGGTCTCGCCGACACCGCTTTGAAGACGGCCAATTCCGGCTATCTGACGCGGCGTCTGGTCGACGTGGCCCAGGACTGCATCGTCACCGAGGAAGATTGCGGCACCACGGATGGGATTACCGCGCGAGCGGTCGTCGAGTCCGGCGAGGTGACCGTCACGCTCGGCGCGCGCGTGCTCGGACGTACCGCGGCCGAGAACGTGAAGCATCCGTCCACCGGCAAGACCATTATCAAGGGCGGCGAGCTGCTCGAGGAGGAGCAAGTCGAACTCCTTGAGAATGCACGCGTGCAAGAGATCAAGATTCGGTCCGCCCTCACATGCGAGACGCGGAACGGAATCTGCGGCAAATGCTACGGGCGCGATCTTGCCCGGGGTACGCCGGTCAATCTCGGAGAGGCTGTCGGTGTCATCGCCGCGCAGTCGATCGGCGAGCCCGGGACGCAGCTCACCATGCGCACCTTCCATTTGGGCGGCGTCGCATCGTCAAAGGTCGTGGATCAGTCGTCGCTCGAAACCAGTTTCGACGGCACGGTCAAGATCAAGCAGCGCAACGTGGTCAAGGACTCCCAAGGCCGTCTCATGGTCATGGGCCGCAACACCACGCTGCACGTGCTCGATGTCGACGGCACCGAGCGTGCCGTGCATCGGCTGCCTTACGGCACGCATCTGCGGGTCGATGAGGGCGACAAGGTGAAGCGCGGCGACCGCTTGGCTGAGTGGGATCCGTATACGCGTCCCGTGCTCACCGAGATCGATGGAACTATCGATTTCGAGGACCTGGTGGAAGGCGTGTCGGTCAGCGAGCGGCGCGACGAGTCGACCGGTATCACCAATAGCGTTATCATTGATTGGCGCGCAACACCGCGTGGTGCCGATTTGAGGCCAGCGGTCGTGATCAAGGACAAGAAGGGCAAGGTGTCCAAGCTTTCGCGCGGCTCCGAGGCCCGGTACTTGCTCCCGGTTGAGGCCATCATGTCGGTCGAGTCGGGCCACGAAGTGTCGGCCGGCGATGTGCTGGCTCGTATCCCGATGGAAAGCGCCAAGACGCGCGACATCACCGGCGGTTTGCCGCGGGTGGCGGAGCTGTTCGAGGCGCGGCGTCCGAAGGATCACGCCATCATCGCCGAGATTTCCGGCATTGTGCAGCTTGGCCGCGACTACAAGAACAAGCGGCGCATCACCATTGCGCCGGAGGACGGCACCGAGCCGGTCGAATATCTGATCCCCAAGGGGCGGCATCTTGCCGTGCAAGAGGGCGATCGGATCGAGAAGGGCGAGTTCCTGCTCGACGGCCACCCGGCGCCTCACGATATCCTTGCGATCAAGGGCGTCGAGGAGCTGGCCAACTATCTCGTCAACGAGATCCAGGAGGTCTACCGGCTGCAAGGCGTGACGATCAACGACAAGCATATCGAGGTGATCGTCAGGCAGATGCTGCAGAAGACCGAAGTGGGCGACCCGGGCGATACCGGCCTACTCAAGGCGGAGCAGATCGACCGGATCGACTTCGAGGATATCAACAAGGCGACGGAAGCCAAAGGCGGCAAGCCCGCCACCGGCCAGCCGGTGCTGCTTGGCATCACCAAAGCCTCGTTGCAGACGCGCTCGTTCATCTCGGCGGCCTCGTTCCAGGAGACCACAAGGGTGCTCACGGATGCGGCCGTTAACGGCAAGTCAGATTCGCTCGAAGGCCTGAAAGAGAACGTCATTGTCGGCCGGCTGATCCCGGCTGGCACGGGCGGCACGCTTGCCAGGCTTAACCGCATCGCCGCCCATCGCGACGAACTGATCCTGGAGGAGCAACGCTCGGCCGAGGATCGGCTCGCCCAGGAGGAGGAGGAGGCCGAGCGGGTCTAACGATCAAGGAATAAAATGGGCGTCGGATGACAGGCTTTTTCGGCTCTGACGCCCGATTTTCCGCATGGAACCCTTGACGATACAAGAATCAGCCTGTTAAAACCCGCCCACTTTCGTGGCAGGCGGTAGCCCATCAAGCCTCGGAGTTTTTTGACTGCTCGAGGCGCGAGCTAGACGCTGCCGGATCATACCGGATCAAATTCGGGACACGATCTTGGGGGTTTGGCCTCCAAGGTCCTCTGGTGTTTAACGCTGAAGACGCGCGTTCGCGCGAGGCTTCGGCTTCGAATATTTTGGGCCCTACAGCCCTTGGAAAGAACGAGACGAGAGCGGCCATGCCGACGATTCAACAGCTGATCCGCAAACCGCGCAAACAGCCGGGCAAGCGGAATAAGGTTCCGGCGATGCAGTCGTGCCCGCAGAAGCGGGGAGTCTGCACGCGCGTCTATACGACGACGCCGAAGAAGCCGAACTCGGCTTTGAGGAAGGTCGCCCGCGTTCGCCTCACCAACGGTTTTGAGGTGACGAGCTACATCCCGGGCGAGGGGCACAATTTGCAAGAGCACTCGGTGGTGATGATCCGCGGCGGTCGCGTCAAGGATCTGCCCGGCGTGCGCTACCACATCATTCGCGGCGTGCTGGATACGCAAGGCGTCAATGCGCGCCGGCAGCGCCGTTCGAAATACGGAGCGAAGCGGCCGAAGTAATTCGGTCCGCATAACAGCAAGAGACGATAGAGAACCATGTCCCGGCGGCGCAGAGCAGATAAACGCGAGATCATCCCGGATCCAAAATTCGGGGATGTCGTGCTGACCAAATTCATGAATTCGATCATGCTGCAAGGCAAGAAGTCGGCTGCCGAGCGCATTGTCTATGGCGCGCTCGATCAGATGGAGCGGAAGTCAAAGCAGAATCCGATCGAGCTGTTTCATGAGGCGCTGCGCAACGTGATGCCGGCGCTGGAAGTGCGTTCTCGTCGCGTCGGCGGCGCCACATATCAGGTGCCGGTCGAGGTGCGGACCGATCGCCGCCAGGCTCTGGCCATTCGCTGGATTATCGCCTCGGCGCGTGGCCGCAACGAGAACACCATGGTCGAGCGCCTGTCCGGCGAGCTGCTCGACGCCGCTAATAACCGCGGAACAGCGGTGAAGAAGCGCGAAGACACGCACCGCATGGCGGATGCGAACCGCGCCTTCTCGCATTACCGCTGGTAACGAGTTCGAGGATATTCGAGATGCCACGCACGACCCCGCTCCAAGACTACCGCAACATCGGGATCATGGCGCATATCGACGCCGGCAAGACCACCACGACCGAGCGCGTGCTCTACTACACGGGTAAGAGCCACAAGATCGGCGAGGTGCATGACGGCGCCGCGACCATGGACTGGATGGAGCAGGAGCAAGAGCGCGGCATTACGATTACGTCGGCCGCGACGACCGCTTATTGGAACGACAAGCGTATCAACATTATCGACACGCCCGGCCACGTGGATTTCACCATCGAGGTCGAGCGTTCTCTGCGTGTGCTCGACGGCGCCGTGGCGCTGCTTGACGCCAACCAGGGTGTAGAGCCGCAGACCGAGACGGTATGGCGTCAGGCCGACAAATACGGCGTGCCGCGCATGATCTTCGTCAACAAGATGGACAAGATCGGCGCGGATTTCTTCCTTTCCGTGCAGATGGTCAAGGATCGCCTCGGCGCCAACCCGATCGTGATCCAGCTCCCGATCGGTTCGGAGACCAAGTTTGCCGGTGTGATCGATCTCGTTCGCATGAAAGCGGTGGTCTGGGACGACGAGGCGCTCGGCGCCAAGTTCCATGACGAGGACATCCCCGCCGATCTCCTCGATTTAGCCAAGGAATATCACGAGAAGCTGGTTGAGCAGGCTGTCGAGCTCGATGAGGGCGCGATGGAAGCCTATCTCGAGGGCAAGCACCCCGATACAGAGACCATCAAGGCGCTGATCCGCAAGGGCACAGTCAACAGCGTGTTCGTGCCGATCCTATGCGGCTCAGCCTTCAAGAACAAAGGCGTGCAGCCGCTACTGGATGCGGTTGTCGACTACCTGCCGTCGCCACTCGACGTGCCGCCGATGAAGGGCATCGACTATAAGACCGGCGAGGAGGTGACGCGCGCGCCTGCCGACGAGGCGCCGCTCTCGATGCTCGCCTTCAAGATCATGAACGATCCTTTTGTCGGCTCGCTCACTTTCTGCCGCATCTATTCCGGCAAGCTCGATTCCGGCACCACGCTCTACAACACGGTGAAAGAGAAGAAGGAGCGCATCGGCCGCATGCTGCTGATGCACGCCAATCACCGCGAGGACATCAAGGAAGCCTATACCGGGGACATCGTCGCCTTGGCCGGCCTGAAGGATGTCACCACCGGCGATACGCTTAGCGATCCGGCGATGCCCGTGATCCTCGAGCGCATGGAGTTCCCCGATCCCGTCATCGAGGTCGCGGTCGAACCCAAGACCAAGGGCGATCAGGAGAAGTTAGGCGTGGCGCTGCACCGTCTTGCGCAAGAAGACCCGTCCTTCCGCGTCTCGGTTGATCATGAGTCCGGCCAGACCATCATCAAGGGCATGGGCGAGCTTCATCTCGACATCATCGTCGATCGCATGAAGCGCGAATTCAAGGTCGAGGCCAATGTCGGCGCGCCGCAGGTTGCTTATCGCGAGACAGTAACGAAGAGGGCCGACGTGGATTACACCCACAAGAAACAGACCGGCGGCTCTGGCCAGTTCGCCCGCATCAAGATGACGATCGAGCCGAACGAGGCCGGCAAGGGCTTCGAGTTCGAGAACAAGGTCGTCGGCGGCAACGTGCCCAAGGAATATGTGCCCGGCGTGCAGAAGGGCGTGCAGAGCGTCGTCGATTCTGGCGTGCTGGCCGGCTTCCCGATGCTCGACATCAAGGTCACGCTGACCGACGGCGCGTATCACGATGTGGATTCGAGCGTGATGGCGTTCGAGATCGCCGGCCGCCAGGGTTTCCGCGAAGGAGCTCTCAAGGCCGCGCCGAAGCTGCTCGAGCCGATCATGAAGGTCGAGGCGGTGACGCCGGAGGATTATGTCGGTGGCATCATCGGCGACCT
Source organism: Methyloceanibacter sp. (assembly GCA_036559585.1). Taxonomy (GTDB): domain Bacteria; phylum Pseudomonadota; class Alphaproteobacteria; order Rhizobiales; family Methyloligellaceae; genus Methyloceanibacter. Next base: position 9,399 of record DATBSU010000129.1, read on the forward strand.
GACGAGCCGTAGAGGCCAGGTGCGCGGGCAAGAGTCGCGCGGCAATGCGGTGGTGATCAACGCCATGGTGCCGCTCGCCAATATGTTCGGTTACGTGAACACGCTGCGCTCGATGAGCCAGGGCCGCGCCCAGTTCACGATGCAGTTCGATCATTACGCGCAAGTGCCGCAGGCAGTTGCGGAAGAGGTTCAGGCGAAGTTTGCCTAAAGAGATTGGCCGGGAGCGCCGGCCGGAAACTGACTGAGTATCGAAGGATGGAGAGCCAGCATGGCTAAGGAAAAATTCCAGCGGACGAAGCCACATTGCAACATCGGCACGATTGGTCACGTCGATCATGGCAAGACCACGCTGACGGCTGCGATCACCAAGGTCCTGGCCGAAAAGGGCGGTGCCAAGTTCACCGCCTATGACGAGATCGACAAGGCGCCGGAAGAGAAGGCGCGCGGCATCACCATCTCCACGGCTCACGTGGAGTACGAGACTGAGAAGCGCCACTACGCGCATGTCGACTGTCCCGGTCACGCCGACTATGTGAAGAACATGATCACCGGCGCTGCACAGATGGACGGTGCCATTCTCGTGGTCTCGGCCGCCGACGGCCCCATGCCGCAGACGCGTGAACACATCCTGCTTGCCCGCCAGGTTGGCGTGCCGGCGTTGGTCGTGTTCATGAACAAGGTCGACATGGTCGACGATCCGGAGCTGCTCGACCTGGTCGAACTCGAGGTTCGCGAGCTGTTGTCGCGCTACGAGTTCCCCGGCGACGACATTCCGATCATCAAGGGCTCCGCGTTAGCGGCGCTCGAGGGCAAGGACGACGATATCGGCAAGACCGCCATCATGAATCTGATGGCGGCTGTCGATTCCTACATTCCGCAACCGGATCGCCCGAAGGATAAGCCGTTCCTGATGCCGATCGAGGACGTGTTCTCGATCTCCGGTCGTGGCACCGTGGTCACGGGCCGTATCGAGCGCGGTATCGTCAAGGTTGGCGAAGAGGTCGAGATCGTCGGCATCAAGCCGACCTCGAAGACCGTCGTCACCGGCGTCGAGATGTTCCGCAAGCTGCTCGATTCGGGCGAGGCCGGCGACAATGTCGGCTGCCTGTTGCGCGGCGTGGATCGCGAGGGTGTCGAGCGTGGCCAGGTTCTGGCCAAGCCGGGCACCGTGACGCCCCACACGAAGTTCAAGGCCGAGGCCTATATCCTCACCAAAGAAGAGGGTGGCCGCCATACGCCGTTCTTCGGCAATTACCGTCCGCAGTTCTATTTCCGCACCACCGACGTGACCGGTGTGGTTGAGCTGCCGGAAGGCACGGAGATGGTGATGCCGGGCGACAATATCGCCATGACGGTGTCGTTGATCGTGCCGATCGCCATGGAAGAGAAACTTCGTTTCGCCATTCGCGAAGGTGGCCGCACCGTCGGCGCCGGTGTGGTGGCGTCGATCATCGAGTAGAGGACAATTTAAGAGCGCGCCTTAGCGGCGCGCTCTTGCTTTCAAGGACATCGAGATGCAGAGCCAAAACATAAGAATTAGGCTAAAAGCCTTCGATCATCGCATTCTCGATGCTTCGACCAAGGAGATCGTCAATACGGCGAAGCGTACGGGCGCGGAAGTCCGCGGACCTATCCCGCTGCCGACCCGTATTGAGAAATTCACCGTCAACCGCTCTCCCCATATCGATAAGAAGAGCCGTGAGCAGTTCGAGATGCGCACCCATAAGCGCCTTCTCGACATCGTCGATCCCACACCGCAAACCGTTGATGCTTTGATGAAGCTCGACCTCGCGGCCGGTGTCGACGTTGAGATCAAGCTCTAAAGGCCGGCAAGGCGAGGCAAGGACACTAAACCGATGCGATCAGGTGTTATCGCGCAAAAGGTCGGCATGACCAGAATCTTCACCGATGCCGGGGAGCACATCCCGGTGACGGTGTTGAAGCTCGACAATTGTCAGGTCATTGGCCACCGCACCGCAGAGAAGAACGGCTATACGGCGCTGCAGCTTGGCGTCGGCAAGCCGAAGGCGAAGCGGCTGACGCGCGCTGATCGCGGATTCTTCGCGGCCGTGCAAATCGAGCCGAAGCGGAAACTCGCCGAGTTCCGCGTGAGCCCGGACAATCTGATCGAGGTGGGTGCTGAGATCACCGCAGACCATTTCGTCGAGGGACAATTCGTCGACGTTTCCGGCACGACGATCGGCAAAGGCTTCGCCGGTGCCATGAAGCGTCACGGCTTCCACGGCCTGCGTGCTTCGCACGGCGTTTCCGTGAGCCACAGAAGTCACGGCTCGACCGGCCAGCGCCAGGATCCCGGCAAAGTGTTCAAGGGCAAGAAGATGGCCGGCCATATGGGCGATACCAATGTCACCACCCAGAATTTGAAGGTGGTGAAGACCGATCCGACCCGCGGGCTGATCATGATCAGCGGAGCGGTGCCGGGCGCGAAAGGCGGCTGGGTGCTGCTGCGCGACGCGGTGAAGCGCCGCTTGCCGGAAGCTGCGCCGAAGCCGGGCGCGTTCAAGGCGCCCGCAGGCGGAGTGAAAGCCCCCAAGGCCGAGACAGTGCAGGGCGCCGAGGCCGCTGCGGCCGAAGCCGGAGGTCAAGCGTAATGCAGGCGGAAATGACCACGTTTGACGCCAAGAAGGCCGGAACGGTCGAGCTCTCCGACGCAGTGTTCGGGCTCGAGCCGCGTGCCGACATTTTGCAACGCATGGTGCGATATCAGCTCGCCAAGCGCCGGAGCGGCACGGTCTCGGTCAAGGATCGCTCCGAGATCAACCGGACGGGCCACAAAGCCCATCGGCAGAAGGGCACTGGACAGGCCCGTCACGGCAGCCGCCGCGCCAATCTGTTTAGAGGCGGTGGTCGGTCGTTTGGGCCAAAGCCGCGGAGCTTCGCGATCGATCTGCCGAAAAAGGTGAGGGCGCTCGCGCTGAAGCATGCGCTGTCGTCGAAGGCCAAAACCAAGACACTGATGCTGATCGACAAGATCGAACTGAAAGATGGCAAGACGAAAGACCTCAAGTCGCGCTTTGCCAAGCTCGGTCTCGGCTCGGCTTTGATCATCGATGGCGCCGAGGTGCATGCGGCTTTCGCGCGCGCGGCGAGAAACCTGCCGCGTGTCGATGTGCTGCCGGTTCAGGGCATCAATGTCTACGACATCTTGCGGCACGACACGCTGGTCCTGACCAAGGCCGCGCTAGATGCGCTGGAGGCGCGGTTCAAATGAGTGCGCTTTCCGCTTACGACATCATTCTTTCTCCCGTGATCACCGAGAAATCGAGCATGGCGTCGGAGGCCAATCAGGTGGTCTTCAAGGTGCGCCGCAACGCGACCAAGCCGGAGATCAAAGCCGCGATCGAGCAGCTGTTCAAGGTCAAGGTGGTCGGCGTGAATACGCTGCTGCGCAAGGGCAAGACCAAGCAGTTCCGCGGCGTGAAGGGCAAGCAGCAAGACGTGAAGAAAGCGATCGTGACGCTCGCCGAAGGTGAGAAGATCGACGTGACGACGAGGATCTAGCACCATGGCTCTGAAAACATACAAACCAACCACGCCGAGCCAGCGCAACCTCGTGCTGATCGACCGCAGCTCGCTCTGGAAGGGCAAGCCCGTCAAGGCGCTGACCGAAGGCCTCAGCAAGTCCGGCGGCCGTAACAATCATGGCCGGGTGACGATGTGGCATCGCGGTGGTGGTCATAAGCGGACCTATCGCATGGTTGACTTCAAGCGGCGCGGCAAGTTCGGCATGCCGGCGAAGGTGGAGCGGATCGAGTACGATCCGAACCGCACGGCGTTTATCGCGCTGATCAAGTATGAAGATGGCGAGCTGTCCTACATTTTGGCGCCGCAGCGCTTACAGGTTGGCGACGCGGTGATCGCGGATGAGCGCGTCGACGTGAAGCCCGGCAATGCCATGCCGCTGGCTAACGTGCCGATCGGCACCATCGTCCACAATGTGGAGATGAAGCTCGGCAAAGGCGGCCAGATCGCCCGCGCTGCCGGCACCTATGTGCAGCTCGTCGGCCGCGATTCAGGCTATGCGATTTTGCGGCTCAATTCCGGTGAGACGCGCATGGTGCCGGCCGAGTGCATGGCGACCATCGGTGCGGTGTCCAATCCCGATAATTCCAACGTGTCGTTCGGCAAGGCCGGCCGCATGCGCTGGAAGGGCAAGAAGCCAGTCGTGCGTGGCGTGGCGATGAACCCCATCGATCACCCGCATGGCGGTGGCGAGGGACGTACCTCCGGCGGCCGTCATCCGGTGACGCCTTGGGGCAAGTCCACCAAGGGCAAGAAGACGCGGCATAACCGCAGCACCGACCAGTTCATCCTGCGCAGCCGGCATCAGAAGAAGGGATAGTCCTCGTGGGTCGCTCGATTTGGAAAGGTCCGTTTGTCGACGGATATATGTTGAAGAAGGCGGAGAAGGCGCGCGGCTCCGGTTCCAACGCCGTGATCAAGATCTGGTCGCGCCGTTCGACCATTCTGCCGCAATTCGTCGGCCTGACCTTCGGCGTGCATAACGGGGTGAAACACATTCCGGTGCTCGTCACCGAGGACATGATTGGACACAAATTCGGCGAGTTCGCTCCCACCCGGACGTTTTACGGGCATTCCGCGGACCGCAAAGCCAAGAAGGCGAAGGCGTAATGGGCAAGGCCAAGCGCGAGCGGGCGCTGTCAGAGAACGAGGCGCGCGCCGTTACCAAGTTGCTGCGGGTGAGCCCGCAGAAGCTGAACCTGCTTGCCCAGTTGATCCGCGGCAAGAAGGTGGATCGTGCACTTGCCGACCTCACTTTCTCGCGTAAGCGCATTGCCAAGGACGTGAAGAAGACACTGCAATCGGCCATCGCCAATGCCGAAAATAACCATGACCTCGACGTCGACGCGCTTGTTGTGTCGGAGGCTTATGTTGGCAAGAAGCTGGTGTTGAAGCGCATGCGGACGCGGGCACGCGGCCGTGGCGCGGCCATCCTGAAACCATTCGCGCAGATCACTGTGGTCGTGCGCCAAGTCGCGGAGTCCGCCTGATGGGACAGAAGATCAATCCGATTGGGCTCCGGCTCGGTGTCAATCGCACCTGGGATTCGCGCTGGTACGCGTCCCGGGGAGAATATTCGCGGCTGCTGCATGAAGATTTGAAGATGCGCAAACACATCCTTGAGTCCCGCAAGCAGGCCGGCATCTCCAAGGTGGTGATCGAGCGGCCTCACAAGAAGTGCCGGGTAACGGTGCACACGGCGCGTCCGGGCATCCTGATCGGCAAGAAGGGCGCCGATATCGAAAAGCTGCGTCGCGAGCTAGCGAGCTTCACTGATTCTGAGGTGCATCTGAATATCCTCGAGGTGCGGAAGCCTGAGATCGACGCCACGTTGGTAGCCGAAGGCATCGCGCAACAACTCGAGCGCCGCGTCGCTT